>JAFPVC010000007.1 GCA_017413085.1 Prevotella sp.
AAAAGTGAAAAGTGAAAAATGCCAAGCGGACTATTTTTCCTTTCTTCTTTCCTATTATATTAATTATATTCTTCATTTGTTGTTAGTTTTTCATTTTTCAATTATTCTTTTCCAACGTGTATGTGCCGTGGCAGATGTCAACGGTCAGCGTGTATGTGCCGTTACCGTCTATGCCAACGGGGTCGCCATTGTCCTTTACTTTCCATGTCAGCGTACCGTCAGAGCGTGTGCCGAACCAGTAGTCGTCCCACGAGTCGTTGATGAGTATCTTCACGCCCCACGGTGTGCCGGCAGTAACATCTACTGTTGCTGTATATACGCCTGGAGTCTCAGTAGCAGTCATGGCTGTAACATCCCAGTTGTTATTGAGGCCTGTGTATGAAACCGATGTTACTTGTGCACCGTCCATCTCATACCAGTAGCTCATCCATCCGAGCGATGCGCTGAGGATATAGAGTCCCACGCCCGGTGCTTCTATGTCGTTGCCGCCAGCCTTCAGTTTCTTGTCAGAGTTGTCAGGGTCCTGGTTTATCTTGTCCCAGTCGCTGCTGTCAAGAGTCTTGGTGAAATAGAATCCCCACGACGAATTCATGTTAACGGTTCCGGTGTAGGTCTTGCTGTCTTCGTCAGACAGGCGCAGCCACTCGGTATGGTCCCATAAGTTGTCGTTGCCCATGATGCAGAGCACAGGCTCCACTGTTTCTTCCTCGGCTGCTCCGCCTTCTACTATGCTGTAAGCAGGGCCTTCGCGGCTGCTGAGGTCGATGGTCACGGTGCACTCTCCTGCCTTTGGCGCAGAGAGAGTTATCTCCTCCTGCTCTGCCTCGATGGTGGTTATGCCCGTTGAGGTGAAATAGAGCGGAGTGGCGATAGCCTCCTTGAGTTGCTCATTGTCGCCGGTGGTCTGGTCGAAGAGCTTAGAGTCAGGCGAAGCAAACTTGAGTTTCACCGGGTCGGTGCCTGCGGCGGTATAGGTGAGCGTCCACTGCATGGTCTGCTTGTTGAATGTCATGGTGCCGCTCAGGTCGCCGCTTACTTCTACAGACGGAATGGACGTGTCGCTCCACCAGTTCTGCTTGGTGTTGACCACCACGTAGCGGCAGCCGTTGAACGAAGAAGTCCAGAAGTTCCATGCCTCGGTGCTCTTCGATATTACGAATGCCGTGCCGCTCACGTTGTCGTTGCCCCAGAGCGTGCCGTCGTTCTCGAGGAAATACCAGTTTGCCCATGCGCCAAGCGAGAGGAAGCCAGTATAGATACCGTCCTTGTCAGGAGAAGACAGTTCGCCCAGCGGTGATACCTTGTCGGTTGAGACAGCCGTACCGTAAGAGTAGTCGATGAGGTATGTCACCACCGACATCTCGAGGACGTTGGAATACTGCGGCTCTATGTTGCTGCCTGTAGATGCCGCTATGCGCACATACATCGGTGTTTCCTCGCCCGGCTCGTAGCCCAGTTTGGCAAGTTCGCCGTTGAGAGCAGCATTGGTAAACTGTTTCTGATACACTCCGCTGCTCATCTCGCAGTTATAGTAACTGGCAAAGTCGGCAGTCTTTGAAATCTGTATGGAATTGCTTATGCTGCCGTTTGGCACGAGCACATCGGCATAGTTGGTGGCAAGGCGGTGGTTGTCGTTCCAGTTCAGCGTAAGAGCCAGGTCGGTGGCTTTGCTTGGGTCGAGCATCACGGTGTTAGAACCTGTCAGCGTCAGTGCATCGCCGCTGCCCACGGTAACGAGGTCGCCATCCTTGTCGCAGGAGGTGTTTATTGCTGTCATTGCCAGCAATAAACAAGTGAAGAGTGAAGAGTGAAGAGTGAAGAACGCCTTGCGATTCACTCTATCCATCATCTTCCTATTATTATATATTTTTAAACTTATCATAAAACTCTAAATTATGGTTGATGGATTAAGGTTCGTTTGTACTGAAATACCAAACAAACTTTATTCCTTTTATCCTTATTCTTAATTATGGATTAGTCCTTCAGCTTATAGTTGGCTGACTGCTCGGCGGCTGGTATAGGATAGGTGTTCATCGTGCTGCTCACGGCAGTGCCGGCGGCAGCTCCGCCTTTCCACTCCCACAGGTATTTGTTTGTGGTGAACATGCCATAGCGCACAAGGTCGGTGCGGCGGGTGCACTCCCACCACAGTTCGCGCGCACGCTCATCAAGTATATACTGCAGGTTTACCTCTGAGGCAAGCAGTGTGCGGTCGTCAAAGGCACGGTCGCAGAGTTGCTGCAGGAGCGGCAGAACCGCATCGGCAGCAGAACCGTTGCGCAGCATGGCCTCAGCCTTCATCAGAATCACGTCGGCAAGGCGCAGCATGGGGTAGTCGGTGCAGGCACCGCCGTCGGCAGTGTTGCTCGCAGACTCGCCGGCATCCGTAAGGTTGGTGTATTTGCAACCGAACCATCCGTAGTTCTGGTCGTCGATGCTGTTGCCATTGAAGAACTGCTGACTGTCATTCTTCCAGAAGAGCGCACGCTTGTCGCCTTCATTGAAGAGAGAGGTAAACTCGCCGCGTGTGCGGAAGTTGCCCCAGCCGCCCGTTGCACCATAGTCGGCTGCATTCTGGTTGTTGCTGTTGCCAATGGCACCGCATACGAGGTATGTGGTTGCGCCCCACGACACTGTGTTTGTAGCGTCGATGTTGAGCGAGAAGATAATCTCGTTGGTGCGCTTATGGTTGTCGGCATTGAAGAGTTTCTGATAGTCCTGCTCAAGGGTATAGCCCTGAGTGAGCACGTTATCACACGCAGTCACACAGTCGGCATAGTGATTGCCGGCGCCATATACCTCTGCGTTGAGATAGAGCTTGGCAAGCAGAGCGTAAGCCGCACCAGACGATGCACGACCATATTCCACTGCGCTCTTTGCAGGCAGCGCGGTGGCCACGGCTTTCAGTTCACTCTCGATATAGGCGAAGAGCTGTGCGTTGGTATATACGTCTGGATGATAAGAGCCTATGCCTGAGTTCTCATCTACGAAGGGACCTTTGCCATACAGGTCAAGCACCATATAATATGCCAGTGCCCTGAGGAAGCGGGCTTCGCTCACGTATTGCTTGATGGTCTGGTCTTCCTTTGAAGCTGTGTTAGCAATGAAATCGTTGGCCAGCGCAATGGTGTAGTACAGGCGGTAGTAGACATCGCTGACCCATGAGTCGTCGGCGTTCCACTGCATATAGCCCAGTCCGGCCTGCTGGTCGCCCTCAAGCCATGTGGGAGCCATCTCGTCGGTAGGCATCTCCTGCATGTTTATGTAGCCACGCATGAGGTCATAGCCGTTGTTGGTAGAGAAGTCGCTTAGCCCCTCCTTAGCCTGGCCTACGATTACGTATGAGGCGTAAACCTTGGCCAGTGCAGAGTTGCATCCTGCCGTGGTGGAGTATACCTCGCTGCCGTTCACTTCAGTATGTGGATACTCATCGAGCGAACAGGAGGTTACTGCCAAGAGCAGCAGTGAAGCAAGAAACAGTTTTATATTGTTTGCTTTTTTCATTTCTTTCTTTTTTTGTTTTTATAGTTATTAAAGTTTCTATAGTGCCTATAGTTTGTATAGTTACTATAGATACTATAGAGTTTTATAGTTACTATGGTTCTTTATTATATCTGCTTAGAACTCCAGTCCTACGGTCAGTGAGTAGGTGCGTGGGCGCGGGTACATCTGGCCGTCCCTGCCGCTGCTTACCTCTGGGTCAAGTCCGCTGTATTTTGTGATGGTAAAGACATTCTGCACCATGAACGAGGCGTTCAGGCTCAGGTTCTTTGCAACCTGACCGAAGTTATAGCCGAGGCTGATGTTATCCATCTTCAGGAATGATGCGTTCTCCACGTAGTGGTCGCTCTCATACTGTCGGGTGTTGAAACCTGTCTCAAGGTATGAGCGAGACATGAGGTTCATCTGATAGTCGTTGTAGAACACTGTGCCGAATGCGCCTGTATTCATTGCAAGCTGGTTGTATACGTAGTTGCCCACGTTTGCACGCAGCGACGTCGATAGCGTCAGTCTCTTCCACGTCAGCGAGGTAGAGAGTCCGAAAATCCAGTCGGGTGCCGGCGAGTGGTAGTGGTAACGGTCGGTTGCGGGGTTGAATACGCCGTCGCCGTCAAGGTCAGCATACAGACCCTCGATGGGTTTGCCCGTCTTCTCGTCGTATATCTGCTTGCATACATAGAAGGCGTATGGCGCATAGCCCTCGGTGAACACCTGCACATAGTGGCTCTCAATCCATCCCTGTGGAGTGTTGACCGCCGGTGCTTCAGGACTGGTGCGCAGGTTGGCTATGCGTGCGCGCTGCCATGTGGCGTTGCCGCTGAGCACCCACTGCCAGTCTTTTGTAGAAATGATGTTGGCATTGAATGACAGTTCCACACCCTGCGAATTGATGTTACCCACGTTGGAGAGTAACTCCTTGCCGAAGTTTGTTCCGGCATCCGATGGCACCACGGCAAGCAGGTCTTCCGTCTTGCGGTAGTAGTAGTCTACACTTGCGGTGAAGCGGTTGTTGAGGAAGCCAAGGTCAAGTCCTACGTTGAAGGCTCTCGTGGTCTCCCACTTCAGATTGTTGTTATACATTGACGGGCGGTATGTTTCTACGAAAGTATCGCCGAGCTGATAGCTTGCACCAAGTTGCGAGAGGGTGTAGGTGGACAGGTAGCCATAATTGACTATACCGTCCTGCTGACCTGTCACGCCGTATGACACGCGCAGCTTCAGGTCGTTCACGGTTTTTGAAAGTGGCTTGAAGAAATCCTCGCGTGCTATGTTGTAGGCAAATGCCACTGACGGGAACGTGCCCCAGCGCTTGTCGGACCCGAAACGCGTTGAACCGTCAAGGCGTACAGTTGCCGTGAGCATGTAGCGGTCAAGGAGCGTGTAGTTCAGTCGGCCGTAGTATGACATGAGCGAGTGGCGCTGGTCAGACTCGGCAATCTCGTTGTACTGAGTGTGTGCCACGTTGTACTTGTTGTACAGTCCAGACCACTGCTTCCAGTGCTGGAAGTCGTAACCGGCTGTCAGGTCTATGGTCTGCCGCAGTCCCTCTTCTATTTCCTTATGGTAGTTGGCATAAAGCGTGAGCAGACTATTGTAGTTCTTCTGCGGACCATAGGCATAGTCGGAGCCACCGCCGTTATAGCCGCTGTATGCCTCAGCCGGCGTGAATACGGTGCCCTTGCCCTGTGAATAGTCGTAGCCGCCTGTAGCGTGCAGGCGCAGTTCTGGCAGGAAGTGAACCTTATAGTCAAGGTCGATGTTGCCCACGAAACGCTTCACGCTCGACTTGTCAAGCACGTAGTCGAGCAGTCCCACCGGGTTTGCCGTAGCACCCGTGATAGGCATTCCATTGTCGTCGATTGCCTCATGGTAGCCAAGGTAACTGCCGTTTGTGGTATAAACGGGAGCGTAAGGGTTACGCGTCAGTCCGCCCCAGATGGCACTCTGGCTGGCAAAGCGGTTGGTGTTGGTAGTGCCCTTGAGGTTGAGCACCACTTTCAGATGGTCATTGAAGAATGTAGGTGCGAGGTTCAGCGATGCCGTGCCGCGCTGTGTCCAGTCATTCCTCAAGATACCAGCCTGGTGCATGTAACCCAGACTGACACGATAAGGCAGGTTATTGCCTATCATGCCCGAAAGGCTGAGATTGTTGTCTGTGCCACATGCGTCGCGGTATATAAGGTCACTCCAGTTGGTCTCGGTGCCCAGTCCTACGGCTCCGGCGTAAATCTGGTCGTGCCATGCCTGTGCATCCTCAGTGTCGGGAATGCCAGCCACGCCCTTGTTGCGTGACGTGCCATACTTGGCAACGACGCGCTGCATCTCGCTTAGCGACATCATATCGACGGTCTTGGCAACCGTGGCAAGGCTGTTGGTGGTAGAGAATGTTATCTTCGGACGCTTGTTTCTCGTGCCCTTCTTCGTAGTTATGATGATGACGCCGTTAGATGCACGCGAACCGTAGATGGCTGTTGATGAAGCATCCTTCAGCACGGTCATGGTCTCAATGTCGTTAGGGTTGATGAGCGAGAGTGGATTGCCTGAACCGCTTATGCCCTGCCCCACTTCCATTGGCACACCGTCGATGACAATCAATGGGTCGTTCGAGGCGTTGAGCGATGCACCACCACGTATGCGGATGGTTGCACCGGCAGTCGGCGAACCGCCACTGTTGGTAATCTGCACACCGGAAATCTTGCCATTGACGAGTTGTTCAGGCGAAGTGATTACACCCTGATTGAAGTCTTTCTCGCCGATGCTTGAAATGGCACCTGTGAGGTCGGTCTTCTTCTGTACGCCGTAGCCTATGACTACCAACTCTTTCAGTTCGTTGTCACTCTGCATCTTCACATTGAGTGTTGAGCCGGTGACTTCGAGAGTCTGCTTGGCATAGCCAACGTAGGAGAACTGCAGCTGACTCACGTTTTGGCTGATGTTGATAGAATAGTTGCCGTCAAAGTCGGTCACGGTTCCCTGCTGGGTGCCAACTGCCATGACGGTGACACCGATGAGCGGTTCACCTGCCTCATCGGTCACGTTGCCCCTGACCGTGCGCTGTGCCGCCATTGCCAGTGGCATAGCCACAAGCAAGAGCAGGAGCCACCGTCTGAAGCCCTGTAATGGATAGTTTTTCTTCATTGTTTAAGCTTTACGTGTTATGATGTAGTTAGTATAGTTTCAAAGATTCGGCAACAAAAGTAACAAAACTTTTCCAATTGTGCAAATTTTTTCGATTAAACCTTTTGTTTTCGTCTTCGTTCCACTGTTTTTTACCAGACGGGTTACAGAATTACAATCCGCAATAAACATAAAAACCGCCGGCGTGCACAGCAGCACTAACTGTCTGCTACGCACGCCGGCGGTTTTCATTGCGGGAATTAGCAGTCCCACCCTATGTCTTTTGCCTGGTCTTTACACAGTTCTGGCACTCAGTCCCATGGCGAGCATGTCGGCAAACTTTTCTATTCCGTCTTGCAGTTTGCTGCCCAGCATCATCTTAATCATGGGGTTGAGGTCGGCTTTAAGCGTCAGGCGCATCTTTGTAGCGGTCGCTTCTCCGTTTTCATCTTTATCAGGCAGCACCTGTATCCACATGTTGGCCTTCACGGGCGACTGCTCTGTCTCAAACTTCACGCATTTCTCCGGCTCACGGTCTATGATGCGCAATGACAGTTCGCCAATCATCGGGGCAGGAATGGCAATGCTGTCGGCGGTCAGGCGCACGTCTTTCAGGTTGTCGAGCAGCGAGGCATCCTGACCAGCTGCCTCTATCTGCTGGCGCAGGACGTCGCTGTTCTCTGCACCGTCGATTAGCGGACGCAGGTTTTCAAGGTTGCTCAGTTTCTCGTATACAAGTCCTACGGGACATGTAATGTGTTTTACTTTACTTTCGTATGTTGTCATAAATAGTTATTTTATGTATTTCACTCCTTGTTTTATGAATACGCCGTGCTGCGGTTCGTCTTTCTTAGTAATAATTTTTTCATGGTTGAATTGTTTTTGTTATTGCCGATTGACGTCACTGCAAATATTCATACTCCTCCTGCAGAATTTAAAATTCCATCGTCAGACGTGCGTTTAGCTGACGGCCTGTCAGGTAGTTCGGCACGGCATACTGATGGTTGGTCACGTCGGTCACCCAGTAGTAGGAGTTAACGTTATTGTGGCCAAGCAGGTTAAGGCAGTCGAGCGCGAGCCACATGTTGCGCAGATGGAATTTATTGTTTTGCTGCGCTTCATGCTTGTATGCGCGGTAACTCATGCCTATATCCACACGCTGGTATGCCGGTGCACGGAAATGCTGGCGGGCATTGTCGGAATGCGGCGGACCAAACGGCAGTCCGTCGGCGTAAGCCAGTTTCAGCGTCATGCGCCAGCGGTCGGTACCAGGGAAATAGTCGGTGAAAAACAGATTGACGGCATACCGTTGGTCTGTAGGCAATGGTATGCTTTCACCACGGTATTTCATGCCGGTAGACATGAGCGAGAAGGTAATCCAAGAATCCGTGCCCGGCACAAACTCACCATAGAGTTTGAAGTCGATGCCGGCTATATGGCCTGTTGCTTCGTTAAGGCCGTTGTAAGTCACCTTCACGTTGTTAACGCTGTATGGTATGAGGTCGGAGAGCAGCTTGTAGTAAGCCTCGGCAGTAAACTTAAACGGACGGCCGTCAGACTTAAACCGATAGTCCATGGCAGCGATGAAGTGAACACTCTGCTGCGACTTGATTTTTCTGTTGAGCGTGGCATAGGTGACACCTCCTATTGTCGTGGTGTCGCGCAGTTCCTTGAAGAACGGTGCCTGATAGTACAGTCCGGCAGCAAAGCGCAGCGTAACATTCTCATTCCAGTATGGTACCACACTCAGAGAGGCCCTTGGCGACACGATGCTCTCATGGTTGAATGACCAGTTGGAGAACCTCACACCGTAGTTCAGCGTATAGAAGTTGGATTCCAACGGTGAGGCAAACTTCCACGTATCCTGCACGTAGGCTTCAATGCGGCGTGCACGCAACGAGTTGCGTGCAGCCATGGTGTAAATCATGTAGAGGTCGGAACCGGTGTGGGGCATCACATAGCCCGAAGAGTCGCGCATCTCATATTCACGCGAGTTCTCGGTTATATGCTCCCAGCGCATCTGCACGGCAGCCTGCACGGCATGGCGGCGCGTCTTGCGGTCGAGCATAAGTTTAAGGCTTGCAACGTTGGCCGTCAGGTAGTTGCGTGCATACTCCATGTATGTACCCACTCCCATGTTGTCCTGTGTCTCAGTCTGCGTGAGCCAATACTGTCCCTGTATGTCATAGGTCTCCTGTTCCTTGGTATGGAAAGCCGAACCTATGAGCGACACCGTGGCCTTGTCCGATATGATGCGGCGCAGGGTCAGCGTGCCGAAATAGGTACGGAAGAGGTCTTTCTCCTGTCCGTCGAAATAAACCTTGAAAGCTTTCAGGTTGTCCTGCGTGCCGAATGTTGTCTCGCGGTCTTTCGGATAGAAGTTGTAGCGTGACTGCGATATGTCGCCTATGAACTCCACCTGCCAGCGTTTGTTGGGAGTAAAGGTCATGTAGGTCTGGTAGTCGATGAACGAAGGATCGTACTCGCCCGTAGTGTCGAATGTCTTCAGAAGGGCCTTGGTCTGCTTGTATCGAAAACCGTTTGACCATGAGAATTTCTTGCCGCCGAAGCCTAAGTATGCAGAGGCTCCCATAAGGCTTGCTGACAAAGACATCTCCGTGCGCTTGGGACGGTGATACGTAATGTCGAGCGCCGACGACATCTTGTCGCCATACTTAGCCTCATAGCCGCCTGTAGAGAAGGCTATCTTCTCAACCATGTCGGGGTTGATGATTGACAGTCCCTCCTGCTGTCCAGAGCGAACGAGGAACGGACGATACACCTCTACATTATTTATATATACGGAGTTCTCGTCGAAAGAGCCACCACGCACATTATACTGCGACGACAGTTCGCTATGTGTGCTCACACCAGCCTGCTGCTGTATGAGTTCCTCCACGGCATTGCCCGTGGCCGACGGTGCCTGCTTCATGTCCTTCACATCAAGTTCCTGCGTGGTGCTGGTCTGACGTTTCTTTTCCGTCACGGTTACGCCTTGCAGTTCCTGATTGTCCTCATATAACGTGATTTGCAGGTTCTGCCTTCCACGCGGACGGCGCAGCGTACGTGTCTTTGCCTTGTAGCCAATCATTGAAAAGCGCACCTCAACGGAGTCAGCCGACGACAACGACAGCGAGAACTCACCCTTCAGGTTGGTCATGGTGGCCTTGGCCTGCTTGATGCACGACACCGTGCAGAGTTCCACAGGATTGCCCTGGTCGTCCAGCACACGACCAGTGAGCACGAAATCCTGCGCCAGCGCATAACCGGCACACAGTGTTGTCTGAAGCAGGAGTATAAAGGCAGCGGCTACTATGCGGCGCACACTGTTCCTATATATACAATATGTGGTGTTTATTGATTTCATCTTATAGAAAAAACGCTGACGGCTTGTTTTTATTGTCTAAACCTGTCAGACGCACCCGGCAGAAAGTATTACACGAGCCATACGCTCCTCTGGATGTATGGCTCGTGTAAGAAACCTTATAGCGGTGACCTGGCTTTACTTTATTCCAACCAGTTCCACCGTGAATATCAGCGTAGAGTAAGGCGGGATGTTCTGACCCATACCGCGCTCACCGTATGCCAGTTCCTGAGGTATGTAGAACTCAAACTTAGAGCCTACAGGCATCAGCTGCAGACCTTCTGTCCAACCCTTGATTACCTGGTTGCACTTGAACTTGGTGGTCTGCGGATTGCGCTTGTAGCTTGAATCGAACACAGTACCGTCGATGAGGTGTCCTTCATATTTCACCTCTACCTCCTGATCAGCTTTCGGACGCTCGCCCGTACCCATGGTGATGACTTTGTACTGCAGTCCTGATGCCGTTGTCACAACACCCGGCTTGGTCTGATTTTCCTTCAGCCAGTCCACGCCTTCCTTCTTTGCTTTCTCGGCCTTCACCTTGCGGTTAGCCTGCATAGTAGACTGGAACAGCTTCTGTGCATTCTGCATACTGAAGGTTGCGGTGTCGCCCTGTATGGCTGCGAAGAAACCCTCGTAGAACTTTTCTTCGTTCATCGGAGTGGCAGAACCTTCAAGTTCCTTACCTACACCCTTAATCATGCGCTCCTGCACAATCGTGTTGATGTGTGCTGCTGCCGCACGCGCATTGGCACGTGGATCAATGCCCTTTGCCTTTGCCTCCTTTAAGCCCTCGATGAAGTCGGGCATATAGGCAGGGTCAAAATTGAACTGCTGCTGCAGGTATTCCATCAGTCCGTCGGTGTGAATACATCCTGCTGCATAGCTGACAGAGTCGCTTCCGTTTTTCAATACAGCGGCTCCTGCTGCGGTAGCATTCTTCACCTGTGTGGTAGCAGCCGTTGTGGCATCAGCCTTGTCTTTCTTTGGTTTAGCCGTCATGCCGACTGTAACGGTCAGCATTGCGGCAAGAAACAATATCTTTTTCATAATCCTTTAAGACTTTGCTTCAATCCTTATTTCTTTCAATTCTTCAATTTTCACATTCTTATTTCACGCTTACCAACTCTATGGTAAACACGAGCGTAGAGAACGGCTGGATGTCCTGACCCTGTGCACGCTCACCGTAAGCAAGCTCCTGAGGAATGTATACCTCCCACTTTGAACCTGCCGGCATGTGGGTGAGAGCCTCAGTCCAACCCTTGATTACCTGGTTGCACTTCATGGTTACAGGCTCGCCGCGCTTGTAACTTGAGTCAAATACCTTGCCGTCAATGGTCTTGCCCTCGTAGTGAACCATCACAGTTGATGTGTCGGCAGGAATGGCACCTGTGCCGTTCTTGATAACCTTATACTGCACGCCGCTCGGCAGGGTGACAACACCCGGCTGCTTCTTGTTCTTGGCGAGGAAATCCTCGTTCTTCTTCTTGTAGTCGCCATACTGCTTTGCCTTGTTGGCAGCGCTTACGGTGCGCATCTTGGTCTCTGCCACCAAACGAGCCTGAGCAAGTGTCATAAGCTGTCTCTTACCTGTTACGCCAGCCACAAAACCTGCAAGCATGTTCTTCAGCGAAATGGTCTGCGTAGAATCAGCGCCGAAGAGCTCATAGTTGATGCCCTTCACCATCTGACCGCCAATCTGCTGACCAACCTGCACACCTGCATAGTAGGCAGCCTTCTTCTTGTCATCACCGGCTGTAGCACCAGCGTTAAGACCCTTGATGAACTCATCAATGTAGGCTGTGTCAACGCCAACGCGCTCTACGAGGTATTCCTTCAGGCCATCGCTCTGAGCCATACCGATTGCGTAGCTCAATGTGTCTACGTCATCCTTCAAATTTGCACTTGGAGTGCCATTACCACAACTTGTAAATGCAGCTACAGCCACTGCGGCAACTGCAATAAAAGAAAATTTCTTCATTTCTTCTTTTTTATATAAATCTTAATTATTAATTCCGAATTATGAATTATGAATTGTGAATTATGCATTATGAATTCACTTCACCTTTATCAACTCCACGTCAAATATCAGTGTAGCGTATGGAGGTATCGAACCGGCTGCGCCAGCCTCACCGTAAGCCAGATTGTAAGGTATGAAGAAACGTGTCTTGCCACCTTCCTTCATCAACTGCAGACCCTCTGTCCAGCCACTGATAACTCCATTCAGCGGGAATGTAGCTGTCTGGCCGCGCTGAACGCTTGAGTCAAACACCGTACCGTCAATGAGGAAACCCTCGTAGTGGCACTCCACGCTGTCAATTGCCTTGGGCGACTTGCCAGTGCCCTCCTGCAAAACCTTATACTGCAAACCTGACGCTGTGGTAATCACACCCTCTTTCTTCGCATTCTCTGCGAGGTATTTCTCACCTTCGGCCTTTTTCACCTTGCCAATCTCGACAGCACGTGCACGCTGCTCCTCCTGTTGCTTGGCAAAGAACTGCTGTGCCAGCTGCTGCGCCTCTGCGTCAGTGAGCTGCGGCTTGTCAGCAACGCAGTCTTTGATGGCCTGTGCGAAATCATCTAAATTTAAATTGTCAGCACCCATGTCCTTGAGCTGACGTCCGATGCCCATACCAAGGGCGTAACTTGTCTTGTCCATTTCGTTCCTTATATATAAAACGGTGCAAAGTTACATATTTTTTTTCAATTGCGGATGTTTTTATGTTTTTTTTAGACATTTTATAGTATTTATCAAGTTTTCATATCATGGTTTGAAATAAAAAGTGTAATTTTACCTTGCAATTATACGGCAAATCAATCTTTAATACAGCTATGGAACAGACAAAGAAGAAGATAGTGGTGCTCACCGGTGCCGGCATGTCAGTAGAGAGTGGACTAAGCACTTTCCGCGATGCAGGCGGCTTGTGGGACAACTACCCTGTGGAACGCGTGGCCACGCACGAGGGTTGGGAGGCCGACCCCAACTATGTAAATGATTTCTACAACATGCTTCGCGTGAAATATAAGGATGTGCAGCCATGCGAAGGGCACCGCCTGCTTGCCGAGATGGAACGCGACTATGACGTGACTGTAGTGACGCAGAACGTGGACGCTCTGCATGAGGCCGCCGGCTCGACAAAGGTGATACACCTGCACGGCGAGATGATGAAGATGTGCAGCAGTCGCGACGTTGACAATCCACGCTACCACATCACCCTACCACACGAGGGATTCGGCCCTACGGGACTGGAGGTGCCTCACGGTGAGAAAGCAGCCGACGGTTCGCTGCTGCGCCCCTTCATCGTCTTCTTCGGCGAGAATGTGCCTAACCTGTATGATGCCGCACAGGTGGCACAGCAGGCTGACGTGTTTGTAATCATCGGCACGTCGCTCAACGTATACCCGGCAGCTGGACTGGTGCAGTATGCCCGTCCCGGCATACCTGTTTACTTGATAGACCCGAACCCTGTTGCGGCCAAGGCAAACGTAGAACACCTGCAGTGCGGCGCCAGCGAGGGAGTAAGGAGACTGATAGACCGTTTAAAGGACAAAGGATAAAAAGGATAAAGAATAACAAAAGGGCAATGCCATTACGCTTAATTGCCGACACATTATTATAAAGATGAAGATACTTATAATGAACGGGCCTAACCTTAACCTGTTAGGCAAACGCGAGCCGGGCATATACGGCGACAGCTCGTTTGAGAGCTATCTGCCGAAACTGCGCGAGCGTTATCCCGATGTACAGATTGAATATTATCAAAGCAACATCGAGGGTGAAATGATTAACAAACTGCAGCAAGTGGGCTCATATCTGGCCGAAGCAGACGGTGGAGTATACGACGGTGTGGTGCTCAATGCCGGCGCATACACGCACACGTCGGTAGCCCTGCACGACTGCATACGCTCACTGCTGTGCCCCGTGATAGAGGTGCATATCAGCAATGTGCATCAGCGCGAGGATTTCCGTCACCACTCCTATCTCTCACCTGCATGCAAAGGTGTGATTTGCGGCTTCGGACTTGACAGTTACCGCCTCGCTTTAGAGGCATTTTTGCAAACTTGAGTTTGCAAATAAGTTGAAATTGTCTGTTTTTACAGAAATATTTTTTGTTTCAAGGCAAATGCTTTGGTATAATTGACAAAAATCATTAACTTTGTCGGTGAATTAGTTTGATTCATATATAAAAACAATAGGAATTTGTTATGAAAAGATTGTCACCAGTCTATTCTTTTGTGTTTGCATCTGTAGTCTTTTGCTCATGTGGCAACAAGACCAATACTGCCGACCCTCAGGCTGCGCAGGATTCTATCAATGCCGCGCAGGCCGCTGCCGAATCAAAGGCCGCTGCCGAGGCTCTGTGGATTGCCGACAGTCAGAAACTTGCCAACCTAGAAACACCCGACCTGCAATACATGGAGGCGAAGGGGCCTGTCAAGAGCATCACATATTCTGAACCTACCATGCGCTACGAGTACAGCCGCACCGGACAGTTGGTGCTCATCGACGGTTACGACCCATTCACGGGAGGCCATCAAGTGGACATGGAACGCATGAGTCTGACACGCAACCAAAACGGCGAGATAAACAACTGCACACACTATGAGTCGTCTGAGGACTACGAGTGGAAGAACGGTCGCCTGACAGTGGTTGACGGTGCCGGCGAAGGCTATGAGTGGCGCATCACGTATGAATATGACGACAAGGGTCTGTTGCGAGCAAAGAAAGGCAAGCAGGGATTCGTGGATGGTGGCGAACAGGAGACCATCAATACGCAATACACCTACCTCGACTTCGACAGCTACGGCAACTGGACACGCCGCAAGGTTAACGGAGATGTTGAGAAACGCGTCATTAAATACTTCACCATAACGCGTCCGTCTGACAATCCTGATGACTTCGACCCGACAGTACGCACATACAACTTCCGCGGCAAGATAGGCGGCGAGAAAGACTGTCCGCTGCAGATAGGCAAGGAAGGCGGCTACTATGTTGTGGCATCGGGCAAGAAGACCTTGGTGTTTGCCGACTTCGACCCGAAAACATCTGAACTCGTGATTGACGCATTCAAGCCCGACGGTGTGAAGTACATAGGACGTTTCACAGGAAAAGTGAGCGGAAAGTCATACAAGGGTACGTTCGCCAACGGCAACAAGGGTAAGGTGAACTTCGACTTGACTATGGAGTAAAGTTTTAATCTAATCAGGGTGGCGTATGTGCCACGATAATATAAAACTGACTTGCTATGAAACAGAAACTACTACTTACAATCTGCCTCGTGGCAGCATCTATGGGAATGTCGGCTCAGAATGCCGATATCATAGAACAAAAGATGATTGAGTATGGCCGCATGGTCAACAACCGTCAGGAAATTTATTATATGGTTGACAGCGTAGGCAAGGTCAGCGACGTGGTCATGAGTAGCACCATTGACCCGGACCTGAACAAGGACATCAAGGAGTTCTTCGCTTCGCTGCCTGAATTCAGCGGCTCAGGTATGTTTATGGTATCGATAGTTCCGGCTGAAAACGTGCAGAAGTCACAGGGCACTGTGCAGCAGGCCGTGTCGGGCGAGCGCAAGGTTGACAACTCAAACTCAAACCGTGCCATGGCCAACCGCGACGCACAGCGTAAACAGAAAGAGATAATCAAGCAGCCGGGTGTCGGACTGCCACCAATACTTGAGAAGGCAGAAAAAATGCCTTACTGCATAGGGGGGAAAGAGGTGCTCATGAAATATTTCAGGGAAAACATGAAATACCCGCAGATTGCACGTGAGTTCGGTTCGCAAGGACGCATTCTGGTCAGCTTCGTGGTTGAGCGCGACGGCTCTATATCGAATGCAGTACCAGTAAAGTCGGGCGACCCATACCTGGAGCAGGAGGCAGTACGACTCATACTCGGTATGCCGAAGTGGATGCCAGGTGTCAACGGCGGCAGGGTATGCCGCGTGCGCTTCACGATGCCTGTCACATTCAAACTGTGATGACAGCACGTGACACCCACAGTTATTTTTGACTAACAATAACCTTACAATATCCGGAAGAAGCCCGGGCCGTCTGCAGTGAGGCAGGCAGCCGGGCTTTTATCCTATCTGCTTGTATGCACTTATTTTTTGCCAGCGCTGTAATCAGAACCAGATTACACCATATTTCACCGATAAATACATAGTAATTTGCACCTGATTGTTAAAAGATGTAAGAATATGAGCCAAATGTTTCCATATCTCAGGGATTTTTATTAACTTTGCACGTCATAGTGCGTCCGTGTGTGAGTATATATAATACGTACGTGCGTGCGCGTGGGTGCGGAAAACTCTGTAAGAAACAAGAAAATTAAAAACAAAAAAATAAAATAATCAAAAAACAAAATGCAAAACAAAGGAATTGTTATTGTAACCGCCGTGCTGCTGACACTGGCAAGTATCTTCTACTTGTCGTTCTCTGCAGCAACAAGCTATTACGACAAGCAGGCGGCAAAGATGAGCGACCCTATCGCCGCTCAGAACTACAAGGACTCCGTGAAGTACCTCGGTGTCTATTCTTACCAGCAGTGTCTTGAGACTCAGATTGGTCTGGGTCTTGACCTGAAGGGCGGTATGAACGTTATCCTCGAAATCAGCGTGCCTGACGTTATCGACGTGCTGGCTGACCACAAGACTGACGCTGCTTACGTCAAGTCTATGGCTGAGGCTAAGAAGGAGGAAGAGACAAGTCAGAAGGACTTCATCACTCTCTTCATCAACGCCTACAAGAAGAACGCTCCGGGCCACCGCCTGGCTGAGATCTTCGCCACACAGCAGTTGAAGGGCAAGGTGTCAACACAGAGCACCGACGCTGAGGTGGAGACAGCACTGCGTGCTGAAGTGCAGAGCGCCATCGACAACTCTTACAACGTGGTGCGCAACCGTATCGACAAGTTCGGCGTCGTTCAGCCAAACATCCAGAAGCTCGAGGGTCAGGAAGGCCGCCTCATGGTCGAGATGCCTGGCGTGAAGGAGCCAGAGCGCGTGCGTAAACTCCTCCAGGGTTCTGCCAACCTTGAGTTCTGGGAGACATACAACGCCAACGAGGTATTGCCATATCTTTCACAGCTCAACACCCGTCTGGCTAACATTGCTTCTGGCAAGGCCGACACCGCAAAGGTGGACACAGCCAAAGCTGAGCCTGCAAAGGAGATTGCACAGGCTGCCGACACTGCAAAGAAGGAAGCATCAAACAAGTTCGTGCTAAAGAAGGGTGATGACCAAAACGCTGGTGCCAAGGCTGCCGACAAGGCTGCCAAGAGCAGCGACGCACAGCTGGCTGCTGCCAAAAAGCAAAACCCACTGTTCGCCATCTTCCAGCCAGTTCAGGGTCAGGCTCTCTCTACCGTTGGTTATGCTCATGAGCGTGACACCGCTGAAATCAACAAGCTCATCTACGGTGAGGAAGCAAAGAAGGTTGTTCCTTCTGACGTGAAGCTCCTCTGGAGTGCAAAGCCTGTTGAGGGCACAAAGAACATCTTTGAGCTCCACGCCCTGAAGGTTACATCTACCAGCGGACGTGCTCCACTGGAGGGTGACGTGATAACAGACGCCAAGGACGAGTTCGACAACTTCGGTCGTCCATGCGTGTCAATGTCAATGAATAACGAGGGTTCTCGCCTGTGGGCACAGCTCACCAAGCAGAACGTGGGTAAGGCTATCGCCATCGTCCTCGACGGCGTTGTTTACTCTGCTCCACGCGTAAACGGTGAGATCACCGGCGGTAACTCACAGATTTCCGGTAACTTCACCATCGAAGATACCAAAGACCTTGCAAACACTCTGAAGTCTGGTCGTATGCCTGCACCTGCACGCATCGTACAGGAAGAGGTGGTAGGTCCTACACTCGGTGCACAGTCTATCCAGCAGGGTATCGTGTCAATGATCATCGCCTTCGTGCTCTTGATGATCTACATGGTTTGCATGTATAACTTCAAGCCGGGCATGATGGCCAACTGCGCACTTATCGTCAACCTCTTCTTCACTCTCGGTATCCTCACCTCGTTCCAGGCAGCCTTGACAATGTCAGGTATCGCAGGTATGGTGCTCTCACTCGGTACGGCGGTGGATGCTAACGTGCTTATCTACGAGCGTATCAAGGAGGAGATGAAGGGCGGTCTCGGTATCAAGCAGGCACTGCAGAAGGGTTATGAGAATGCCTTCTCAGCTATCTTCGACTCTAACCTCACATCTATCATCACAGGTGTAATCCTGTATGTCTTCGGTACAGGTCCTATCCGCGGCTTCGCCACAACATGGATCATCGGTATCATCTGCTCATTCTTCACAGCAGTGTTCCTCACACGTCTTGTTTACGAGAACCGCTTCGCTAAGGACAAGTGGCTGAACGAGACCTTCACCACAGGCCTGTCAAAGAACCTCTTGCAGAACACCGACGTGAAGTTCATGTCACTCTATAAGAAGACCTTCGTACTTGTAGCCGTGGCTATCGTAGTATTCGTAGCAAGCTTCGTGGTTCGCGGACTGTCACAGTCTATCGACTTCACTGGTGGACGTAACTACGTGGTAGCATTCGACAAGGCCGTTCAGCCTGAGGAGGTACGCGGTACAGTGGCTAAGGCATTCGAGGGCTTCAACACCTCAGTTATCGCCCTGGGTACCGACAACAAGACCGTACGTATCTCTACCAACTACAAGATAGAGTCTAACGATCCTAACGTTGACGACGAGGCAGAGACAATCCTCTACAACGCACTGAAGAAGGAGGGCGTGGTAAACCAGAAGGATGTCAACGCATTCAAGAACCCAGACGTTCGTGAGGGTGGTTCAATCATCAGCTCACAGAAGGTAGGACCTTCAGTGGCTAAGGACATCACCTACGGCGCTATCATCAGCGTGCTGCTTGCACTCGTAGCTATCTTTATATATATTATGGTACGTTTCCGCAACGTAGCCTTCTCAGTAGGTTCTACCTGCGCACTGGCAGTAGATACAATAGTAGTGCTCGGCATCTACTCACTCTGCTGGGGCTGGATGCCATTCTCACTCGAGATAGACCAGACCTTCATCGGTGCCATCCTGACCGTGATAGGTTACTCTATCAACGATAAGGTGGTTGTCTTCGACCGCATACGTGAGAACCTCAAGATACATCCGAAGTGGGACAAGCAGACAGCGTTCAACACATCAATCAACCAGACCTTGGCGCGTACCATCAACACCTCTGTATCAACATTGATCGTGCTGCTCTGTATCTTCTTCCTCGGCGGTGACTCTATCCGCTCATTCTCATTCGCAATGATTCTGGGCGTAGTATTCGGTACACTGTCATCAATCTTCATCGCCGCCCCGGTAGCTTACCTCACTCACGGCAGTAAGATTGAAAATCGCCTTGCAGAGGAGAAAGCTGCGGAATAAAGGAAAAGAAATAACGTAACAGCGTAATAACGTAATAACGATATAACGGTATAACGAACTTCTTCGTAATAACGTTATATCGTTATTTCGTAATATCGAGATTAATAATTTCTCGTTATAACGAAATATCGAAATAACGAAATAACGCCACCTCGAAATAACGAAATATCGTAATATCGAAATAACGAAATATTGAAATAACGAAATATTGAAATAACCCCTAAAAAATGAAACACCAATGGAAATAAAGCGCTTCGGCTACTATTGGCTTGACACATGGGTTCTCGCCAACGTCATCCAACTTGCCACGCAGGACTTCTGCCACAAGTTCCTTAACCGAAGCAATGATCCATGCGGCAGACAGTATGACCAGATGACGCAGGCAGCGCGCTCAGCCCCGGCAAACATAGCAGAAGGCAACTCAAGGCACTCCACCTCAAAGGAGACAGAGATGCGACTTACCGACGTTGCCAGAGCCACACTCGCCGAACTGTCAAACGATTTCCTCAACTGGCTCATGCGACAAGAACAGGTGCCATGGTCAGTTCATTCACAGGAATACATACAGGTATCCGCCGTGCGACTTGAAAAACCATTGTATCAGGATGACGTACAATACCAGAGCAGCATTCATATCTTGAGGCAGAAACACCTCTTCGACACCTGGCTGCAGTCAGACGACAGCATTGTCGTAGCAAACTGCATCCTCGTATTATGCAACCGCCTCACCCTTATGCTCAACAAACAGATAGAGCGTCTGCTCGCAACATTTCGCGAGGAAGGCGGCTTCACCGAGGCACTGACGCAGGAGCGTCTGGCATACCGTGCAGACCAAAGCAGACAGGACGCCGCCCCACAATGTCCGCAGTGCGGCAAACCCATGATAAAAAGAATGGCACGCAAAGGCATCAATTCCGGCAAGGAGTTCTGGAGCTGCTCCTCCTATCCCCAGTGCAACGGCACAAGGAAAGTGGAATAATTCAGATTCTATATATATAATAAGGTGTGAATCCAACTAATGGGTTCACACCTTATGTTATTATAAGACAATGGAAAAACACTCACACAAGTATGTGTCACACAAACTTGTGTATATAAAAAACATTTATAATGTCGTTTAATCCTCATTCTCTCCCCAAAAAGTATGATTTTTCACACATTGTCACAATAACGTCAGTTTTCGTGACACGTTGATTTTTCGTACCTCAATTTCCTCGCGATGAAATCCAGCGACGGGGAATTATTCTCTAAATCGGGCAAAATTTCGACATCTGTAACTTGCTGATAATCAGTAATAGGTTTTTCGGGGAATAGTAAAAGCTATCGTTTTAGGTTGTAAAAGCTATCAAATTACCTTGTAAAAGCTATCATATTACGTTGTCCGGGTGGGTAAAATACGGTTGATTTTACCAACCCGGACAATATTTTTTACCAACTTTAGCATTTTGAGAGCTATTTTCCCCCTCCTTTTTCTCTATTTAGCATCGTGAAGCCGAGTGTCCTGAAAAATCAAAGTGTAAGCAAAACAGCCTGTTTTGTGACAAAGTGAAAAAACAGCCCCCACCTACCTCCCCCGTGGGGGGAGGCATAATTTGGCGCAGCCACTCCTTAACTCCCTGGCTCCTTAGAGATTTTCTATGGATTTCTGCCCGTAGGGCAAAGAAAAAGAGTCGAGCAATTCGTGCAATTCGAGCTATTCTTGGCGTTGCAAGCGTCTCCTTACGTCGCCGAGCGCATGTTCAAGAAAAACTTAGTTAGTTGTAGTGAAGATATTAGAAACAAATTATCATAATTATTATAATTTAGTCATTAATTAGAATAATGAGAAATTCATGAAAATATTTATCATACGTGAGTAATATTTCCTCGATAACGACGTTATAATGAATGACCTAAAATGCAGGAAATTACACTTTTTTCTCATTTTCTTTTGGTTATTCGGAGAAAAAAACGTAACTTTGCCATTGAAATCTATTATAACTCCATACTAACACTTATAAGACTTTAATATACATATATTTGCGAGACTTTAATAATTATATAAGACTATGAGACTATCCTGTAAAAGAATGATATGTTGGCAGTTATGGAAGTGGATGCTGCTTGTGGCTGTCTTTGCATGGCTGTTACCTCAGCAGACTGTTGCCGCCGACAGGCATCCTGAGAAGACCTACCTATATCAGATACAGCTCAACGGTTCTAACAGTGTGCGCATTCAGATGCCTCTCTATGATGAGAACGACAACGACTACTGGGTAGATGAAGGCAAACTGACAGCCAAATGGAAGGACAAATCCAATGTGGAGCACTCCGTACTTCTGTTTTGGTGGAAAGCAGATGAAGGCCGCATGGGAGGAACTGACTATCGCAGTGCATACGACAACGACAAGTCGGAAGTGTGGACGAAGTTCAAGACCGAGGCTGGCGGCAGTTTTGAGGTCAAGCAAGGCGCTTCGTCGAATACCTTCAAGCTGGTGAAGGGCGACGGCGAAGTGCGCAAGTTGGTGTATTCCAATTCAGACGGCAAGACCTACGACTTCTCTGCCGTATGGACCATACCATACGATATGTATGCACAGACGGTGACGTTCTCATGGGAAGTAAGGATAGGTTTGACTCCCGTCTGGGTGGCCAAAGACTTTATGCTTACGGGACTTACAGGAACTACCATCACGCTACCCGAAGCACCGACTATCGTGTCTCCGCAGATATCAATGGCTATGATGTCGTTAAGTAAGCCAGGCATACTTGAACTGCCTTGGTTTATTGCTTCCGACAAGGTTACTTCTGCAAAGTATGAATATATCGACCATAACAACAACCGTGTGGTGGAGAACCTTCAGGCAGGCATCAGCAACGGCATCATCGAGCTTGATGCCACCGTGCCCCACGAAGACCTGCGCGTCATAGTGAACTATCTCGACAGAGACAAGAACCCTATAAACGACGTATCGTCAGACGCAGTGACACAGCCGATGATTCATGTGCCTTACGGACTTACCGCACGTCCGTTAGGCGACCATAATGCTTCGGTGCGGTTAGACTGGTCTATCAATCATACCGACTATGAAGACATCGCCGGCAGCGACTTCTTCGAGATACAACGCTCACTGACTGGTAAGGAGGAAGACTTCGAGACTATCTCCTCAGAGGCTTTTGACCCGAGTGTGAAAGACTACACCTATATAGACAGCACCATAGTGCGCGCCATTAACGAGAATATGCTGGTAAACGGCGGTACGCTTGACAAGGTGACCTACCGTGTGCGCCGCGCCATGACTCAGCCGTGGGGATGGAACAACAGCTATGCGCCGAAAGTCAGCTGCGTAGTCAACGACATCCATCTGCTGCACATTGCCTCATATTCTGCCAAGTGGGAGGATGAGCGCTCATTCACCGCCCGCGTATCATGGGAGTATGCCGACGGGTACAACGCCGTATGGGACAACCGCGCCAAGATGATGATGCGCATCACTATGCTTAATCAGAAAGGCGATACCGTGAACGTACAGACCATAGAACTCACCCAGCAGGAGCGTGAGCAGCGCTACAAGGTGATAGAGGTGGCACGTACGTGTGTAAACTATAAGGTGGAGATGTATGTGGAGCGTGGTGCATCGCCTGTCAGAGAAGATATAACACCATTCTATTTCCCTATCCGCACGGCTGAAGACTGGGTGGCTTTCCGCGACAAGGTGGAGGCAGCCCAGGGTAAGTACGACGTGAACGCTCGGCTCTATGCCGATGTCAATGCCGGCTCCACTATGATTGGGTGGAACAAAGAGGCTGCCTACCGCGGCAACTTCGACGGAAACGGACATACACTGACTTTCGATATCTACGACCATGCTCAAGAGTTTGTCGCCCCCTTCCGCTATGTGGGCAATGCCACCATCAAGAACCTGCACACGGCTGGAACCATTAATACCAGTGTAAGATACACATCCGGTTTAATCGGTTGGACGATGGAAGGTACCACAGTAAGCATTGAGAATTGCCGCTCGTCGGTCACACTCAAGAGTTCTGTCAGCGGTGAGGGACTTCTCGCTGGCTTTATAGCACGCCAGAGTGGTGCCAGTGTCGTCATCCGCAACTGTAAGTTCGACGGCAGTTTCGAGGGTGCCAATGCCACCAACAACCGTGGCTTCGTGGCATGGGTAGCCCGTGGCAGCAGTCTGTTCATCGATAATTGTATCTTTGCCCCCGACCATATCGCCACCAGACTCAACAACTGTCATACGTGGGTGGGTTTGGACACAGAGAATGTCAAATACTCGAATGTCAACAGTTATGCCACCCGCGAGTATTTGCCCACTACACTGGAGTTAAGCAGTAACAATACCGTCGTCATCGACAACGAGACGTATATGGTGCTTTCCAATGAAAGTGATTGGCTGAAGTTCAGGGATGCAGTTATTAATAATTCTAATACCAACGCCATTATGATGGCTGACTTTGCGGTCCACAATTCTGTAGCCCTTTGGGACGGACAGAATTTCTCTGGCATCTTTGATGGCAACGGCCATACGCTGAATATGGAAATCAGCGGTGGGAATATTGATAATGTCGCTTTGTTCAGAAATGGTGTAGCCTGCACTATCAAGAACCTGCATCTTACCGGTAAAATTACAGGCAGCACTAATCACGTGGCTGCTCTCGTTGGCAGTGCAGGCGTAAACAACGGCAAGTGGACTGACATCTTTAACTGCCGTGTATCTGCCAGCGTAGAGACTTCCGACTGGTTTGCAGGAGGCTTCGTCGGACGCGGAACCAATGCAAACATTCAAAACTGCCTGTTCGACGGCTCCATCTGGTGTAAGAAAGCACAAGTTGATGGTAGCCAGAACTGGGCTGGAGCATTCTTTGGTTTCAGAGATGGTGACGTAGGGGCCACCGTTACCAATGCAGCCGTACAAAACTGCCTGGAGAAAGCAACTTGGTACAACATTACTCACAATTACTTTAACATCAAGCCATGGGGTTCTTGGGGTAATGGCGAGAATCAAGATTCCAAAAACAACTGGAGCTATACCGGCGTAGCGGGAGCCTCCAAGGTTACCGGTGAGTCAGTAGAAACGATGGTAAGCTACCTGGGTAACAGCAACTGGGAAGTGGTTGAAGGAAATGCCGTTCCCAAATCTACATCTAACTACTCTCTTCTTGTTTATCAGTCACTTGATGGCATTGAGGATAAGCTTGGCAATAGTTGGACAAAGGTTGGCGGCGTGCTTGTACCAGTTACTACTCATTTCGCTGATCCTAATACTATCGATTCCGACCCCCAGCAACCTAACTTGCCAAACTTCTACCATGAAGGCAACGGCAAGATAGACAATACGCTGATGACGGAGACCCGACAGAGCAGCGTAGTGCTGACATGGGAAGCAGATGGCGTAGTGGACTACTTCCAGGTATATCGTCGCTATGCAGGCAGCGGTGAGGACGGTTGGAAGATTATTGCCCCCAGTGTGGACAACACTGGTTATGAGGATAAGGACGTATCGCCATTGGAAAGATACGAGTACAAGGTGCGCGCCGTCACCGACTGTGAGGGCATGCACTACTCAGAGACTCAGGTGAAGGCAGGTGCCTGCAAGAACACTGGACGCGTGGAGGGCTATGTGCGCTTCAACGACGGTACGGGGTTGTGCGGCATCGAAGTGAAAGCCGTCCACGCAAAAGAGGGCGACGGCGACCGCTCAGTGGAGAAGAGTGCTACGACTGACGAAAGCGGACATTTCGTCATCGACGGACTGCCATACAATGGACTGGCAAGCATACAGTATGACGTATCTCCTGTAATTAACGGCAACATCAAGTTTGAGCCGGGAAAGAATACTTACTCCGTAACCTTCAACGATGAGAGCAACGACAAGTCGATAAGCGAGTTCACCGTCATCAACAGCCACCTGTTCTCAGGCTTCGTGATGTATGAAGGCACGAGCATACCAGTAAAGGGTGCCCGTTTCAAGGTGGATGGCCACGATGTGTATAATGCCTCTGGCAAACTGGTGGAGTCACAGTATGACGGCAGCTTCTCCTTCCGCGTGCTCGACGGACAGCATGAGATAAAGACAGTGATGGAGAAGCACAAGTTTGCTGACGAAGGCTACTACATGGGCACTGACAAGAAGAGGTTACAGAACATCATACAAGACGAACCCGGTATCTGTTTCTATGACACCACGAAGGTGAAGCTGACGGGCCGCATAGTGGGCGGCAGCGACCAGGGCAACAAGCCGCTTGACAATAACCTGAGCCGCAACAACCTGGGACGTAACCTTACGATGGTGATGACTCTGGAGGGCGACAATGCGTCGTGGCTGGTATATGATAACCAGAATACAGAACTGAAGACACGCGAGCTTACCTTCTCTCATGCCGGCGGCAATGGTCACCAGACCACCGCACTGGTGGAGCGCAAGCGCATGACAGTGAAACCAGACTCCGTTACGGGTGAATATATGCTGATGCTGCCGCCTGTACGTTGGAAGGTGCAGCAGATATACTGCGAAGGCTACCCCACGCTGTTCCAGGAGGGACAGGTCAGCGAGGTCGTTGACCTGACCGACTGCCTCACACCGGTTGACACCACCTACGAAGGTACCTTCAAGGATGTGGATGAAAACAGCATCTCACAGCCTAAGGCTACTTATAATGCCACATACAACCGTATATACCACAGTCCTGTGGAGATTACCTATAAGCAGTTAGGCTATGACACATTCGACTACTTCGGCGACAAGAGCTACTTGTCAACGAGCATAGGAAGCGAGAGGGTGGAAGTGCCGCTGGCTACTCTTGACAGTGAAAGCAATACCGTACACTATACCTTTGGCTATCCGGTGTTCAGCCTGAACCGCAGATACCCCATACAGATACAGGTGTTAGAGAGTTATCCGTTTAATAATGATATACGCTCAGGTGTCATCGACGTAGTGAGACTTGGCAGCGGCAAGGTGACCGTACACAATGGACTGAAGGACGGACTGGTGCCTGAGGTAGTGCAATTGGACAGCTTGGGCATGGGCTACTACTACCTTACTGCCGACCAGACGGTGCGCTTGCTCACTGGCAGTGACGCACTGAAGACCGTCACCATGACCTTGGAGCAGGACGGCACGACATACGAGGCTGAGCCGCTGAAGGCATATACCCTGAATATGTTTGCCTTGAGCGGTGCCAAGGACGTACTGGTGAAGGACAAGCCAATACTGATTGACATACTGCGCGACCCACCGGGCAGCGGCAGTTCGGCAACTCTGTCGAAAGGCTCAAGACTGAAATACTCCTTCACGCTGGACATGGCAATCAAGGGTGGCGTATCCATCGGACTGACCTATGGCAGCAAGCTCGACAGCTATACGGGTTTCGTAGCTGCACCTGAGGGTGTTGGCACCGCAAGCGGCGTTATGAACAAAACCGACATCTCAAAGGTATTTGAGTTTGAATACTGCTACAATGCCGAGGGACGGCGCGCTTTCTCATACACCATGAACGTGAATGAAGATATCTCCACCAGCAGCAAGGACGAGATGGTGGGTGCCGAGGCAGACCTCTATATAGGCATGACGCATAACATAGTGGTGCAGCCTATGAGCACCATACGTGCCATACCTGACAGCGTGTTCCAGCAGATGAAGGGCCGTCTGAGCAATGGTCAGACTATGGGTATCGAGACCAAGTACGGCACACTGGTAGATATCGCCGAGGGTAATGACATAAAGGGCAACAAGTATCATCTGGTGCGCGACGAGTCTATAGGCTATGGCCCTGAGGTAACGTCACAGTTCATCCATTCACAGAAGCATCTCCTTACACAGCTTATTCCTGACAAGGTGAAGGAGCTGCGTGCAATGATGTTTACAGGTACGGCGGCAGATGCCCAGGCAAAGGCCGATGCTACGAACAAGCCTGTATATCGCTCGCTGGTAAGTGAGGATGACGAGAATTTCGCCCTTGCCAATACGAAGAATGGTGAGTCGTACTACTACACCAGTAAGATGACTGAGGAGCCAGGCATGAACTATGTAATCCATCTGCCGAGTAACGCTACCACACAATACGTTGACGAGGTGGCAGAGAATTGTCAGGTTATCATGGCATGGGTTGACATGATCGGTCAGAACGAACGTGAGAAACTGGCTGCCATATTGGGCAGTTCACCTATGGCCAACTATGATTTGGACGGAGGCACTACATTCAAGCACAGTGAGCAGTTTGATAGTGAGTACACCATCTCTAACTATCAAAGTCTGCCAGGTGTCATAGGCGACAGGTGGTTTGACAATCTCGGTCCCGACATGGCACTGTCTGCCTCTGCGGCTGTAGGCATACATATATTGTCAAAGCTTGTAGATATGGCATGGGCTAAGGCTGACAAAAAGACGAGTGTAAATAGTAAAGACGGCGATGCCAAGGAGACTACCACGGAAGTGTCTTTCTCTGGAAAGACGGTGAAGTTCAGGATGCTGCCCGTATTGAATTATTCAACAAAGGGCACTACGGCTGACTCTAAGACCTACAGCCGTAAGGAAAGCTTCAACATAGCTATGGACAAGAAGAGTCACCTGAACATTGATGTCTATCGTGTGCAGACCGATACTGCCTTCCTGGCGGCTAACGGTTTGCTGGATGCTTACTCCAACCAGAACTTCGACGAGATGAGCACATACGTTGACAGGTTCATGAGACAGAAATTCAATATGTCTAAGGCTCTGTATCCACGCAGCTTTGTCTATCGTACCCGTGGCGGTGCCACCGCTAATCCGTGGGAGGATGAGCGCAGGACACTCATATACAGTCCGGGCACTATCCTTGACGAGCGCACTAAGAAGATATGCAACCCTACCATCAGGCTTGACAAGCAGAGCGTGAGCGGTGTGTCAGTAGGCAGTCCCGCACGCTTCAAGGTTTATATGACAAACGAGAGCGAGCAGCCAGAGGCAGCCACCGGCGGACTCACTATGTTCACTTTCTATCTTGACGGCAATAGCAATCCTAACGGTGCTAAGCTATTCGTTGACGGCGCACCGCTGACAATCAGCGGCACTGATGTCGTTCTCTATCCAGGCAAGGTGCTTGAAAAGACATTGGAGGTATATGCCGGCGAGGGATTCGACTATGAGGGCCTCACCATAGGAGTGGCATCACCCGACGATTTCGGGCAAACCATGAACCGTGTGTCTTTCGATGTGCACTACCTGCATGAGGCTGGTGCGGTGAACATCTCATCGCCTGGCGACAAGTGGGTGATGAACACAGAAGCAAGTGAAGACGACAAGCTGGGTTGGTACATACCTGTCACCATCGATGGCTTTGACCGTCATCAGCATAACTTCGACCACATAGAGTTCCAGTACAAGGAGACCCAGCGAGGGGAAGAGCACTGGACCAACGTATGCTCGTTCTATGCCGACTCACTGCTGATGGCACAGGCCAGTGGCGTAAGGGAGATGATACCTGAGAACGGTAACATCACCACCCGCTTCTATGGCGAAGGCACGGTGATAGAGAATGGCTATGACCTGCGCGCCGTACTCTACTGCCGCAACGGCAATGAGTTCCTCACTTCATCGTCAAGGATTCTCAGCGGTGTGAAAGACACACGTCGTCCGCAGTTGTTTGGCAAGCCTGAACCACGAAGCGGCATCTTGACGGCTGGCGACGACATAGTGTTCAACTTCTCTGAGGACATAGAGTACAATTACCTCAGGTCCACCACAAACTTTGAGGTGAAGGGCGAGACCAACAGCAGCCACATATCAGAGAACGTGAGCATACAGTTTACTGGCAGTGCCAGTGTGGAGAGCGAGGCCAAGCGCAACTTCAGCGGTAAGAACTTTACCATTGACATGATGGTAGAGCCTGATACCCTTGCAGGGCGCGATATGCCGCTCTTCTCACACGGCACCAACGGCCAGAAGCTGCAGCTGTGGCTCACCAAGGACTTCAGGCTGAAGGCCGTCATTGACGGTAACGAGTATGTTTCTGATGATGCCATAGCCAAGGGAGTGTTCACACAGGTAGCCATGAGCGTCAACCTTGACGAGGACTCACTGAGGTTCTATAACGGCGGTAAGCAGTTGGGTAAGAACAAGCTGCTGGCACATTACAGCGGTACGGGCAATCTTATCTTCGGACGCACCAACGAGAGCAGCCGCACGTCAGGCAGTTACTATAAAGGACGGATGATGGAGGCAAGGCTGTGGTATCGTGCCATGGACGGTGCAACCATAGGCAACACCTATGGCGGCCAGCGTCTGACAGGCTATGAGATGGGCCTTGTGGATTACTACCCTATGAACGAGGGTTACGGCGACTATGCCATAGACCAGACGCAGGGAGCCAACGCCCGTCTGCTGGGTGCCAACTGGGCTGTCCCGCGTGGTTACTCGCTTCACCTCGATGCCGAAGACCACGGACTGCAACTGGTGGAGAGCGCCATGAACCGTACCAAGGAGCAGGACTACACGCTGATGTTCTGGTT
Source organism: Prevotella sp. (assembly GCA_017413085.1). GTDB lineage: Bacteria > Bacteroidota > Bacteroidia > Bacteroidales > Bacteroidaceae > Prevotella. The sequence continues at coordinate 29,876 of JAFPVC010000007.1, forward strand.
TAAGACTGACAGCAACGGTCGCGGCGTATTGGTAAGCAACGGTGCAGGCATCAAGGAAGAGATAGGTGCTGAGAACATCTTCAACATAGCCTTTGAGGATGAGAAACTTATGTATCGCTCTAATGGCTTTGCCACTCAGGTGCCTGGCAACTGGAGCGACAACCAGTGGCACCACTATGCCATGACGGTGAACCGAGGCAACAACGTGGTCAATATATATATAGATAAGGTGTTGCGCTCTACGTTTGCTGCCGATAGTCTGGGCGGCATCAGTGGCTCTTGCCTGCAGCTCGGCGGTGCACGGTATAAGTGTTATGACGATAATGGCAAGGTGGTGACCGTTGACACACGCAACTCGCTTACGGGCAACATTGACGAGGTATGTTTCTTTGCCCAGGCCCTGCCGCTGACGCTCATCAATAAGTATTCTACCAAGAGTCCTTATGGTGATGAGGCCGGACTGATAACCTATCTCGCCTTCGAGCGTCAGGAGCGCCTGAAGAACAACAAGATTGCGCTGGTGGCTTATCCTTATAGCAATAAGTTGTATATGGATGCCGACGGCAACCTGCGTTACCAGTTAGATTCACTGACACAGCAGCCTACCGGCACCCCTATCCGCGACTATGTGTTTGCTGACCCGATAAGCGTGATAGAGAAACACATTACCAACGAGACGGCTGCCCCGGTAGTGCCTTTCGAGGAACTGGAGAACCTGAAGTTCAGTTTCGTAGGAGAGGGACACAGACTATTGGTTAATCTCAATGAGAGCAATGTCAAGCTCAATCATCGCAACGTCTATGTAACGATACGTGACATAGAGGATAAGCGCGGCAACACTATGGCTTCGCCGCATACTGCCTGCTACCTGGTGACCAACAGCCGCATAGAGTGGCTCGCCAACCAGCTTGACTACACCGTGAAGTATGGTTCCGGCGAGGAGTTGGAACTGCCGTTCTATAACAACAGTGCCGTAAGCCATACTTACAAGATAGAAAGCAGCGCAAAGTGGCTCACCATGGATAAAAGCAGTGACGTGTTGGCTCCGCTGGGTTCCGACTATGTACGTGTAGCAGTCTCCAAGGACCTTAACATCGGTACCTACAACGAAATCATCTATCTGACAGATGAGGACGGACAGTCTGAGCCTTTCTATCTGAACCTGACCGTAGAGGGTGAGCTGCCTGACTGGGCGAGCAGCATCAGCGGCGATATGCTGGAGAACTCAATGAACGTGGTAGGTCGCGTATATCTGAACAATGAGATTGATACCGACCCGCATGACATCGTTGGCGCGTTTGACAGCAATAACGTGTGTCACGGATTCTCTAACGTAAAATACTCTGCCGAGACAGGTGAGAGCAGCGTATATCTTACCGTATATGATAACAAGGCACAGGGCAGGGAACTGTACTTCAAGCTGTGGCAGTACTCTACCGGGCGCGAACTGATGCTGACGGCAGACGATCAGCAGAAGATGACCTTCAGGGCAGACTCTATTGCCGGACTTGACAGTCCTGTGATACTGAAGGGTGGTAATAGCTTCGTACAGATGATGAACCTGAAGAAGGGTTGGAACTGGATTTCGTTCAATGTGAAGGACGTACAGATGGAGAACCTTGACCTTATCCTTGCCAGCCTGCCATGGCAGGAGAACGATATGCTGACGGAACTGAACGGACAGGCCACACTGCTGTATGAGGACGGTCGTTGGCTGTCCACTGACCCTACTCAGGACATACAACTGTCTCATAAGGCTGCCTATGCCGTGAAGGTAGGAAAGGACATTAACTTCCCTATTGCAGGCGAGATAATCAAGACACAGGACGAGCGCACCATCAGCGTGACAAAGGGATGGAACGCCATTGGCTACACGCCGATGCTCAACCTGCCTCTGGAGACTGCCCTGAGCGACTACTATGACAAGGCAGAGCCGGGCGACGTCATCAAGAGCCACGATGAGTTTGCATATTTCACCATGGTGAACGGCGTAGGCCGCTGGCGTGGTAATCTGGAGTACATGAAGCCTGGTGAGGGCTACATGCTGCTGCGCAAGGGTAGCGGTGAAGTAAGCTTCAGCTATCCGTTCTATATGCCGGGCAGCACCTTCCTTGATGAGTGGACCGCCGCCGACAGTCGTGCCACTGGTTCTGCAAATGCAAAGACGACCATGACGATGAGTGCCGTGGTGGAGGGCTTCGAGACGGAAGAGGGCGATATGCTCATTGCCTTTGCCAACGGCGAGCGTGTGGGCCAGGCCACCGTAGTCAGTGATTTGTCTGCTGAAAGCATTGAACCGCTCTACCTGAGCATTGCTGCTGATGCTAAGACATCTATCTGGTTTGCCATTGAGCGTGACGGCGATATCATCGCCACCACAAGCGAGCTGATGCAGTATAAGGCCAACGCAGTAATAGGCAGTCCTGATGAGCCGGCTCAGATCAGTTTCACCAAGACCAGCAGCGACAACGGCAAGTGGTACACCGTTAGCGGAGTGCAACTGCCTACTCGTCCGACCGCTGCAGGCGTGTATATATTCAATGGTAAGAAAATAATAATCCAGTAAGTTATGAACAAGAACATCCTATATTCTACCGTCATACTGCTGTCAAGCCTCACCTTCGGGGCTTGCAGCAGCGACGATGACAATCCGAAGACCGACGGATACAGTGTTACGACGGTCAGCGAGGCTCCGTCGTGGCAGATAGACTGGCAGGCTGACGATGCCCGTCCACAGTGGCAGGAGCCTGACATACAGAACTACGAGAACTGGAGCATAGTGAAGGTGCAGATAGAAGATGCCCTGAAGCCATATACCAGTACCGATGACCGCCTGGCTGTCTTTGTGTCGGGCGAGTGTCGCGGTGTGAACGGTCCCGCTATCGACCTTGGCAGTCAGGATGCAAATACCACCACCTATCTCCTAAAGGCATGGGGTAACGAGAGCGAAGGCCAGCAGCTGTATGCCACAATGAAGTACTACTGTGCACGGCTGAAGCAGGTGTTCACGCGCTCTGGCACCATTACTTACCGTTCGGGGTATGACCTAGGAGTGGAAACCGACTTCATACCGCAGTTCACCTTTGGTTCGTCAAAGTACCCCGTGGTGATGACATACGGTGCAGACTATCTGCTCAACAGGATTTCCGTCATACCTGCCGCCGGCGACCTCATTGCCGCCTTTGTGGGCAGCGAGTGCCGTGGAGTTACGCAGCTGACGGCTGTCAACCCATCGCTCTCCTTGACAGTCTTTGGTCGCACCGTGGGTGAGAGCGTCACCGTGAAGTATTACCAGGCATCCACTGGCAAGGTCTTCACCTTCCAGAATGTTGCCAAGACAGAGAATCAATAATTTATTTTTAGTACTATATGAGGGAATCTGAACAAGGAGAACAATATGTAGAAAATATTGTGTTACTGGGCGAAAGTTGATGTTTTTATACATATTTTCGCCCGCTATCGGCGATTTTTTCAAGAAAAAGTTGTAACTTTGCGGCAAAAACAGGAATATATGCAAAACTAAATTATTGGCCGCTTATCTACTGCAAATATTGTATATAAAGAACCTGCTGTACCATGCAGGTTCTTACATTTTGCATGATTTTCGCCCTTTTTCCTTACACTTTGATTTTTCGCCCCTCAAATTTCCTTGCGATGAAATCCTTCGACGGGAAATTATTTTGAAAATCGGGCAAAATTTCGATGTGCGTAACTTATTGATAATCAGTAATGGGTTTTTTCGGGTATTGTAAAAGCTATCGTTTTAGGTTGTAAAAGCTATCATATTACCTTGTAAAAGCTATGCTTTTACAGTGTGAAAGCTATCGAATTACATCGTAAAAGCTATCATATTACGTTGTCCGGGTTGGTAAAATACGGTTAATTTTACCAACCCGGACAATATTTTTTACCAACTTTAGCATTTTGAGAGTTGTTTTCCACCTCCCTTTTCTCTATTTAGCATCGTGAAGCCGAACGTTCCAAGAAATCACTTTATCACTAAAAAGGCAAAAAAAATGAGCAAAGTTTCAAATCAGACTTCGGGTTTTCTTTACGTAATGTTGTGGGATTTCATTTTTTTTTCGTAACTTTGCAGCATGTATCGGCATTGAGTACAAGAGTTCCATTGATACCCTAAATTAGAAAGAATATGACACCAAGAGTTTTTTTTGCCCCGATGTTTGCCGCAGTGTGCTTTATCTTAGCATACATCGTTGTGAAGGGGAGAGGCGACAAGTTTATTGCTGGCTATAATACCGCAAGTAAAGAAGAAAAGGCACAGGTGAATGTAAAGCGCTCGCGCATATTGTTGGCTCTCCTGAGTGTGCTTTCAGGAACCATTTTCTGCATCATACCGCTATTGGCAGATAACAATGGTGCGATAACAGGAGCAATGATGGTATTACTAAGTTTCGGTTTGGCGTTTATAGTGTTGGCTAACACATGGGCAAAAAAGAAATGATCAAAAATGAGACTATCTGTGCCCTCGCCACAACAACAGGCGGGGCTCTTGGCATTATACGCGTCAGCGGCCCCGATGCTATCTCCGTTGTAAGATCTGTATGTCGTCCTGTCAAGGAGACAATACCTGCCAATACTGACTACCAACGATTTTTGTCCAAATGTGGGTAAAAAGTAAGGATTTGGACAAAAATAGCACAAGGTGTGAACCTATTGAAGGATTGAATCCTTATTCCCCCATAAAATGTAGTTTTACATTTTAGGAGTCATGCTTTGGCTCAGAATAATTTACTTGCATAACCAACCCTTTGACAATAAAACGGGGAGAGGGGCGTTATTTTAAAAAGGCAGATGTTATAAGACATGATGAATGGCAAAAGACTGAGACATAGTTTCATGACATACCTGCTGACGGCGGTGGTGCTGTCGGTGCTCTCTGGCATGCTCTGTGGTGTCAGGGCGCAAGGCTGCGTGAACTATGGCGGCGAGAGGAGTGAGGAGCGCCTTGACAATCGCGACGCTCTGTGCCACGGCATCATGGAGGAGCACCGCCGCACGGTGGCAAACTCTGTATTCAGACCTGTATCACAGTCGCGCGTGGCATCGCCGAGACAGGTGAAGCTGACGCCTACACACGGGGGAAAACCACATTCTCCACATAGTGGAAACAAATCGTATAACCCTGTTTACCATGCCTGCATACTAATGGCTGACCGCACCCTGGCGATGCGGACGGTGGGTGTGTCGTCTCCACGCTTGTACTACGTCATAGCGTTGAGGCGCCTTCTTTGTTAGTCACATTATTATAATATAGCAGTCTTACTGCGGAGACACACACTTTAACTC
>JAFPVC010000044.1 GCA_017413085.1 Prevotella sp.
AAATCTGCAAACAAACAATACCTAAATCAAAAATCTGCAAAAACCCGAACAAACTTTAACACTTGAAAACAAGGCATTTACAGGCTTATTTTTGCAGATTTTATGTGTTTCTTTGCAATCGGACTATTTTCCCACGCAGAAATGCTTAAAGATGTTGCTGAGGACGTCTTCGGTGGTGATGGTGTTGCCGAGGATGTCGGAGAGGTGGGTGATGCAGAGGCGGAGGTCTTCGGCTATGAGGTCGCCGCTGAGGTTTTGGTGCATGGCGGCGATGGCACGCTGTATGTCCTGCGAGGCGATGTCGAGGATTTGCTTGTGACGCTCGTTGGTGATTATTACCGTGTCTGTGGCGGCCTGACTTGTGGCAGCGGCGGCTATGTCGGTGAGGGCTTCCTCTAAGCGGTCAAGGCCTTTCTGGTGGAGGGCTGAGATGGTGATGCTTTCCTTGTCGGAAGTGACATCGGTAAGCTTGTCACTCTTGTTCGTGACGTATATGATGTGCTGGTTGTCCTGCCTGTCTATGTCTATGAACGGTGTGCCGGGGGCTGACAGCGATATGATAATCTGTGCTTTCTGTGCGGCTTTCAGTGAGCGTTCTATACCCATCTGCTCTATGGTATCGCTGGTGGCTCTTATGCCTGCTGTGTCGATGAAACGGAACAGGTAGCCATTGATGGTTATGGTGTCCTCGATGAGGTCGCGGGTGGTACCCTGTATGTCGGATACTATTGCACGGTCATCCTTCAGCAGTGCGTTGAGCAGGGTGCTCTTGCCTACGTTTGGCGCTCCGATGATAGCCACGGGAATACCGTTCTTTATCGCATTTCCGGCTGCAAAGGAACCTGACAGATGCGTAATCTCGGTATCAATAGACTGTGCAAGTTGCAGCAACTGGCTGCGGTCTGCAAATTCCAGGTCTTCATGGTCGGAGAAATCCAGTTCGAGTTCGAGCAGTGACGTCAGGTGCAGCAACTGGTCGTGCAGTTCGTGCAGTTTCGTGGTTATGCCGCCTCTCATCTGTGTCATGGCCACATTGTGCTGTGCAACATTCTGCGATGCTATGAGGTCTGCCACGGCCTCCGCCTGACTGAGGTCCATCTTCCCGTTCATGAATGCGCGTTGCGTGAATTCACCCGGTCCTGCCAGCGTACATCCGTTTGTAATCAGCAGTTCCAGTACCTTGCTTAAAATATAGCGTGAACCATGACATGATATTTCAACGGAGTCTTCGCCCGTATAGCTGTGCGGTGCGCGGAAGACGGTGACGAGAACCTCGTCGATTACCTCGCCTGCAGCATTGACGATGCGGGTGAAATGAACGGTGTTGGCATCAAAAGCGTTGCAGTCTGCCGTGCAGATGGCAGAAACCGCTTGTATGGCCTTCGGGCCAGATATGCGTACTATTCCTATGGCACCGCCTTGTGCCGTTGCTATGGCGCAGATTGTGTCTGTTGTCATTGTTTCTTTGATGATAATATCTACAAATTTACGAAAAACTTGTATTTTTTTATCTAAAAAATGCTTTTTTTGATGTTGTTTGAAAAAAAATCAAGAAAAAATTTGGAGGTTTCATAGAAAAGCAGTACCTTTGCATCAGAAAAATAAAACGATTGGGATATGGTGTAATGGTAACACTGCAGATTCTGGTCCTGCCTTTCCTGGTTCGAGTCCGGGTATCCCAACAAAATAATCCGCTAAGTTGCTGAAAAGTACTTAGCGGATTTTTATGTTCATTTGTCAACATCTGCAACCGATGCGCCACAATGAATGGGGTAGCCGATTACAATTCGTCTGCTGCATAAAGGAAACCCTGCAGTGGCATGTCATAATCAAAAATTTCGTCATCACGGAAAAAGCGTTTCAGTTCGATGGCTGCATTCTCCTTCGAATCGCTGGCATGAACGATGTTCTCCTGAAACGACATACTCAAATCGCCTCTGATAGTGCCGGGCAATGCCTTGCGTCCACTCGTCGGTCCTGCCATCTGGCGAACCACCTCCACTGCATCAACGCCCTCATAGCAGCACACCACAACAGGTGTGACGGTCATGGCATCCTTCAGCTGCTGGAAGAACGGCTTGCCCTTATGCTGTGCATAGTGCTCACTCATCTGCTCGTCAGTGAGCTGGCACATCTTCATGCCTGCAAGGCGCAGGCCTTTCTGTTCAAAACGCTTTGTCACTTCGCCCACGAGTGAACGCATCACACAACTGGGCTTCAATATCACCAAAGTCTTTTCCATTTTTGTTACTGTTTTTTTGTCAAACTATATTTACACTGTAAAAGCAACCAAATTACCTCGTAATATGATTGCTTTTAGATTATTCTAACAAAAGAATAGGGTTATTCACCCTGTTCACGCATCTCCACTTTCTTCACCTTCTTGAACAATTCGGAAGCGAAGACGAGGTCGTTGAGATTCTCATTCGTGGCCGACATCACCATGGTCTTGTCGCCCTCCCATTCCTTGCGTCCTTTGCAAATGAAAATTATCTTGTCGCCTATGCCCATGACGGAGTTCATGTCGTGGGTGTTAATTATGGTGGTGATGCCAAACTCTTCCGTGATGCCATGCAGGAGTTCGTCAATGACAAGGCTGGTTTTAGGGTCAAGTCCGGAGTTCGGCTCGTCGCAGAAGAGGTATTTGGGATTCAGTGCTATGGCACGCGCTATCGCCACACGTTTCTGCATACCGCCGGATATTTCACCGGGATATTTCTTTTCGGCTCCAGTAAGATTTACGCGGTCAAGACATTCCATGGCACGGTGCGTACGCTCGCGCAGTGTCATGGTGGAGAACATATCCAGTGGGAACATTACATTTTCCAAGACCGAGAGCGAGTCGAAAAGTGCTGCCGACTGGAATATCATGCCCATCTCGCGGCGCATCTCCACTTTCTCGTGTTTCGACATCTGCACGTAGTTGCGTCCGTCGTAGAGTATCTCGCCCTTTGTAGGGGTGAACAGTCCCACGATGTTTTTCATCAGCACCGTCTTGCCCGAGCCCGACTGTCCGATGATGAGGTTTGTCTTGCCGTCCGCAAACGTAGCATTGATATCAATGAGGACTTCCTTGTCCTCAAAAGATTTATATAGGTGTTTTATTTCGATCATTTTCTTATACTAATAAGGAGTGGGGGGCTTTTTAAGGGAGTTAAGGGGAGTTAGGAGGAGTTAAGAGACATTTGTGTTCGACTGATTGACTATGCCTTTTTCACTTACTCATCTTTTATTCCACTATTTCTTTTTACCCCCTCACAATATGAGTTTAAGAATTTACTTGCGATTTCAAGTTGTTCCTCTAACGTATTATAGTCATCTTGCGATATGTACTGTAAATCTTTAGACAAGATATTGTAATTCCTACATTCCTCCAGACTGCCTTGGGCGATATTGAAGAAACGCAACTTGTCTTGTTTGCTGAGTTTTCTGTACCCTTCGGCAATATTGGCCGTGACAGACACTGCAGCTCTCGTAAACTGTGACCGCAGGCCGAACCTTTCAAAATCCGGGAAATCAGCCGTCACCTTATATACCGTCAAACAGTATACATAAGCTTTCTGCCAAGCCAATATATCCTTGAAAGAATATGACATTTATACTTGTTTGTAATGTATGTTTACTATACGTGATGTCCCTTAACTCCCCTTAACTCCTCATGACTTCCCTTAACTCCTCAAATTCCACTACGACAGCAACTGCGTTAGGAATACATCTGCAAAGAGAATAAGGATACTGCTGTTCACCACCGCCGAGGTGCTGGCCTTGCCCACCTCCACCGAACCGCCGGTCACGGTGTAGCCGCAGAACGACGATACACTGGCAATGATGAAGGCAAACACTATGCTCTTGATTATCGACATCCAGATAAACCAAGGATTAAAGGCATGCTGCAGGCCGAGAGTCAGGTCGTCAGGCGACAGTATATGTCCGATGTATGCCGTAGCGTATGCGCCCACTATACCCATGCCGTCGGCAAAGATGACGAGGCATGGCATCAGCGTGATAAGTCCGAGAAGCTTCGGCGCAATGAGATAGTTGGCAGAGTTCACGCCCATGATGTCGAGAGCATCTATCTGCTGCGTCACGCGCATGGTGCCGAGTTCTGAGGCGATGTTACTGCCCACCTTGCCGGCAAGGATAAGACACATTATACTGCTCGAAAATTCAAGCAGCATAATCTCACGCGTGGTGTAGCCGCTTACCCAGCGAGGCATCCACGGCGACTGTATGTTGAGCTTCATCTGTATGCATATCACTGCACCGATGAAGAAAGATATCAGCAACACGATGCCAATGGAGTCAACGCCAAGCTGCGACATCTCCTTTACATATTGTTTCATGAACATACGCCAGCGATCTGGTATGGCAATGGCACGCCACATCAGCACAAGGTATTCGCCCAACGTCTGCAGGTAGTTAAATGGAAAAATCATGTTGCAAAGTTACGAATTTTTTTTGAAACAACCACATCCCGCAAATGTTTTTCTGCTTTTTTGCCACAAAAAAAATTAATTACTGATTGACGTTCACTTTTCCCTATGAACGCAGCAATGCCTTTCCGACATTCCGGCATGTTAAGGCTAAGATTGATACGTTTATTGCGGATTATCTGAATATTGTTTTTAGCATTTCCCAGTATTTGGTGTTTTGATACTTTGATAGGTTTTGGCGTGTTTTGATTTGCAAAGTGTCAAAACGAAAAGTGCCGTCGGAAAACTCAAAATAGAGGTTCTGACGGCACTTTTTTAGCTACTTTCAGAGGCAAAAATAGGGTTCCAAATGTAATCAAGCCCAAATTACATCGTAATCAGGTTGCTTTTACCATGTAATTAGCACTTGATTACAGTGTGATTTGGGCCTGATTGCAGCGTAATTAGGGTGCTTTCGGAGAGCTAAGAAATAGCCTCAAAAATTAAAGTCTTTATTGTCAGCTATTTGCAAAATTCGCTATTTTCGGCTGTAGGAAACCAGACGGAAATTATTTTCAAATATCGCCAGGAAATGAGGGTTGCAGAAATCAAAGTGTCAGAAATATAAAGGAGGGTGCATCAGAATGACACACCCTCGTTTTTAATATTACTATAGGATTTCAATTTTTCAATCCTTTAATCCTTCAATTTTATTAATATCCAGGATTCTGCATTGCCTTCTTCTGCTCGGCAGAGAGGTTGGTGCCGTCAGGATTCTGCAGCATGTCGAGGAATGTCTGCGGAATCGGGCGGAGCTCATGCTTGCCGGCTGTGATGTTCTGAGCCTCTGGGTTGAATGCCTTGGCACGCTTCACAAGCAGTCCTGCGCGTGAGAGCTCTTCCCAGCGGTTCCACTCACCGAGCAACTCACGAGTGCGCTCGTTGAAGATGAAGTTTAGCATACGCTCATAGTCGCCCGTTGCGCCGATGGCTTCGAGAATGGCCTCATCTTCCTCAGGCAGTTGAGTGTAGCTGGCAATCTGCAGGTTTGACGGTTCTGTTGTCTCTTCAATACCTGTTGACAGGTAGTAAGTGTTCTTGTGCAGGTGAGAAATGGCGAAAGCCTCTCCCATTGTCAGGGTCTTTGTATAGCCATTGGCATCAAGACCATTGCAGTTTGACCCGTTTGAAGCAAGTGAATTGTCTGTGTCGCCGCCGGCAGACTTCGAGAATGACATTGATCCGTCGGTGTAGTAACTGCGATCCTCGCCGTTCTTCCACTGAGCACGAGCACGAAGAATGTTGACAGTTTCTATGGCATCCTGATACTGGCCAAGGCGTACCTGAGCCTCTGCCTTGATGAGGTAAGTCTCACCGGTGCGGGCCATGATTACGTCGCGGTGAGCATCACCCTTCTCAGCAGTACGTGAGCCGTCGGCGGTCTTGTTGATACCGCAGAATACGTTTGAGGTTGATGTCTTGCCGCTTGTTCCGTAATTGTACAGCACGTATTCTCCATCCATGAACAGTGGGAAGGCATTTGGCACCCACTTGCCAGTCTCTGGGTTTACGAATGAGTGTGCTTGTGCGCCGCGTCCGAATGTACCGTAAGGCTCACCGTTGAAGCGTGTGTCGCTCTTCTTGTTGAGAATGAAGATAATGCCCTGGTCGCCAAGTTCTGGCACCTGAGAAAGTTCTATGCCATTGTCTTTTGCCACTTTCTCGCGATCATAGTACGCTCCCTTGATTTTCACTTTGCCTTTTTCATCCAATACAGGTTCGCCGCTTGCATCTTTCACTGTGTCATTCTTTGTGACAGCGATGTTGTTAAGACCATATACAGTCTTGAATGTCTTCCACATGCGGGCATCGTTTACGTTGTCGAATGCAGAATATGTGTACTCTGTAGGACGGCAGCGCTGGAAGTCCATCTCGCCGATGTATGCGCCACGGCGCACCCATGCGTTGGAGAAGTTGGAGAACTGCGGTGAGAAGTAGTTGTAGGTGCGGTTGCCATAACGGCCTACTGTAGAAGCATCACCGTTGTGCTCTGCACACATCAGAATCTCGCTGAGTCCTTCGTTTGCACAGTTTATGCCTGTCCATTCTGCATAGAGCTTGCTGTAGTTGTCTGCCAGTGGGCAAGCAGCAATTACCTCGTCGCAGAGTGCGATGACGCGGTTCAGGTCCTCTGTCTTGTTGTAAGTGCTGTTCCAGTCGTTGCAACGCTCTGACTGACGGAAGAGCAGTGACTTGGCAAGGAAGTGTGCTGCTGTGTATTTCGTCCATGTGCCGTTTCCGCGCCACTTGTCAGTAGGAAGAAGCTTGTATGCTTCCTCAAAATCGGCAATGACCTGATTCAGGGTCTGCTCAGCCGTAGCACGTGTATAGTCTTTCTTGACTTCGCCGTTGGTGGGTTCTGTCTGTATCACAACTCCGCCATACTGTGCAAACAGACGGTAGTAGTTGTAGCCGCGCAGGAAATGAGCCTCGCCCATAACCTTGTTTCGAGTGCCCTCGTCTTTGAGGTTGCCAGACTTTGAGAGTACAAGGTTGGCGGTAGATATACCGTAGTACATCTGATCCCACAGTGCCGACACTGCCGGACAGTTCTTGTTTGCAGCACCAAGTGCAGTGGTGCAGTCAAGCGGGTTCAGACGGCTGTCGTAAGTGTTCCAGCACTCTGAGGTGAGGTCGGCGCCGTTGGTGAACTCATCACATCCATACAGCGTGATGCCGTAAGCCCATTCATAGCCGAAGTGCCAGCGTATGTTGGCATACAGGCCGGCTGCCATTTGCAGGGCGCCGTCTTCTGTCTCGAGCAGTGCATCGGTATACAGGTGACTGGGATCCTCTGACAGGAAGTCGTTGCCGCAGGAACTCAGGCTCGCAGCACTGACCAAGAGCGACAATGCGCCGCATACTGTTTTGCTTTTTATATATTTCATATTTTTATTGTCAATTATTATTTGTTTACGTTATTTTTTTAATACTTCCAATCCGTGTATTTCTTTCTTTATTTAGAAATCAACAGACAGGCCCATTGTGAAACCACGGTTGTAGTATGTCCAGCCTGTGTCAAGATCCATGAAGTCAACAGAAGAAGCAAGCATGCCGAGGTTCTTGCCCTGTATGTAGACCTTGGCTGCGCTTATGCCGAGAGTGTTGCATACGCTCTTGCTCAGGTTGTAACCCAGTGAGAGGTTGCGAATCTTTATATATGAAGCATTCTTGAAACCGAGCAAGCCAGAGTATTTGTCGCCGCCTGCTGTGCTGTATACTGGCTTCTGCCATTCTGCACCAGTGTTGTTTGGTGTCCAGTAGTCAATCTCGCGCTGCTGGTACATGCCAAACTGTCCTTCGCCGCCAGTGCTGACCATGTATTTGAAGCGTCCCTGAAGCTCAATCGTGAGTTCCAAGCCTTTCCAACTGAATGTGTTAGACCAGCCCATGGTCACGCGTGGGTTCTTGTTGCCAAGGATTACACGGTCTTCTCCGTCAATCTTGTAGTCGCCGTTCTGGTCAACAGGTCTTACGCAACCTGCAGTGAACTTCTCGCCGTTGGCATTGAACTTAGCCATTTCTTCTGCATCGCTCTCCTGCCACAGACCGTTGGCCTCGTAGCCGTAGTGAATGTCGATTGACTCACCGATGAACCAGCTGTTTGCTATGTCGTCAACCTTGCCGTTAGACAGTTCCTCAATTTTGTCTTTCTGCCATGCGAAGTTGAAGATTGAATTCCATGTGAAGTCTTTCGTCATTACAGGAATGGCGTTCAGCGTCAGTTCGATACCTTTGTTGCTGGTCTTGCCGATATTTGCCATCATTGCAGGATATCCGCTCAGTGATGGAACAGCCATTCTCATCAGAAGGTCTTTCGTTGTTGATGTGTACAAATCAAGTGTACCACCAATACGGCCTTTGAGGAAACTGAAGTCAATACCGAAGTTCCACTGTGTGGTTTTCTCCCACTTCAGGTTCTTGTTTGGCATCAGGTTGGAACCAGAAGAATAATAAGGCTCGTTGGTTACAAGTATCTGAGAGTTGCCTGTGCTGAATGGCATCCAGTAGCTGCTGATGACACCCAGAGTGCCGTATGCATCGACAGCAGAGTTACCTGTTACGCCAACGCCAAGACGCATCTTTAACTGGTCAATCCACTTTACGTCCTTCAAGAAGTCCTCCTGTTCCATGCGCCAGCCGAGTGCCATAGATGGGAAGAAGTCCCACTTGTTGCCTTCTGCCAGAACACTTGAGCCGTCCCAACGTGCAGATGCAGTGAGCAGGTAGCGGTCGCGGAAAGAGTAGTTCACGCGTGCCATGTAAGATGCGAGGGCATTCTCTGTCAAGCCCGTGCTCATGCTTGGCTTATTGTCGCTGTTAGAAATATCTACAGAACCCATGTTGTTCCACTTGAACGATGCCAGAGGTATCCTCTCTGCTCCCATTCCGCTCGATTCAACATTCCTCTTTGATGCAGACTGAAGGAATGTGAAGCCAAGGTTGTGCTCGCCAAACTCCTTGTTGAAGAGAATCATGTTGTCAAGTGTCCATGCAAATGAGCGTCTGTCGCTGCGGTTGGCAAGGTTGTTGCCGCCACCGCGTGCTGCTGATGACTGGTCAATGAAATACCCCCTGCGGTAGAACTGGAAGTCAGGACCATACTGTATCTTATACTGCAAACCCTGCAGTGGCTCCCATATCTTGCCGAAGTCAATCTGACCATAGAAGCTGCCCAGTGCACGGAATACCTGACGGTTATCCGTTGACTTGTTCCATTCGTCCATCACGGTGTAGGTGTTGGCTGTTGAGCCACCTGGCATCTTGATTATGTTTCCTGCTGCATCGTAAGGCAGGGCATAGCGCAGAATACTCTTTGCTGCACCGTAGATATCTGTCGGACCAGAGTTGCTTGACTGACCCAGACGAGAGAAACCGTAGTCCTGCTCGCTGTAGCTTGCATTGAACGAACCACCGGCCTTGAACCAAGGCTTAGCCTGTATGTCTGTCGTAGCAGAGAATGTGTAACGGTCATACTGCTGTCCTTTCTGTGTACCCTTGTTGTTCAGATAGCCGAAAGAGACACTTCCCGTCATATTCTTTGAACCACCGCGTGCGCTGATGCTGTGCTCGTGTGTAACACCGGTGCGGGTAACAAACTCCGTCCAGTCTGTGTCGGTTACTTTAGAAGGATCCCATACACCGTTAGCCCAGCCTTGCTCAATGTTGGCCCATGCTACTTCGTCGTCAGAGAAGTAGTCGTGGTCTTGCTCGTAGTTTGGTTGGTCGCCTGGTGTGAATTTATCAGGGCCTGAGTTGTACTTAGCCCAGCGACGCCATGTTATATAGTCGCTTGCCGACATTGATGGACTCTTGTCTATGATTTTCTCAAAAGTCACTGTTCCGCTATAGCTGAGCTGTGTCTTGCCCTCCTGGCCGCGTTTGGTCGTAATGAGGACAACACCATTGGCACCACGTGAACCATAGATGGCAGTTGAAGAAGCGTCCTTCAAGATGTCGATGGATTCGATGTCGCGTGGGTTGAGAGACTCAATGCCTCCAGACTGCAGTGGCACACCGTCAACGACATAGAGAGGCTCGCTTGATGCATTCAATGAGCGTTTGCCACGGATAAGAATGCTACCGATTTCACCTGGGCGCTCATTGGATGTGATGTCCACACCAGCGGCCTTGCCTTGCAGTGCCTCAAAAGCATTGGATACTGGCTTTGTATTAAGCTGCTGCTCGCCTACACGTGTCAAAGCACCTGTTACGTCGCTCTTGCGCTGAACACCGTAACCCACAACAACGACCTCGTCGAGAAGCTGCTTGTCTTCCTCCAACTGCAGGTTTACGTTTGCAGAGGCTGTAACGGTCTGTGTGCGGAAACCGATGTAAGATACCTCGAGTTTAGAATTTTCTGGCACATCGTTTAATGTGAAGTTGCCGTCGATGTCGGTTACTGTGCCCGTTCCCGAGCCTTTTACCATGATGCTGGCACCTATGATAGGCTCGCCAGCAGCGTCAACAACCTTGCCGGTCACCTTGCTCTGTGCCATAGCACCGAGTGCACAGGCAGACACAACGGCAGTGAAGAGCACACGCCGCATAGCACCGTGAGAGTTCTTCAGATTAGTTTGTTTCTGTTCTTTCATCTGTTAAGTTAATTAGTATATTTAATAATTTAGATGGTAATTTCTTTTTTTTGAGGTTAGTCCTGAATACAATCTTGTTACCTTATAAACAAAAAAGCAAAATGCCTTGTTACCTTAAAACAGTTTCGGGTCAAGTTTAAACCCACTAATACCTTTTTCAATCAACTAACTTACTTCTGCAAAAACTATCCTTAAAAACATTTATTATATTCATAAACGGTCGATATGTTGAGAATTGAAGAATTAAAGAGTTGAAGAATTAAAGTTTTTACCACATGGCGGTTTCAACTTTTCATTTTTTCAATTTTCCCGTCCTTCAATTTTTCTGGTGCAAAGTTAGGCAGAATAACGGAAACGCATGGTGTGTTTATTCGTCAAATAATATGCGGTTTTTCGTCATGCATGAAAAAAAAGTATAGTGTTTTGTTGGCTACATTGTATATTTTAAGTATATTTGCAGTAACAAAAAAATATGTTGCGCCATTTCTACTTATACATAGCATTGTTTTTGTTACTGCCCTCAACCTTGAGGGCGGGCGATTATTCCATCAGCAGGAGAATCAGTTCAGCCGATGGACTGACGAATGATTTCGTCACGGAAATAGCCGTTGACGGCTATGGCTATGTGTGGACAGCAGGTGAGGCCGGTGTGAACAGAATTGCAGGAGGCATGTGCCAGACGTTCCTTGTCAACCACTGGCCACCGGTTGGAAACTTCATGCAACTGACCGACAACGTCAGACGTTTGCCGTGGCAGAGTGACAGTTGGGTTTTCGGAGTGAAGATAACCGCGCTGAAGTGGCACAAGCCTACGGAGCAGATGTTTATAGGCACGGAGCATGGTCTCATAGTCTATAGTCCGAAACGTGAGACAGTGCGCTTCATGAGGGCTGATGAAGGTCTGGAGCCTTTCGGTATAGAGGATGTAGTTGACGGTGGAAACGGCGTGTGGCTGTTTTACTCGAACGGCAGTGTGCAGTATATGGACTGCGCCACATGCAAGTTCACGTCGGTAAAGCATCGCACGGCCTACCATGCAAGCTGTGGCGAACATGATGCCAACGGACATATATATATAGGTCATTCGAAAGACGGAATGACAGAGGTAGACTTGAAAACAGGCCGTGAGCGGCGCTTCTTGCACAAGGAAGGTGACGATACAAGTCTGCCGGGCAACAACGTGAGGTGTATCTTGCGCGACCACAACAACCGCTTGTGGGTGGCAACCGACGGAGGCGTGGCGTTGTTTCATCCCACTAATGGAACTTTCACTTTGGTAACAGACGGTAGCCGTCGTCACGATAACGCATACAACATACACCAGATGCGTGACGGCATGTTGTGGGTGGCAACCGATATGGGCGGAATAAGAGTGCTCAACCCAGACCAACCGTTCACGGGCGGCACCATGCGCTTTGAGGCCGTGACGGTACAGACATCATCGGTGAACACTCGCGACGTGGCGCAGGACGAATACGGCAACATCTGGATAGGAAACCATAGTACAGGCATAGACTTTATTGCCAGCAGGGCGCGTGAGTTTTCGTTGTTGTCAACTGCGGGAGTAGAGACAGGTGCGGCGCAACCGACGTATTCAGTTACTGCCGACGGTCATGGTGGACTGTTGGTTGCAGGTCCGACCGGCTTGTCTTTGTGGCGTGACGGCCATGTGGCGAAGAAATGGAGCATTGCTGGAGGAGCGCAGGGAGGAGAAATATATGCACGCACGTTGCTGTCGATGTCCGACGGTAGTGTGTGGATGGGTGTTGACGACCATGGCGTAATGCGTTTTGACCCTGTTACTGGTCGCGCTCAGGATATAGTACTGCCAGGTGGCGCCGGTCTTGATGTCCATGCCTTGTCGGAGCATCCGCGAGGACGTGTGTGGATAGGCAGTGAGGCAGGAGTGTATTCTTACACTGAGCAGGGTGGGGCAGTGCGTGAGGAGAAAATGTGTAAGTTGGCATCGGGTGCCATAGTCACGTGCTTCCTGTGGCTCAGCGACGACGTGGTGCTGCTTACTACATACGGTATGGGAGTGTTCACGCTGAACACACGAACGGGCAAGAGTGTGAGTCTGAATACGGACGGCGGATTGCCGTCGACGAGAATAAATCAGGCTGTCAGTGACGGCAAGGGCGGTGTGTGGCTTGCCACGCATTTCGGCCTTGCGCATGTGGCTGACGCCATGACGCTGAGCGGTGTGACGACGTGTACTCCCATGCAAGGACTGGCAGAGGGATACGTCTGTGCACTGACGGCTGATGCGTCGGGACGTGTATGGATGAGTACATATTCAGGTGTATCGTGTTTTGACAGTAAGACCAACCGCATATATAACTACAACCATCTTGACCTCGGCAGTGCGTGTGGCTTCTATGCCGGTGGAATAGCCAGCGACAAGGACGGCATATATCTGTGCAGCACCTCGGGACTGGTGCATTTCAATCCCAAGTCGCTCAGCAGCCGCGAGCATGTGTCAGAGGCGCAGATTATAACGTGCGAGGCATACGCACCGGAGGGCAGCGATACGAAAATACTGTTGTTGGCCGCTGATGATGATGGAGTATGCCGCACAGACTATAGCCAGAATACGCTCAGAATATCATTCTGCGTGAGAAACCAGGCGCAGTCACCGCATGTGGAATACTCGTACATGATGAAGGGCATGGATGACAAATGGTATTATAATGGTAGCGACAACGATGTTGCGTTCCGAGGGCTGCCACCTGGCAACTATACCTTTGTGCTGCGAGCCAAACTGAAAAGTCAGGACTGGACGGATGCCTCCACCTGCGAGATGCGCATACGCATTGCACCACCGCTCTGGCGCACGTGGTGGGCTTATATTCTATATGTTCTTGCGCTGGCGTTTGTCGCTTACACCATCATACACTCTTATAAGCAACGCTTAAAGCTGAGGGCGCGCCTTGAACTTGAACGCCGTGAGGCACGGCAGGAACAGCATGCCAATGAGGAACGTCTGAGGTTCTTCACCAACATAACACATGAGTTGCGCACACCGCTCACGTTGATACTCGGACCGCTCGACGATGCCATACAGGAAGCGTCCAGTCAGGGGTGGCAGAGCGTAGGACGCCGTCTGGAGACCATACGCAGTAATGCAGAGCGCCTGCGAGCGCTGATAAGTGATTTGCTGGAGTTTCGCAAGACGGAGACCCACAACCGACGCTTGTCGGTGGCGCGTGGCGATATTGGCAGGTTTGTGGAGGAAATATGCTTGAATTTCAAGGAACTGAACAGAAATCCGCATGTACTGTTTGAATATGACGTGCAGCATGGTCTGCCGGCTGTATACTTTGACTCTGAGGTCATTACCACGATACTCAACAATCTGCTGTCGAATGCAGTGAAGTATACAGAGCGCGGCAGCATCGTCACGACCGTGCGCAGTGAGCAGGGCAGGGTGGTCATTGCCGTGGCAGACACAGGCTATGGCATAAGTCCGGAAGCACTGCCACATGTATTTGAACGCTATTATCAGGCAGACGGCGAGCATCAGGCGTCGGGCACGGGAATAGGCCTTGCCCTCGCCAAGTCATTGGCCGACCTGCACAAGGCTACCCTCAATGCCGAGAGCACAGAGGGACGTGGCAGCGTGTTTACCCTGACACTGAATACCGCTGAGACATATCCCGATGCGCTGCATAAGGAAGACGAGAACTCGGTTGACGGTAACGAAAACGAAGACGAAAACGAAAACGAAAACGGAAACTTGGTTAACGAAAACGAAGACGAAAACGAAAACTTGGGTGGCGAAGACGGAAACGAAAGCGAGGACGAAAACAGTAATATCCTGCTCATAGTTGAGGACAACGCTGACATACGTGAGTATATAGCCGACTCGTTCAGTGCCGATTTCGTTATACTGCAAGCGGAGAATGGTGAAGAGGGACTGCGCGTGGCCATAGAACGTATGCCTGACATCATCGTGAGCGACATTATGATGCCGCGCATGGATGGTATAAAGATGACCGAGGCTCTGAAGAACGACATACGCACGAGTCATATACCCGTTATCCTGCTCACGGCAAAGGTTACTGACAGGGATAAGGAAACTGGCTATGACAGCGGTGCCGACTCATACCTTACCAAACCTTTCACTGCAAACTTGTTGGGCAAGCGCATCAGAAACCTTCTGGCGGCGCGGCGCCGTCTGGCTGAATACCTGACATCTCACAAGGGAACGGGACATCAGGATGAGGCTCCATCTTCATGGGAGAAGGCAGGAGAAATGTTTATCAATCGTCTTGACGAGGTGATACAGCAGAATATCAAGCAGGAGAATCTCAGCCTGCCATTCATTGCCAGTGAGATGGCAATGAGCCACAGCACCTTCTACCGAAAGGTGAAAGCCTTGACGGGAATGACGGCCAAGGAGTATGTCAGGAAGGTCAGGCTGCGCTACTGTCGTGAGTTGATAGAAAGCGGCAGGTATAATGTGAACCAGGCAGCCATGATGGCAGGCTTCAACCAGATGACGCATTTCCGTCAAGTGTTCAAGGAGGAGTTTGGCATGCTCCCGTCGGAAGCGAAAAAAGATGGTAAATAGATGAATAGGCAAGATGGGTAAGCATAAGATGTAAAAAGAGGTAAAAAGACATATTGGAGAGGTCTTTACCTTGTTTTCTTGCAGGAATGAAAAAAAAAGCGTAACTTTGCATTCACAACAATTCTTTATATGACTAAACAGACAATGAAAAGACTACAAGAGACTAAACTGTTTTCATGTATTAAATTCTTAAAAAATCAAACTATACAGCTTGCGGTGCTGATGACTGTGCTGACAGCTGCGACGGCAATGGCACAGACCCGCGAGTTGGTGAGCCTGAACCGTGACTGGCGTTTCAAGGCAGGTGCGCAGCAACCAACAGTGACAATGGCTGAGGCTGCAGACTGGCAGCGCATAAACGTGCCGCATGATTTTCAGATAGAACAGCCGTGGGTGGCTCCTGATGCAAGTGAATCGGCCGACAACTCTGATGCAGGAGCCAATATAAAGAGTCGTCTGTCGGCGCGCGGCTTCAAGGAAATGGGCGAGGGATGGTATGTTAAGACCATCACACCGCCGGTGGAAAAGAAGGGACGTCGTGTGGTGCTTGACTTCCAGGGTATCATGTATGTTGGCGATGTCTATTTGAACGGCAAGCGTATCGGCGGCACCGACTATGGCTATGTGGGATTTGAGATTGACATCACGCGCGAACTGAAGTACGGCGAGGAAAACACCA
The DNA here is from genome assembly GCA_017413085.1 of Prevotella sp. GTDB lineage: Bacteria > Bacteroidota > Bacteroidia > Bacteroidales > Bacteroidaceae > Prevotella. Next base: position 15,820 of record JAFPVC010000044.1, read on the forward strand.
TTGCAGTGCGTTGCGACACCGGCAGACCGAGGGATTCAAGATGGTACACTGGTGCCGGATTGTTCCGCGACGTGACCCTCATATATACCGATCCGCTGTTATATATGCTGCGCCATCCGCTGTATATCACGACAAAGGACAATAAGGAGGTTCGTGTGTCGGCCAACGTGCAGTGCTTGACCAGGCAGAACACCATAAAGGCAAGGCTTACCATTACCGCACCTGACGGTGCAGTGGTGAGTGATGAGGTGTATGACCTGAAGCGCAACCGCAACTATCGCATTGGAGAGGAACTGAAGTTCCCTGCCATAAGTCTGGCGAATGCCAAGTTATGGGACTGTGACCACCCGAACCTGTATACTGCAAAGGTGGTGTTGTATAGGGAGAACGGCATGGCGTGTGATGAGTATGTGGAGCGTTTCGGCGTGCGTACGGTAGAGATGGTACCGGGCAAGGGACTGCTACTCAACGGAAAGAAGGTGCTGCTCAAGGGATATGCCAATCATCATACGCTCGGAGCTCTTGGTGCTGCGGCCTATCCGCGTGCAATAGAGAAACGCTTGAAGATGATGAAAGAGTGGGGGATGAACCACGTGCGTACTTCGCATAATCCCTATTCGGAGTCGTTCCTCAGTCTGTGCGATGAACTGGGCATACTCGTTGTTGACGAACTGTATGACAAGTGGAATGACCAGTATGTTGGTGCAGGCCGCAGACATTTCACGGAACTGTGGATGGACCATCTGTCAGAGTTCATACAGCGCGACCGCAACCATCCGTCGGTGATAATGTGGTCAATGGGTAATGAACTGCAGTCGTATGCAGACCAGCCTTTCAATGACTGGGGCGTGACACAGTATCGCTTGATGCGTGAACTTACACACCGCTATGACAGTACGCGCAAGGTGACAGTGGCCATGCATCCGCGTTACCGCAACTGGGAAACCGATTCGCTGCCGTGCGACCTTGCCATGCAGACAGACGTACAGGCATACAACTATCGCTATATGTATTTCCCCGGTGACGGTCGCCGTTTCCCGTGGATGACATTCTATCAGTCTGAGGCTTCTGTGGCTGCCATGGGTGAGAACTACTACGGCATGGAGCTTGACAAGGTCATTGGACTGGCCTACTGGGGTGCCATCGATTATCTGGGCGAGAGTCAGGGCTGGCCGGCAAAGGGATGGGAGCAGGGCGTGTTCGACATTGCTCTGGAGCCGAAACCCAAGGCATGGTATATGCGTTCTTTCTTCAAGGAGGACGAGCCGATGGTTCACATTGCCGTGACGGATTCTAAGGGCGGCGTAATGTGGAACGGAGTACAGACGGGCAACGATGGCCAGAGCGACCACTGGAACCGTACAGAGGGACAGAAATATGACCTGAAGACATACACGAATGCCGATGAGGTTGAACTTTTCGTTAATGGCAAGAGCCTTGGCGTCAAGAAGAACAACCGCCGTTCGGCCAAGTTGCGCAACCAGATACAATGGCAGGGCGTAGAATATCAACCGGGTTACTGTGAGGCAGTAGCACGCACCGACGGTAAGGTGGTTGCGCGCCACAGAATAGAGACTACCGGCAAACCTGTGGCTCTGCGCATAGAGGCTGACAATGCTGACTGGCGAGCTGACGGCGTGGACTTGCAGCACCTGCGCATCTGGGCTGTAGACTCAAAGGGACGTCGCGTGCAGACTGCTGACGGAGTAGTGAAACTGACGGTTAACAGCAAGAATGCCACGCTTGTTGCCATGAGTAGCGGCGACAACCGCAGCGACGAACTCAGTGTGACGGACAGCCGCCGTCTATACAAGGGTGCGGTGCTTGCCATACTGCGTGCCGGGCTTGACGGTGGCGAAACGACGGTAACGGCACAGTGTGAAGGATTGAAGCCCGCCAAACTGAAACTGAACGTGAAGTGATTCCAATCAACTATAATAATAACATAAAGAATCTATTTATGAAACAAAAACTATTCTCATTCTTCCTTGCAGTCCTTGGACTTGTCGTGGGGACAGGCGTGGGATTAGCGCAGGAGGCTTTTGCGGATTTTGCCGTACAGCTTACGGCTGCGCCATTCTCTGACAACACGTCAACCACAAGCTTTAATGTGAAGGTTGACTCATCAACAGGTACTGCTTCAATAGTAGAAGCTGGCGAAGAGAGTACGTTCTCATTTACGTCAGCCCGTTGGAATGATAGTCAGCACGGTTGGGTAAACTGTGTATTTACTATTCCGGTAAATGGTCCGGTTAAGATTGGTTTGGGAAACTGTAGGTTTGGTGCCCAAACAGGTACTATTGTTGATAGTGATAACAATAGCACAACACTCACAGTGGGAAATTCTAACTGTTGGTCTTCAAACGATATTGCGAATACAACGAGTTATACTGTTTATAAAGGCACAAGTGCAACAACGCTTACGGTTACTTGTAACGGATATTGCCCTTATATATCAGTGGAAGCAGTTGATGCTTCAGAACTCGTTAGTGATGCCACTGTAAGTTTCTCTGCAGGCGAGGCTACTGGAATGATTGTACCTGCGTCTATAACAGGTGAGGTGGGCAGTGAGATTACTCTGCCAACGAACTTTACAATGTATGTTGAGGGTAAGACTTTGACAGGATGGAGCGACGGCACTACATCGTATGCACCGGGTGCAAGCTACACTGTGCCAAGTGCAGACATAACCCTTGCTCCTGTCTTCACAGAGAATACAGTTTCACTTGCAGACCGTACAGAGCCTGTAACTTTGAAGTGGGATTTCCAGCGTGTGAATGGTGCTCCAACGATTAGCTCGCAAAATGGAACAGGCTTGTGGGTTACACAGGCCATAATAGGCAATGAGACGATTGACGTGAAACTTGATTTTGATACTAACAATGGAGGTAAACTTGCTAATGGTAATTGGACAGACTGGTGTCAGATGAATGGTGGTACTACGTTGACCATACCTAATTATAAGGGTGCTACTGTTTCAATGGAAGCCTACAATGTTATCACCACCACTACAATTGATGGCCAAAGTGACTACACACAGGCTAAAACTATATCTTACACAGTAGCAAACACTGCTGAGACTATAGATATAGTTATAGGTGACGGTACTTACTATCGTTATGTTCAGACAGTGTTGCCAGTTGTGGAAACCCGCCAGGCATCAGACCTTACCCTGACTTCTTCAAACGCGGTAAGCCTTGATGCAAATACCACTACATCGCAGATTACGGCTACTACATCGGCTACCGTGGGACTGACCTACACGTCAAGCAACCCAATGGTTGCTACCGTCAGCAACACCGGTCTCATCACAGCCGTAGCTAACGGTACTGCCACAATCACCGTTGCACAGGTAGGCGACGCAACATACATGGACGATTCAAAGACCGTTACCGTGACTGTGAACAACGGCGTAAGCGCATCATACAGCATTGCAGCCCAAATCAACAACCAGAGCGGTACCATGCTGACAAGCGCAGAAACAGCAGCACAGGGCAATGCTGTAAGTTTCGGTATCAACGCCGCAGGTGAGCGCGTTGCAGCCGACGCAGCCGACGCAGTTGTAACCATCAGCGGTAATTACCACAGCGACCACGGTGTAACAAACCTTGTTGCCACCGTTAAAGCTACTGGAAACATGATGATTACTATAGGCAACTGTACATACAACAACGGCACCATAACTGTAAGCAAGGGCGGACAGACCGTAATATCTGAAAGTCTTAGCAACACCGCTTGCTGGAAGAACGATCACTCAGACGTCACACAGGTGCTCTATGAGGGCGAGGCAGCCACTCTGACAGTTTCCGTACCAAACTACTGCCCATATTTCGCTGTTGAGTCCGTAGCTGAGGTAACAAAGTACACCGTGACATTCATGAACGGCAACGAGACTGTTGACACCAAGCAAGTGGCTGAAGGCACTGCCCTTGGCACACTGCCTACACCAACATACGATACTGACACTCAGTGCTTCCTCGGTTGGTATTCCGACACTGACGACCTCGGCACCAAGGCTTACACCTCAACCGTGCCTACAGGCAACACAACATTATATGCCATTATCATCGACAAACCGACAGAGGCAGCAGGCTACTACGTGGTGAACAACGGCAGGGAACTGATGGCGATGATTGACTATGCCAATGCCAACGCCAATGCAAACAACCCTGTGAAGATATTCCTCAAGAATGGAACATACGACTTGGGCAGCGCAGCTGAGATAACTCAGCTTACGGGTTCGTATATTTCACTCATAGGTGAGAGCCTTGAAGGTACAATCATAAGGACTACTCCTGTTCAGGAAGGACTTGGCACTGCTACACTCCTTTATAATAAAGGTAAATACAACTACCTGCAGGACCTCACGCTGCACAACAACTATCCTTACGGAGACTCAACAGGTCGTGCAGCAAGTCTGAAGGATGAGGGTAACTACACCATCTGCAAGAACGTATGGCTCTACTCACATCAGGACACATACTACAGCCACACAACAGACGGCTACTTCTACTTCAACGGCGGTAAGATTTCTGGCTGCGTGGACTACATGTGCGGACAAAGCCGCGTTTTCTTCGACGGTGTAACACTGTCAAACGACGACAAGACTTCATACATGACAGCAAACTCTGAACTCTATGTGTTCAACAACTGTATAGTAGAGAACAACGGCAGCAACACATATTACTGGGGACGTTCGTGGAGTTCAGTCAATGGAGGCCCACGCTGCATATTCATCAACACGACCCTGAAGGACAACGGTTCACACCTTGGCAACACCCGCTGGCTTGCAGCAGGCATGAACGACCCATACGTGAGAGCCGGTGAATACGGTACGAAGAATGCAGCTGGCACTGACATCACGCCAAGTTCAAACATCGTGAACTTCACAAGCAAATCCGGAAATGTTTCATTTGAAACCATCCTCACTGCAGATGAGGCAGCCAACTACACCTTGGCAAACATCTTCGGCGAATGGTCTGCAACGGCTGTCAGCGATGCAGCGCAGGCAACTGTCAGCAACGTAATACTCAACGGCACTACACTCTCATGGGAGGGCTCTTCTGATGCTTACCTCATTGAGAAAGGCGGCGAATTCGTAGCACTGACAACGGGAACATCATACACCGTTGACAATGCTTTGGCAGCTTACACTGTTCGTGCAGCCAATAGTCGTGGCGGATTTGGCGAGGCTGAAACATCTGCTGTAGTTGTAACGTTTACAATTTCTACTGGCACAGAAGCAACCAACCTTGTCAGCATGGGCACATGTAACCTCAGTGCAATATATTCATTCATGCACATATTGGCAACAAAGGCTGATGGTGAGAACACTGGTAAGCAAGACCTCTCTGTTAAGTTGCAATGTAAGACAGCTGAGACAGAAGCCGCAGAAGTTCAGTTCTACGTGCCTGAAGGTTTCAAGTTCGTACCTTATTCTGCCTCTGTAAAGGTGCAGCCAGTAGGCAACGATGCATACGTGAAGCTCGAACTCAGTGACACTGGAGCGGGCACGACCAAGATATCCGGCAGTGCAGAGTCACTCCCAGCAGGCGAAATTACTACGGTAACACTCAATATGACCGAGAAATACGAACTTGAAAGTGGTGTGTCACTGAAGCTTTACTGCTACGATGGAGGTTCCACCGGAGTAACACAATTCCGACTTGGTACACCGATGACAATCACTGGTATGCTGCAGCCTGACGTGCTGACACTCACTACCACCCACAACATGGAAGGTTACAAGGCTTTCTATCCGGGAATGGCAAACTATATTGCAGACGAGAATACCGATGTGTATATCGCAAAGTCTGTAGGCGAAGACAAGGTTGTGCTCAAGCGCATAGAAAACAAATTCATTCCTACTCAGACTGCGGTAATACTCAAGACCACTGGTGTTGCTGACGAACCAACAGAGAATGCCTACTATCAGATGACTCTGACAAGAAGCACATACATTGATAATGACGTAACTGACAACCTGCTGTATGTAACTATGGGCAATGGTTGGGAAGACTTCACTAATGGAGTTTACCGTTTGGGTTATAAGGCTGGTCAGGGCGTAGGATTCTACACGTGGAAAGACCCTTCTCCTGATGAAGGCATCATCTACATAAACAAGCCAATTTCTGGCAATGCAAAACTTACCTTCGTATTCTTTGACGAAGAAGAGGAAGCAACTGGCGTGAACACCGTAAGCGAGGATGGCGCAGCCGTGACATCTGAAGCATACAATGCTGCAGGCCAGCGCGTCAATGCCGCTGAAAACGGTTTCATCATCGTCAAAGGTAAGAAGTATGTAAAGTAATAAAAATCAAGAACAATGAAAAAGATTAATTATATACAGCCAAACGTGCGCGTCGTGCAGATAAAGCGACAGCCGATACTTGCAGGTTCCGAACAAATTCCAACCAGTGAAGATGCTGCTGATGAATGGGGTGCCAAGCAGTCTGGCGGCTTCTGGAACGACGGACTGGACGACGAAGAATAATCAGCAGGTGTGTTCTATAAATTAACTTTGGTATGCCACTTTGTGGCAGAAGGTTTAGCTCGACGGCCCGAAGGGGAAAGTCAAATCTATCAAATCTTTTCAAATCTTTCATTATTTTGAGTGATTTGAGTAAATTTGAACGATTTTTCGCCGAAGGCGATAATAAATAGAAGTAACCTGCAAAGTCTATAAAATCACGGTGTAAGCAAAAATACGTTTTTTGCTTACACCGTGATACGATTTGGCGACAATTCGTAACGCTAAATCTTAACGACTGTTAAATACCTGGGGGTATCGTAATCAAGGCCTGATTACACTGCAATTGAGGCCTGATTACACTGCAATTGAGGCCTGATTACATTGTAATCAGGCCCCTTTCATTTTGTCATTTGAGTGTTGTATGTTTATTGCTTCTTGCATCCCATGATTCCCTGCAGTATCCAGGGTGCTCTCACCTTCATGCCGTCCCAGCGGTCGAAGATGCCGAAGAACTCCGGTCCGCCGCCGAAAGCATTGTTGTCCCACACGAATGTGGAGAAACCGTGTCGGCTTGCTTCGCTCACCAGCAACTGGCAGTAGTATGTCATGTTCTCGTGCATCTTGTCTATCTGCTCGCCTTTCCTGTCGGTCACGCCCCATTCGCCTATGGTGACTCCCAGTCCTTTGTCGCTCCAAGCCCTGGCGGCACGCTCAAAGAATTTAATCATTTCTTCCTCCTTGCTGCTGTCCATTATTTTGCCATACTGCTTGAACTTCTCGCCCCAGAAGTTATACTTACACTCGCCGGCATAGTCCCACGGCTGATAGTAGTGGAACTCCACGGTCATGTAGTCGTTGCCGTTACCTTTTTTGTCAACGGGGATGATAAGGCCGTTGTCCACTCCAAACTCAGCGTTGCACACGTATGTCTGCACTATGAGGTTGCGCTTGGCATTGTTGCCGCCGGTGGCACGTACGGCATCGATGAAAGTCTGGTTGTATGAGTTCTGCACGGCAAGGTTCTCCGGCTCTGGCTTGCCCCAGTTGTCTTTGATGTGCACCTCGTTGGTGCCGGCAAAGGCCAGGCGGTAGTCATATTTCGCAAACTCATTGGCTATGTTCTTCCACAGCAGTGCAAGCATCCTGTTGTTCTCTTCCTTATACTGATAGGTGGGACGTCCCTCCAGCCATTTGTCGTGGTGGGTGTTTATCATCACCTTCATGTCGCACTGCAGACACCAGTCCACCACCTGTTTCACTCTTGCCATCCATGCCTTGTCAACGGTCATCGTCTTCACGTCCGCAATGTGGTATTGCCAGCGCACGGGAATACGTATGGCATTGAAGCCGGCATCCTTCACGGCCTTTATCACTTCCTTCGTTATCACGGGGTTGCCCCATGCCGTCTCGGCGTTGATGCTGCCTTCGGGCAAGCCTATAAACGTAGCCTCGCCGTCGAATCCCTTGACGGAGCACTCCAACTGGTTGCCGAGGTTCCAGCCCACCACGTCCTTGTTCCACTCTTTTGCCGTTGGCTGAGCCACGGCAGAGGCAGGAGCCAGCATGGTTGCCAGCAGCAGACCGCCCACAACTTCTTTCTGTGGTTTCTGCATTACATTCCTGAATTTCGTGTAGTATGCCACGATTATGCTGATAACGGCAAACAGAATCACGGCGAGATACACATATATGGGGAATGACAGTTCAAGCAGGATGCACACCAGTGCAAAGATAAGCGCCATGTAATCCCTTCCCCTGAATGTCTGCCCGAGTAGCAGGGGGAAATACAGCAGCAGGAATACGCACGGTATGCCGATGATTACCGTCTGCCTTTCCACGTGTGCCTCACACGCGTTTACGATGCTGTCACGATAAAATACGAACAGAGCCAGACAGAGAACCAACAGGCACCTGATGATAAAACTGACCTTGTCCCAACCTTTTCTTAATACTTCTGAAGTGTCCATAGAGATAGTTGTTTTTGTTAGTATTTATTTAATTATGTGATTTCTGGTTGCAAAGTTAGCAATTATTTTTCGTATTCTGATGTTTTTTCTTTGGAAAAGATTCTGATATATAAAAAAAATGTGTAACTTTGCGGTATGAAAAAGCATTTACTAACTTACCTCGCGGCTCTGGCATGGATTGTCAATGCAGCTGCACAGAATCCTTATCTACCATTGTGGGAGTTCATTCCCGACGGCGAACCATACGTATTTGACGACCCCGACAACCCGGGTAAGAAACGCGTCTATGTCTATGGTTCGCACGACATGCTGCGCAAGTATTACTGCGGCAAGGACCAGGTGGTGTGGTCGGCACCGGTGGAAGACCTGACACAGTGGCGCTATGACGGCGTAATCTTCAAACTTGACAAAGACCGCGACGGCAAACGGCTGTATCCCAACGGCGATGCCGACGTGCTGTATGCCCCCGACGTATGCGAGACACGCGACGCCGACGGTCGCAAGGTCTACTACCTGTACCCAAACGTGCAGTCTGACGAGCGCGGCACGGCTGTGGCAAAGGCTTACCGTCCCGACGGCCCGTTCGAGGTGTGCAACTGGAGCAAGGATGACCCACGCAAGACCGAAGGTCCCTTTGCCTTCGACCCGGCAGCCTTCGTTGACGATGACGGCCGTGCTTACGGTTACTGGGGTTTTGAACATTCATACGCTGCCGAACTCGACCCTGCCACCATGGCAACCGTTAAGCCCGGTGCAAAGATTGTGGAGAACATGATTCCCGGTAAGGACATGGACCAGACGTTCCGCTTCTTCGAGGCTTCATCCATACGCAAGATAAAAGACAAATATGTGTTCATCTACAGCCGCTGGACCAACGAGGGTGAGGAAGGCCTGCCGCAGAGCAACTACACGCTGGCCTATTGCTACAGCAACAATCCGCTTGGCCCTTGGACTTATGGCGGCACCATCATCGACGGACGCGGCAAGGAACGCCGTCCCGACGGCAGCGTGGTGGCTACGGCATGTCCCAACGGCAACACGCATGGCAGCATCTGCGAGATAAACGGCAAGTGGTGGGTGTTCTACCATCGTCAGGCTGGCACATCGGAATACACTCGTCAGGCAATGGTGGCTCCGATAAACGTGGAGGTGCGCGAGGGCAAGGACGGCTATGTGCGCATCAGCGAGGCGGAATTTACCTCTGAGGGTTTCCTCACTGAGGGTCTTGACCCTTACACCGAGTATCAAGCCGGCATAGCGTGCTATTTCACAAACTCAGAACCGGCGCATCAGGAATATCCCAATGTCATCTATCCTGGTTCGCACTCTGAGGTACATTATCTTGATGAATACAAGGGCTACGGTTATGACAAGGCAGAGAAGATAAAGAATCCGTATGACATGAAGATATGCCGCTGCCCAATGGTGAACAATACCGACGGTTCTGTTATTGGTTACAAATACTACAACCTCTCAAAAACATACGGCAAAAGCAAGCTAAACCTGATATTAGACTGGGATGAAGAGGGCGTTGACGGCCGCATTGACATACTGCTCGATCGCCCGTCGGAGGCAGAGGGAGGCGTATGCATCGGTTCTATCGATGTCAAGGCGAGCCACTCAAAAGGTCTCATTGTTACCGATGTAAGCAAGATGAGCAACTATAACGGCAAGCACGCCCTGTTCCTTGTTTTCTCATCAGACACCAAGGGTAAGAGCATCTGTAAAATCAACAGCCTGCGTTTTCAGTAACAAGACATAAGCAAATGCTGAAACAACGGACATTAATATAAGAGTAGGGTACACAATCATGTACCCTACTTCTTTTTAATTTCGTATTATTCAAGTCTAAAAGAAACCTGGAATTGAAGTTTTATCTGGGAGATGTGTGAGAAAAAGTTGTCATAGTAGTCCCAAGTTGTCTTAAGAAAAGAAAGAATGAAGACAACAGAGACAACAATGACAACATATTTATCCCAGAATTGATGTGTGAGAAAAAGTTGTTATAGTTGTCCCAAGTTGTCTTAAGAAAAGAAAGAATGGAGACAACAGAGACAACAATGACAACATATTTATCCCAGAATTGATGTGTGAGAAAAAAGTTGTCACAGTAGTCCCAAGTCGTCTTTAAAAAATGTAAGACGACATAGATAGATGGTGAAGTGACAATAGTGTTTTTTTCTAAATCTCCAGTAAAAGAATGATTGGGATTTGTGACATTGATGTTGTTGTGATTGCTTCGCAAGAAATACTTAGGCTCTTTCCCTCAGCCATATTCCAAAGAAACGGTCATATACTATGTATTTTCCATTAGAGGAATATACAAACTGATTTTCCATAAGCGTCTTTAAAGCTAACTTTATACTGCTTAGTGCCGGCAAACGATATTTGGTTACGAAAACCTGCGACATAGGAGAAACCACACCACCCTCACATGCTATGGCTGTAAGGAGTTTGGATTGGTTTATAGTCAATCCGGCATAGTAGTTCTCAAAGGCAATCTCTTCCTCATTGATCAGTTCGCGTATCGCTTCGTCGATACATTGCACCGTTATCTCATCATAGTGATGGCTAAACACTCTGTTCAGAGTGGCTTGCACATACCACGTCTGTCCATCAACCCTATCGTAGAGATAATCAAAAACTTCCTTAGATATAGACATATCGTATGCACGAAACAAAGTATCAGCAAATTCGTGATACACCGCAGCGTCTATTTCTTTTAACGAAACTATCTGGGCACCCTGATAAAATGGTCGTTCGGGCGAAAGGAACATTTCTGACATCAGGTGCTGGTAACTACCAGAGAAGATAAAATAAGCATTCGGCACAAACTGGATGAACGAACGCAGCAAAGCCTCTGTATCCGTATCCTCATATTTCGTAATCTGCTGAAACTCGTCTATCGCTATATAGCATCTCCTGCCAGATTGCGCTATATACTCAAAGATACGCTGCAGGGACTGGGCAACTTGGTTGGAAGCAAAGTCAAGAGAGAATGTCGGTACACCCGTGATAGAATCAAACGTCATGGTAGGACGGAAGCTGCTGAAGAATTCCTGAACCTTACGCAGTACGTTTTGCGATGGTGTATCAAGTCTCCCCAATATATTACGTGCCATCAACTGCACAAAATGCTCCAAGGTCTTGGTTGACAAGATGTCAAAATAGATACAGACAACATCTGGCTGTTGCTGTCTTATTTTGGAAAACACATGGTGTATCAATCCTGTTTTTCCTATACGCCTTGGTGCTATCAGCGTGACATTACGTTCGTTATCGAGCGCCGATATTATCTTCTCCGTTTCTGCAGTCCTATCGCAGAAATACTCATTTCCCTTGTAACCATATATCACGAAAGGGTTGTTCTGTGTCTTTGCCATAGCTACTTCATGTTTTATGCTTCATGTTTTATGAAGTGCAAAGTTACGAACTTTATTTTAGAAAAACAAATTATTTTGCAGAATAAAATGATTGCTTCGCAAGAAATCCTTTAAAATCTAAACAAAATTCTTAAAGAAATGTGAGTTGGATGAATCTTGATAAACATAAAATATTTATGATAATTTGTGGTCATTCATGGTCATTCGTGTTTTTCTTTTCAACATGCTCCGAGCTTGCTCGCCTGAGCATCTATATAAAAAAGCAATGAGCGAAGAATGCCCATTAATGATCATGAATCTTCCATGAATTATTTTCGTCGAATTCACGTTAAAGAAGAAATATTTCTGGGCGCAGCCCAATTATTATGATTTAGATTTTTGGGGATTTCTAACCGAAGTCTAAACATTATCTAAATTTCTGTCATATTTAACGCAAGCGAATGATTGTTTACGCAGCCATTCAAGCAATGTTATATGTTCGTTTGACAATTTTATTTCATCAAGATATGCATTGAGTGCGTCAGCCAATGAATCATAGTAGCCTCCAGGTTTATCTTTCGCATCATCCATGGCATGATCTAATTCATATTCATGATTATACCTGCGAATAAAGAATATCTTATCTGAATTGTCTTTTTCATCCACATATATCTGTCCGCACACTGTTTGAATATGTGCTTCATCATCATACAGTTTTTTAAAGAAAGTCCTTTCCTCGTCAGAAGTTGCCTCACGTTCCATTCGGTTAAACAGACTTATATCTTCAGATGGTATGTAAAAATTTTTCTTTTTCATTGTGTAAACTCCTTAATTCTTGTATTCTTGAATGAGTCCACTTGTAAAAGTCCATGTCGATTTTTAAGAAATCATCTCAATTTATCTTTTTCATTACTAAGTTATTCTGTATTTCATCCAGAACAGCAAAGAGTTCTTCTATTTTGGCTACGATACGCTGTTGCTCGTTAAGGGGAGGAATTGGTATACAAACTGGGTAAATACTTTTACCTGATATAACCGGTTGTGCTGTTGAATTCGCAGTATTGCGAAGCTGCGACCAATTCAGAAGGTAAAATAAAAACTTTGTATAACAGATATTTTCATTGGAAACTATGAATGCATTATCAGTAATCCATGCTTTGGATTCGGTTTTATGAACACTTCCACAATAAAAGCCGACTCTACCAATGATAATCGTATCAGCATCGACATTATAGTTATCATAATACCCATTTATCCCATTCCCACCATATATTGGGTATTTTCCTTTTTTGTTCTCACGAACTTTTATCCCATCGCCAGATTTTATTGAAATGATTTCACCCAAAGTCGTCCATACCCAGTTTTCAGGTACCTCAACGTTATCACAAGGAGTAAACTTGGGATTTATGCGCTTTAAGAGTTCTATTGCAGGCTCGTCATTCGGGTCTTGTGGCACAAGTTTACCGTGAATGGCAAGGTCAAGGATTTTGGACTTGGTTTTCGAAATGAAATTGTTTATTTCCGAACATTCTGTATCAATTGTATCAATGAATGAGAGCCAATATGATACATTTTTAATTATCCTTTTTTGCTCCTCAATCGGAGGTATTGGAATGTAGAAGTTCTTTAGAATATCGAAAGGTGGAATGTTCTTGATAGCAGTACCCTTACTCTCCTTTGCCGCTTCACTTTTAAGAATGAAATCAAAGTAGAGCAAATAAAAATCAGATATTGACTTATCAAAAAGTCTAATGAACATAAGGGCTTGGTTAATGATACCATCTCTAATATAATGTGGCAATACGTAAGTTTCCCCAATCGTCCCTGCACAACTTACAATAATATCTTCTGGTTGAACTGCAAATCCTTTGAGTTCCTCAAATTTGGATTTGTCTATAAAATAGTGCCCTAACGTAGCATCCTTGTTTATTGCATTCTTTTGTTCATAGACTTTATAAGCATCCGAAGAGTCTGGAACAAACATTGATTTGGTAAGGCTGCTGCCAAATGGCCCTTTTTTATAGAATGCCAAGTCGTCTAATTTGCACCACTCCCAACCCTCTGGCACCTCAAATGGCACCTCATTGGCTTTGCCGACCTGTTGGTTCTCATAATGGGGCGTATCGGAAGATTTAGCGGACTTTTTGCTCTGCTTAATCTTTCCTTCTTTGATAAGTCTTTCTTTTTCGGCACGAATGCGCTCCAGCAATACAGATGCTGGTTCGTCATTCGGGTCTTGCGGAACAAGTTTGCCACGAATGGCAAGGTCTAATATCTTTTGGCGTAATTTCTTTGTATTCATTCTTACTCCTCTTTGCTTTCCTCTCTTTGCTCCTCAAACTCTAAAATCCATTCCTTTACTTTAGCTTGCAACAGAGCCTTGTCGGGCAAACAAAGTTCGTATGCAGAAGCATAGATGTTGGCATCTTCGGGCAATGTCAACTCCACAAGAGCATCGTCCTTGTCCTTACACAAGAGAATACCAATCGTTGGTTTTTCAAATGCCTCTTTGACATGTCGGTCATAGTAGTTGACATACATCTGCATCTGACCAAGGTCTTGGTGTGATAGTTCGTCTGCTTTCAAATCCACGAGAACATAGCACTGAAGCAGACGGTTATATAGTACCAAGTCCACATAGAAATGCTTCTCGTTGAAGGTGAACTTCTTCTGCCTTGCCTCAAACAGGAACCCCTTTCCCATTTCAAGCAGGAAACTTTGTAATTTGCTGATTATAGCCGACTCCAAATCAGATTCGCTGAAACTGCTGTTGCGTTTCAGTCCGAGGAACTCTAACGTAAGAGGGTCTTTGATAATGTCTTTTGGCTTTTCTATTGTCTGTCCTTTCTGCGACAGTTGCACGACCTCTTTCGGGTCTCTGCTCAGTGCCAGACGTTCATATAGGCTTGACCCATATTCGCGTTTCAGCTGACGCACGCTCCAGTCCTGCTTCTGACATTCAATCTCGTAGAAACGACGTTCCTCCTCATTCTTGATGCGCATAAGCACCAGATAATGAGACCAAGAGAGAGTGAAAGGATTCGTACTATTTTGTACACTCGATTGAATTTCGTCTGCACCGCAGACGAATTCTGGAGAATTGGGTAAACACTGTTTTTCTTTTTCATTTTGAATTTCGTCTACACTGTGGACGATTTTCAATTTCGTCTGCAGTGTAGACGAAATTCCACTCCTTGAATATATGCGATAGAATTTTCGGCATTTATCTAATGTCTCGACCGACCAGCCATCTCCATACCTGTCTGTCAACTTGGCTGACAGGTTCTTCAAAACGGCCTTGCCGTATTGTGCCCGTTGTTCCCCTTGTTGCTCATCTTCTACAATATAATGACCTATGCCATAATAGGTATAAACCATTGTAGTATCAATGGCTGTCCTTACCCTGCGGTGGGCATGGTCTATCAGAGCGGATATGCGCTCAAACAATGAGTCTTCTCTTATCTGTAAGTCGTTCATGTTTAATTCTCCTTAATGTTAGCCATCAACTCCTGCAGTTTTGCCACAGCCTTGCTGATGTTGTCACTCTTCTGCTGAATGGTCTGCATCAGCTCAGCCAACGACAGGTTTACATCGTCGTTGTTCTGCTTAATCCACGAAATATCAAGGCTGGTCTTGTCGCGCTTCAGCAATTCCTCAACAGGATATTTGCGCCAACGGCCATTTGGGTTCTCCTCACTGTAAGTCTCCTTACGCTGAGAAATATCCTCAGCATGATAGCAGGCAACGAAGTCGTCGAGATGATGGCGCATCATCGGTTTGGTAGCCAATGTGTGCTTGATGTCAGTACGGTAGTCGTAAAACCAAACATTCTTTGTCTGCTCGCCTTTCTTGAAGAACAGAACATTCGCCTTCACACCCTGAGCATAGAAGATGCCCGTAGGCAGACGGAGGATGGTATGCAGGTTGAAGTTCTTCAGTAGTTCCTTGCGGATGGTTTCACCAGCACCGCCCTCAAAGAGAACATTGTCAGGCAACACCACAGCAGCACGACCGCCATTCTTGAGCATCACCATCATGTGCTGAAGGAAGTTAAGCTGGTTGTTCTTCGTCTCTACATAAAAGTCGGGACGGTCAATATCCACGCTTCCTGCCGGGCGAGTGCCAAAAGGCGGATTTGCCAGTATGACATCAACAAGAGTCTGTGGCTGCTTCTCCAGAGAGTCCTGACAGAGTATAGGGCTACGGTCAGTACCAATGCCGTGCAGGTAAAGATTCATGGAAGCCAGCGTTACGACAAGCGCAGTGTTGTCGTAGCCATGTAAAGCCTTGTCGCGCAGGAAGTCACGCTTTGCCTTGTCCTGCGACTGATTCTTCATGTAGTCGTAGGCTGCAAGGAGGAAACCACCCGTACCACAGGCCGGGTCGCAAACTGTTTCACCAATCTGAGGACGAGTTACATCAACCATAGTCTGAATAAGCGAACGCGGAGTGAAGTATTGTCCCGCACCGCTCTTTTTGTCCTGACCGTTCTTTTCGAGGATGCTCTCATAGATGGCTCCCTTCACGTCGCCGTCCATAATCAGCCACTGCTCCTCGTCAATGAGCGTGATGACCTTGCGAAGATAGACAGGTTTGTCAATCTTATTCTGAGCCTTCACAAAGATAGTGCCTATGAGATTGTCCTCCGCAGACAGCTTCTTCAGCGTCTCTTCGTATTGGCTGATAAGTTCAAGACCATCCAGTTCAATGAGGTCTTTCCAGCGATAGCCTTCAGGTATAGCCGAATCTTCGCCAAACGTCTCTACGTTCTCATCGTCCATCTTCAGGAAGAGGAGATAAGTGAGCTGGGTAATATAATCAGTAAAGCCGATGCCCTGACCTGCAAGGGTCGTGGCCAGAGTCCACACTTTCTTTGTGAGTGATGTTTCTTTATTTGTTGCCATGTTATGTTATGCAGTTTTCCTGTATAGTAAGAACTTAGACAAAGAAGCAAGGGCTTCGTCTGCCTGTGACTTACCGCCAAAGGCTTGGATGAGTTGTGCTGCCCGAGTCTTGTCGTCGTCAATGATGTCCTTGATGGTGCAAGCACCGTTAGAAGCAATGTAATCAACGATTTGTCGGATGATGGTAACCTGCGATTCCGTCACCATGCGCTGCACCTGTCCATACCAGAGGTTGAAACGCTGCTGCGCAGAAGGGTACAGGCTCTCCAGAGTTTCGATCTGATGATTGGCAAAGCGAACCAGCTGAATGATGTTCGTAAGAGCTTCTTTTTCTTCCTTGGTGGTATGCTTCTTGACAGACTGCGGATTGACTATCGTGTAGCAGTTCCAAAGGCGCGAAGTCTGGAACTTGTTGTTTGCAAGTTTCAGCTTGTTCTCCAAATCCTTCAGCATAGCGTATGTCAGCGGCTCACCGTCGTTGTTGTAGATAATGCGCAGAGCCTCAATCTCGTCCTGATGCTCGTCGCAATACTTTTCAAATGCAGAAGTCACGTCTTTTGCTTCTTCTACGGAAAAGCCCTTGGAGATAAGATGGTCTTCCCCAGGCATCAAAGTCTCGATGAAGCCGGCGGCAAGGATGAGCAGGTATTGGCGTGCCTCAGGATGGTGAGTCAGCGGAGCCACCAGTCCCTTCCGTTCAAGGTTAGGTTCATAAATACTTTCGTATGGTGGCAGTTCGTTCTTTTCCAATGCATCAAAGATGGCAGCAGAGATTTCCTGCATTCCACTATATGCCAACCTCTGGAACTCCTCGCGCTGCTTGTCCGTACACTTGTTGTTGATGCGAGCGAGCTTAGCGGCAATCAAGCGCAGATAGTCATCGTTGACGTTGCCATGTGTCAGCAGTTCCAGCAGGCGTTTGAGCGTGATGGTCTGTACCGGCTCGCCACCGCCAGGCTCCGTTGTTGTTTTCGGACTTTCGGTCACGCCTACAGCATCGACAAGGAAGAAGCAGTCCTTGCTGAAGGCATTTGGAGTGACGTTGCGTAACTGGTCATCGCCGATGGTGCGAACGCCACGACCTTTCATCTGGATATACAGCGGTTCGGAGGCTACGTCGCGCATGAATATCAGTACTTCAAGAGGCTTAACGTCAGTACCCGTAGCCACAAGCGTGCAAGTCACCGCAATACGAAACTCCTTGTCGTTGCGGAACTGTCGTATCAACTCGTTGCTGTCACCTGCGGAATAGGTTATCTTCTGCACGAACTTATCATCAGTCCGTCCAAATACCTCTTTAGCGATATGCACGATATTGTTTGCGTGTATTTCATTCAGTGCAAAGATAAGCGTCTTGGGCAGATAGTCCATGTTCGGTTCACGCTGTGGGTCGGTGAACATTTCCGTATAGACAGCATCACGGTATGTTTCAAGCACCAGTTTGATTTGAGCAGGATTGATGACACTGCGGTTCAGTTCCTCCTTGGTGTAGTTCTTCGTTTCCTCGTTGCGAACGGTTTCCACCTTTCCCGTGTAGCGTGTTTCGCGTCGGAGTTTGTCGCCCTTCAAGATAGCACCGCCGTTTTCCGTTGCCTCTGTCTTGATGCGATAGATGCGGGCATCCACATTCACGCCATCCACGATAGACTGTTCCAGCGTATAGTTTACGACGATATTGTTATTGAAGAACGCCTTAGTCTCGGGAACAGGCGTAGCCGTCAAGCCGATGAGTTTGGCCGTGTTGAAGTATTCCAACACTTTCTTCCAGTTGCCATAAATGGAGCGGTGACATTCGTCGATGATAATAAGGTCGAAGAAATCAGGAGGCAATGACATGTTGCCAGTCAACTGCACCTCGCCTGTAGCCGTGTCTTCATCGTCGTCGTCATTATCCACAATTTCCTGTCCCGTAAGGAGAGAGAACAAGCGTTGTATGGTAGAGATGACAACGTTGCTGTCGGATGGAACCTTGGCTGATTTCAAACGGTTGACTGTATAGATGGTGTTGAATGGGTCGCCGTTCTCCGTCAGGCGGAACATGCCAAATTCAGCTTCAGCCTGCTTGCCAAGGTTGTTTCGGTCAACAAGGAAGAGGATTCGCTTCATGGGTGTGAAAGCCAACAGACGATAGGCTGCTAAGCATGCAGTGTAGGTCTTGCCGGCTCCTGTTGCCAATACTATCAGGGCTTTTTTCTGTCCAGCGCGGAAACTGCTTTCAAGTTCTGTGATGGCTTCATATTGGCAATCACGCAAACCTTTCTTCTTCAAGGTTGGCAGACCTGCGTACGGGTCATCTATCCCCAACATCTTTACAATCTCCTTAGGAGTGTGGATGCGGTTCAGTTCAATGAGTTCGCTCTCTTCGTTACGGAAATTACGGAAGATAGTTTCTTCGCCATTGGATTGGTAGATGACAGGAAGGGGACGTTCGTATGCTCTGTAACACCCAGGAACGCTACGTGCATAAATGTCTGCCTGTTCGCTGACTATGCTTGACGTGACGTCAACCTCTTTGCGTTTTGCTTCGAGGATGCCTACGGCCATGCCGTTGATAAACAGGAAGTAGTCTGCTTCACGATTACCTTCCAGCAAGCCTTCTCTAATGGCTGCCGCAGTTATGGTGGGCGAATAGAAATCCCTATCCACCACTTTCCAACCAGCATCTTCAAACATCTGGTCTATCTTGACTCTTGCTTTTTCCTCTGGCGTCATATTGCTATCGTTTTACGGCATTACCTAATATATTGTCATCAGCATTTATACTTTTTGCTGTTACAAAGTTAATGATAATTTCTCAGAAAAGAAACGTTTCTGTAGAAAATTACAAAAAACATAGAGTTTTTTATTTTCTTTTCCTCTTTTCATTGTTGATTCGCACAGAATCTGTCTGTGGTATAAAAAGAAAAAAGCACTTGCGATTTCTCGTAAGTGCTTAGTTTTCAATGTAGCGGGAGGGGGTCACGATCCCTCGACCTCCGGATTATGAATCCGAACGGCTCCAATTTTATCATATCTTTATATATTTTTTTACTGCATTTATTTGGCTGATTTACAATTATTTTGTAATTTTGCAACACAATAGCAGACGGTGCCGTTAAATATGTTTCCACGCCTCTGCTTGTTCAGTATTTGTTCAGTTTTAGTTTCAGGCAAATGAAAAAGCAGACATCTCTATCTTGTAGCAAAGTCGGGAACTGCTCTCTGTTGTTTAATCTTGATAGGCGATATAAAAACAAGAGAGGCGAATATCCCATAGTCATAACTTTTACCGTAGATTACCAACGGTACTATCATCGTATAGGTGAATTTACGACAGAAAAGGATTTTTTAGAGATATGCAATGTTACATCAGGTAGGAGTTCTTTGATGGCGAAAAAGAAAGAATGGGAAGCCATCCTCGAAGCTTACAGAACACGGCTTGTCAAGGTTGCGGAGAAGCAACAACTCACCCTCTCACTTATTCGTACCATCCTTTCGGGTGTAGATGTTAGTGGTGAAGTCAATAAGTCTTTTGTAGGCATTTGGGAAAGTATCATAGAGAACAAAAGAAAAGAAGGAAGAGCAGGCACAGCAGAAAGCTACACCTGCGCACTAAAATCTTTTCGCAAAATTCTCGGTGAAGTTGAAGGTTTTTCCGTAAATAAGGAAGTAATCGAGAAATGGAATGATGGCATGAAGAAAGGTGTGTGGCAGAACTGCAAACTTGTAGGAAAGATTGCCGATGCAACGAGAGGCATCTACCTACGTACTTGCCGTGTAGTGTGGAAAGAATGTGTTAAACAGGGATTCCTTGCCAACGTAGAATACCCCTTTTCTAACAAAGATCATTCTTTAATATCTATTCCACGTGGCAAGCAACGCAAACAATCATACCTCAACGTGCAGGAAATGACAGAACTGTATAATGTGTTTATTGAAAAAAGGTACCCCGTAACGTGGAGTCCATTCTATATAGAGAAAGCGCATTTGTCGCTTGGGTTGTTTCTTGTACAATACCTATGTAACGGTTTTAATATGGCAGATGCAGCACGTCTACAGTACAACTCCACCTATTGGAAGGAGGGGGGCAAAGCATTTGAATTTATGTGTAAGAAAACCGCAGCTCGAAGTGCGGACAACTCCGTAGTAGTAGTGCCTATTATACCACCTTTGCAGAAAATCCTTGACGAAATAGCTGCATCTCCCACAAAAGGAGGCTATGTTTTCCCTTTTATTTTCAACGGAGTTGAGAATGAGGAGGAACGGAGAAGACTTAGTGGACTTGAAAATTCCAATGTTCGGGATAGATTGCAGAGAATATGCAAAGAGGTGTTGCACTGGGAAAAGATTGTAACAGGCACCTGGGCACGACACTCGTTTGCAACCAATTTGAAGTTGGCAGGCGTGGAGGAAGAATACATTGCCGAGAGTATGGGGCATAGCCACGGTAACGATGTTACTGCCGGCTATATGGATAAATACCCATTAGAGATAAGATTTAGGAATAACATGAAGCTGTTGGCAATTGAAGAGCCAAAAGAACAAATAGACATAGACAGTCTTTCACAAGAACAGATGAAAGAACTTTTAAGGCGGTTTCTCAAATGAGAAATCGCTTTTCATTTTCCCTTCTATTCTTTTTGTCTTCTTATATTACTTTTAATTCGCTAAACTGTATATTTCTTAAACTCAGAGATATACAGTTTGTTAAGGAACCAAAAAAATCGACGGAAATCGATGTGAAAATTTGTCTTGGGTCCCTAATTTCGGTAATTTTGTGGAAGAAATTTTTAAAAAATTACTGAAATGCAAATGAATATTAGCGAACTTTTTTCTCAAGCCGTGGAGGAACGTGCGAGAGAAATAGCAGCAGAAATCGTTGCTGCGCAGAAAAAACCGCAGATGCCAGCAGACATCGGGAGAAATGGTGAAGAAATCACCCCGTATCTCTTCGCAGGCGAGAAGTATCTTTCCTGCCAACAGGTAGAGGCTCTGTTAGGGGTGAAATACCCGGCACTCTGGAAGATGAAGAAAAGAGGGAGTTTGCCATACCGCAAGGTAGGAAACCGCATTCTCTTTCGGTATGCGGACGTTGAAAATCTCGTTAAAGGGGAAGGAGGCGCAGTATGAGTGAACGATTAACTTTGAAGTCATTTGAGGGCGAACGACCACAGGAAGTTCTTTGGTATCGTGGCCAAATCATCGGCACAGAAGGCTCATTTAGTTACCTTATCGGTAAGGAAGGTTCAGGAAAATCCTATGTTCTTTCTTGTATGGCTGCTGCCGTGCTAAGGCAGGGGGACGTCCTCTGCTTCTCGGGTGCCATGCCTTATGGAAAAAGCAAGGTACTCTTCGTGGATACTGAACAGTCTAAATTCTACGAGGAGAACGTGTATCGCAGGATTCTCACCCTTGAAGGAAGAAAGGAAGACGAAGACGACGAGAACCTACTGTACATTGAGGCTACAGACGCTACCGACGAAAAACTGCGTGAAGAAATAGAGAAGCGACTGCAAGAGGAACCAAAAATCGGTTACATCATAATAGATAATGCAGGAGACCTCGTCGAAGACATAAATAATATAACGGAAACGAAGGAAAATGCGAGAAATTGGTTGCCGTCGCTGTGCCGACATCACGGTGTTCATGCTACCGTGGTCATGCATGAAAACAAGAGTGACCACAACGGGCAGGGATGGCAAGGGTCCTACCTGAAGAAAGGATGTGAGGCGGCAATGAGAGTTGAGAGAGAAAAAAATGACAATTTTTCTACTATCACCTTCAAGGAAGGCAAACTTCGGGGAGGGGAAAAGCCTACCGATTTTGATTTCTACATAAGCAATGAAGACTTGCCTGTAGAAGGAAAAGGAGAGGTGGGGAAAAGCGAAGAAATACTCCCTCGAGATATTCACCTTCGGGCGGTCAATGGAGCTTTTTCCATGGGACCTATTCACTCCTACAAGGATCTGCAAAGAAAACTTCTCTCGAGTTATGCCGAGGTGGGAGCACCCACTACTCGAAGAAAAATCGAGAAAAGAATAACTTTTCTTCGGCAGGAAAAGTATTTTTCCTACGATGAAGGAAAATATTTTCTCCCTCCTTTTTAGCGAGCGATAGGCTTGCAAAGTTCTCTTAGGTGGAACGATGTAGGGCGACCATCATATAGGCCCACTATAAGAACTACGTTCTTGTGTGCTCTCCGAGGGCTCTGCCGAGGGCTGGACGGCTCTCTGTATCGGGCTTTCAACGTTTCATTTTTATTACGTTCAACAATGAAAACAGGTGGACACATAAAGCCATGCAAGGTCGGGCAGGTTGAGCAACACAACCGCCGCGATCCTGCCTACGTGGAGAGAATGGCTTCCTCAAAACATCCTCTCCACTTTTATCCACATCTTGCCTGCAGGGCGAATGTGGATATATACGAAAGCAAATATTCGGAGCAGTTCAATTGCGTCATGGACATCTTTAACGCAATGATTGCCCGGTACCAAGAAATGGATAAGCGACATCGAAAGCCGCCACTCAAAGACCGTGAACGCATTGACAAAAAAACGGGCAAGAAGATAGTAGTGAGTGGTTGGTCGCCAATTAGGGAAATGGTTGTCGTCATAAAGAGCGACACAACAATGGAGCAGATGAAGAAATTCTCTGCCTGGTTAAAGTCGGAGAAAGGGATTGGTACGATTTTTACGTCTCTCCACTTCGACGAAGGTCATATCGGGAAGAAGGATGGGAAGTTCCACTGCAACTTCCATGCGCATGTAGGACTGGATTTCTTCAACTGGGAAACGGGGAAAACAATAAAACTTGACAAGAACGACATGTCCGACATCCAGACAGCCCTTGCCGAGTGTCTTGGCATGGAACGTGGAGAAATCAAGGAAATTACCGAGGCAGAACACCTCGACGTGGTGGAATATCGCCTAAAAGCAGAGGAAGAAGCTATCCGGCAAGAACATCAGGAGCGAATTGAGAAAAGTGCAATGGAAGTGGAGAAAATGGAGGCAAAGAAGGCTGCACTTGATAAACAAGTCGGCTTCGGTGCCAAAGTGGGTGCGTTCTTCAAGGTCGGCGAACTTCACGAAGTACACAAAGAAGCAGAAAAAGCCGTGGAGGAAGAAAGGAAAAAATGGGAGGCAGAGAAAGAAAAAATTATCATAGATGCGAAAAAGGCTGTCAGCGCGGCCGAAAAGAAAGCGGACGAACAACTATCCACCAAACGCACCGAAATTGAACAGAGGGCAATTTACGGGGCAAAAAAGAGCATTCTTTCGGTAGCAGGGCTGGCGGCAATGCAACGTAAGGTCCCTACGCTCAAGGAAATAGGTGAATATTTGGGGAGAAAATGCAAGGAAGTGGCGGAACTGGGGAGTAAGGTTCAGCAGTTGCAGGAGCAGGTGGAACGTCTCACTGCCCGAATGGAGGTAGAGAAAGAAAACGAGCTCATTTGGGCGTTGGGGCTTATGCCTGGCACCGATAGGAGGAATATCCCAAAGGAGAAGACTGCCGAGAACATTCAGGCATTTTTTCTTCAGGGCATCAAAAATGTACTGGGTAGAGTGGGCAACTGGCTTGAGCGTCAAGGGCTCTCCATTGAGCAAATAGATGCCGAGGAACGGAGACGAGAGTGGCAGGAAGAACATCAGAAGAACGAAGGCATCGAGGAAGACCTTGCAGAGGAAAACCGCAGAGGGCACCGCAGGTTTTAAAATTTCTTCCCTATTATTCATTTTTGCCGCAGTGGTAACCTGCGGCTTTTTTCGTTTCGTCGTGGGGAGGGGAAAAAGGGGTGGGGAACTCAAAACGTTTTTGAATTTAGGTTTAGGGAGGTGCAGGGGTGCAGGGGGGTATCTATATAGATACACCCCTGCACCCC
>JAFPVC010000045.1 GCA_017413085.1 Prevotella sp.
ACAAAACAACGGATTAAGACGGATTGCACGGATTGCACAAATTAAAAATTAGAATAATCCGTATAATTAGTTTTAATTAGTTGTTCAAAAGAGGAAATCAGTGGTGAACAAACATTCGTGTCATTCGAGTGATTTGTGTTCCAAAGAAAAAGTTGTTAAAAAATCTGTGTTCATCTGAGTAATCTGTGGGAAAAAATATATATACGTTATGAGAAAGAAAATCTATCTGCTAATCATCTGCCTGACAGCAACGCTGACCATTGTCGCCCAAAACAGGGTAGGGCAAGGCACACTCACCACACATAAGAAAATATCGACAGACAACTACGACTTCTGGCTCTATACCCCCAAGAACTACGATGCCAGCAGACGCCTGCCACTCGTGTTCTACCTGCACGGAGCATCATGCTGCGGTACAGACCTCGAGAAGGTGCGCAGCTATGGCACCGTCGATGCACTGTCAGACGGAATGTCGCTGCCTGCCATCGTCATAGCACCGCAGTCGCAGAGCTCATGGGAGCCCAAGAAACTGAATGCCCTCCTTGAGTGGGCAAAGCGCAACCTGCCCGTTGACGAGTCTTGCGTATATGTGCTTGGCATGAGTCTGGGAGGCTACGGCACCATGGACTTTGTCAATGCATATCCAGAGAAGATTGCCGCTGCCATAGCCTTCTGTGGCGGTTGCTCGTCAAGCAAGCCCGACGGACTGGGCAAGACGTGCCTGTGGATAATGCATGCCACTGCCGACACCTCGGTAGATATCAAGTGCTCACAGCAGGTGGTAAGCTATCTGCAGAGCAAGGGTAAGGACAAGCTGCTGCGTTACGACTGGATGCAGGGCGGCTCCCACAGCGTCTATGCCAGCTATTTCTATCTGCAGAAGACATACGACTGGCTCTTCTCACACTCCTTGCGCGACAAGCCTCGCCAGGTAAACCGCACGCTGAACATCACCGGTGAGGAGACAAGCAATGCCTATACTACTTCATGGGGCACGCAACCCACCAACGTGGTAAGAGAAGAGACCGTCCCCACAACTACGAAGTCCGCCACCACTACTGTAAAAAAGAGAAAAGAGAAAAGAGAACCACCGGCAGGACGTGGAGAAACTGGAGGAAGGTGCAGAAGTGATATAAGGCACGTTTTACAGTGTAATATGATAGCTATTAAGCCCTAAAAGCTATCATATTACACTGTCTTTTTTATGCCTTTATTGAAAATCAAAGAGTTACAACTCGCTGAGAATGCCGATATAACTGACCAGTCGTAAACTTTTTCAAAAAACAGTCCTTTATTTCGACTTAAAACAAGCCTCTGAATAGGACAAAATCATCATTTCTCCCTGCAAGCAAAAAGAAAATTGAGTAAAAGAAACTGCGGTGGTGATAAAAAAGATTAGTAAGTAAGCACGCAACAAAATTTTTTTTATAAAAATTTTGTTAAATTAAAAATAATGTTTATCTTTGCACTACCATTTGGAGCGTTCGTGTAAAAACACAAAAGACAGCCAGGTGGTCAAGAAAGCGTTCCGCGCTTCATTCCTTTAATGCGAAATCGGCAAAATTTCAGTTAAACGAAGGATATGAAGGACTAACGGTTCGCCTTTAGTTTGTATGTGTACGTATGCATACAGCCCTCGCTGTATTGCTCGAGCATATACGGCGAGGGTGATTTGTAGTTATTCATTTCGTTTATGGTGTTTGCCGATACCAGCATTAAGATGAGTAAGGACAATCTCCCCGCTTTTTTGTATCCCTATATCGTATATGTTTAACTTGGTGGTTCTATTTGATGGGAGACATTAGGATTCGCCTTTAGTATTTTCAACAATTATGGAAAGACAAAAAAGATTTTTCTTTATGTCGTTGGCAAGTCTGCTGTTAGCAGGCGGCATCATCTCCTCATGCGGAACCAGCTCTGATGATTTGGCAGACAATGGAAACGGCATTGACGGCATCGTTGACCGTAACGACGACAATGGTACAGGCGTGGGCAATACCGGCGGCGACGGCAAAACATTAATCGAGGACTCTAAAGAGAAGAAATTCATTGAGGAAACAGGACAAGTGCTGAACAGCTACCTCAATGCTACGGAGACAGAGCAGTTGACCGAAGTTTACAAGGAAATTGCGAAATTGGATAAGGGCGAGCTTGATGACTTGGCTGACCTACTTTTTGAGGAAACGGCAATCACACGTGCTTACAGCGAAGTTATAAATTACTACAACGTGATTGTGTCTGCTACTAATGTTAAAGGTAAGTACACAGCATCATACGGTGGAAAGTGGAAAAAAATTGCGGAAAGCGACAATCTCATCATGGAATATACAGATTCACACAATGCAGTGTGGTTGCTAACTGCCAGTGCACAGGGTAAAATGGGGCGCGTATATACAGACATAAGAAAGACAAGTTATTATACTTATTCGCAAACTGTACAGGGTGACTATATCACCACATACGATAAGCGTTACTATATCATTGAAGTCCCTAAAGTCTCCAACGTATTGTTGACACGTAACGGAGAGGAGAAAGTGAAGTGTCAGGTTAATATCACCGCACTGAATAATACAGGTGAGAATTATAGCCCCACGCCACTGAGCAGTACAGAGGGGAACGCACTTGTGCGAATTACTCCACAAAGTGACAAAGAAACTATTGTAAGTACTCAATTCTGCTATATGCCGAATAAAGACGGAGGTGTATATGCAAACACTACCGTACAGAAAAATGGCAAGATACTTATAAAAGAAAAGTTCAGAGGCTCCGCAACCACCACGTCAAACGAACCTCTGATAGGAAATGCATCAAAGTGGGATAGGTTTAATGAAAATGTAAAGACAAGTAATGCCGAGGGGACTGTCGAGGTAGACATACTGGGCCGTTTGCAAGTACACATAACGGTAAATGAGGCAAGACCTATATTTGAGGCGATTGATGAGGCAAATGACTATAGAGAAGATGAAACGATAGTAAAAAACTGCGCTACAAAGATGAACAACTGTACAAACGGTTATCTGACCAACAACGGAGGTGACGCACACCAGGCAATACTTAAATTTGGAATAAAGCCCTCAAGCAAAAGTGTGTATATGTACAACTCAGATACCTATACAGACTACTACACGTATGACATTACGCCTATATTACAGTTCCATGACGGAAGCTCATATTTAGTGGAGGACTATTTCAGTGAAACAACTTTCCAAAATGTTTATGATAAAATCGAAACATTCCTAAGGAACGTAGAGAATCAGCTGAAGTGAAAATACTAATAATGATACTGCTGACGACAGCAACTGCTGTTATATATGCACAGACGGAACCGAGTGCGGTAAAGCTCGATTCCGTCATTGTGCATGGAAACAGCAGTGCTGGCAGTCTACGTATATCATCTGACGGCTCTATGCTGTGGGATATGCAGATGATGAAGAGCCTTCCGAAAATCCTCGGAGATGCCGACCCGCTTCACCACCTGCAGCAGATGCCAGGCATAAGCACCAACGGAGAATATGACGCCGGGCTGCATATAGCAGGATTTGACAATCAACATAACCGCCTGAGTATAGACGGCACACCGTTGTATGGGGTGTCACACTTGCTGGGACTGTTTTCCATTTTCAACGCCAGCCACTTCAAGACCATGCGTTTCAGCAAAACTATCGCCACTGCCGAGTCGCCAAACATGCTTGGCGGCGAGGTGGATATGCTGACTCATGCCACACGCAGTGACAGTATAACCGGCGAAGGAGCAATAGGTCCCATATCATCGCAGGCTACGGTAAGAATACCCACGACACAGAGTTCTCAGCTGACATTATCGCTTCGCGCCTCTTACATGAACCTGCTTTACGGCTCTTTCCTAAAGAATAATGAGCAATCAATGAGATACTCATTTTATGATGCCAACATCACGTGGCGCAATAAGATGGACGAAAGTAACTCTTTGGTTATAAACATCTATGCAGGCAATGATAATGCGTCTATGGGTATAACAGACATGCAGACTGACATTGAAATGCAGTGGGGAAACTTTATGACTGCCGCTAAGTGGATACATGTATCCGAGTATTTCACACTTGTGAACAACACATATTTTACTCGTTACCACAACAACAGTCGGCTTGATATGCCCGACTTGTCAGTATTTTTGCCTGCATCAATCGCCGAAGTGGGTAACAAACTTAATATAAGCTGTAGCAACTGGACTGCCGGGATTGATGCCTCAGCATACTGGATACAACCTCACATGCCAGAGGTCAGGACATCATACGAAGAGTTACACCGGGGCAAAGTTACGACCTCCGCCTATGAGATCTCTGCATACGCAGGTCGTAATTACGCCATATCAGGCACACTGTCTGCTGAGGGTGGATTGCGTGGCACATTGTATCATTGCAGTAGCTCTACCTGGATACACTTGTCACCGTCGCTTTCCATAAAGTGGAAACTGTCACATAATACAGACATTTCCCTCGGATGGTCTCTGCGACATCAATACCTGCACCAAACGGGTTTGTCAACAATTAATACCCCGATGGAGTATTTCGTGAGCAGCGGAATGTATAACATTAAGCCACAGTCAGCGCATGGCATATCACTGATGATTCGTCAGTCGCTTCTTCATAATCGATATACCATTACCCTTGAGGCCTATAACCGATATGTCATCGAGCAGTCAGAATATTCCGGCGACATATACAGTTACTTAGACGCAGACTATAGCCTGTCAGACCTGCTTCACATGGGCAAAGGTCACAACTACGGCATCAGTCTGTTGCTTACAAAAAACAAAGGCAGGATAAGAGGTTGGATAGGTTATACCCTGAGTCGTGCGCAGAGAACTTACAATACAAATTATTTGAACGGAACTTTTCCTTCATCACATGACCGAACACACGAGTTGAACGCTGTGGTCACTACGAGTCTTGGCAAAAGATGGGATGTCGGGATGACTCTGGTGTATGCTACGGGTACGCCATTCACAGCTCCGAAGCATTACAGTCTGCTCGGACAAAGGTTGATGGCTGAATTTGCAGAGCACAATGCCAATAGGCTTCGCCCGGTTTTTAGGACTGATATTTCTATAAACTATCATCTTCACCCTGTACGTTACATAAAAGACCACGGCATTAACCTTTCAATATACAATATGACAGCGCATGAGAATGACATATTCTACTATATGCATTGGAATGAAGAAGAGTTCAGATATACAAGAATGCGGTTTGTAGTGAGGGTAATGCCGTCTATAAGTTACTATATGAAATTCTAATGAAACAAAAGTACTCTCTTTTCTGCTTTGCGCTTGCAGCATTATTGACAACAACTTGCTCTGATGACAATTATATTAATGATGATATTCCCTCGCGACTTGTTGTTGAGGGGTGGATAGCAAGCGGGCAATACCCAATAGTGATGGTAAGCACTACCCTGCAACCAAGTATGGAAACGAAAAAAATCAGTTCACTTTCAGATCATATACTGCACTGGGCGCGTGTAGCTATAGACGACGGAGAGCGTGAGGTGGTTCTTACAGGCATGAGAAACAACAATTACATACCTCCATACATATATACCACCACGGATATCAGGGGTGAGCCAGGGCATACCTATCATCTTACCGTAAAGCAAGAGGAATACTATGCGGAGGCTGTTACCACAATTCCAGAACCTGTGCTGATAGACGACATAGAGCAAAGACATATCACTAATGACGAGAAACTACGGAATATATATGTTAACTTCTCCAACCCGCAAGATACAGGACATTACTATGGTATATTCTATAAATGCGGTACAGACGCAGAGCAGTTTACCATGAGTGCTCTTGGTGTATTCCAGACTAATCCTGAGGAAAAGCAGGTAAGCCATGCCTGCACTAAGATGTCCACTATAAAAGAAGGCAAAGACATCTCGTCTTTTTTCAGCGTAGGCGACACTGTATGCTTACGACTTGCCACAATGGACCGTGTATCATACGATTTCTGGACAGGCTACCAGTCCAGTATGTCACAATCAGGTAATTTCTTCGTGCCGTATACGCAGAACATCCATTCAAACATCTCCGGCGGCTACGGCTATTGGTGCGGCTACGGCATCAGTGACAAATGGGTGATTGTGGAATAAAGTAATATTTGATGTGCATCTTGTTCATTTTCCCGGTCATGAATGTATGGCTGTTTGTTTCGGATTACCGAATTCCCCGAATAGTGTCCTGGAAAATCCTGTGTAATCCTTTTACAATCAGTGCAATGGCTATGTGGTGCAAGCTAAATCTGATTAATCAGTTTAATCTGTGGTCGAAATTAGTCCAATCCGTTGTTTGTCTTGAACACGAATCACTCGAATGACACGAATTATGCTATTTTTTGACACGAATTATCATAATTAATCATAATTTCTTTTATTGAAAAATCCGTTTAATCAGTGCCATCTGTGGTCGTCTGAGAATCTTAGTCCCGGATTACCGAATTATCCGAATAGTGTCCTAGGAAATTCTTGAAACGAATTATACTAATTATTTTATTACTGTCCGCTAAACATTGAAGGCCCATTAACAAATTAGGGCTGGCACTTGTATTGGTGTCAGCCCTTTTTTGGCTATCTTTGCAGTTGACTAGAAAACAAACATAACCATGGGCAAAAGTACACATTTTTTCGGACAGCCGGTGTATGGTCAGCTAATAAAATCGCTTGACCGTGTTAAAATTCTTGAAATTAGCCGTAAAAACGGCGGTGAGAGGTATGTGAAGAGCTTTGACGGGTACACTCACCTGCTTACCATGCTCTTCGCTGTAATCATGCGTTTCGACTCTTTGCGTGAGATAGAGGCGGCAATGACAGCCGAGGTCAGGAAATTGCATCATATAGGCATAGAAAAGGT
>JAFPVC010000046.1 GCA_017413085.1 Prevotella sp.
ATGGCTGACCGCACCCTGGCGATGCGGACGGTGGGTGTGTCGTCTCCACGCTTGTACTACGTCATAGCGTTGAGGCGCCTTCTTTGTTAGTCACATTATTATAATATAGCAGTCTTACTGCGGAGACACACACTTTAACTCTACTTTGCAAACTCAACGTGTCTCCGCAGGTGGGCTGCGTTTTTTGTTTATGGTAGATAGAGGGAGGTTTTTAGTAATAACCAAACAAAGACATTTGACAAAGATGGCAAATATAAAGAATATGCGGATGTGGGACACCATCCGTAAGGATAACCGTATAGTGACAAAATCATCATGGTTTGGACTGCGCACCACTGCGTTCTATGCACCCACGCATAGCGTGATAGAGGCAAGGAAGATAGAGTACACACCCGGCGACGGTGAGCGTCTGCTGCACATACTCACCAGCCAGCGTGACGTTATGCTGCAGTCACTGAGCAAGTTCAGCGCACAGCCCACGGTAAACGGCAACTACATGCTTGAGCTGTGCCGCTCGCGCGACGGTTCCTTTGCCGCCATCCAGCTGTTGCAGTTCAAGCATATGATATACGAACCCGTTACCGTCCTCTTCATCCTCGACGGTATAGAGGCAGAGGCAGTCGCCAACATCGCTGCGCAGGGATGACAACGCCATACATCTGAAATGGCTCGCAAAGGCATCTGTATATAAATTAAGGTGTGAATCCAACTAATGGGTTCACACCTTAATTTATTATAAGGCTTGTGAAAGCTGAGTAAAGATTATTCTCATCCAAACAAGTCCTTGGCTGTCAGTTGACTGTGTACGAATGTTGTGTGGATGCCTTTCTTCAATCCAACTGGTGTTATGAATGTATGTACAGCACCACGCTTTAGGTTTGTAAGCTCCATAAACAAATTCTTACGTTGTTGTAGGCGCTCCTCATATTCTTTTGTTATGACAAAGGGACGCTCGCTGAATTTCATTTCTATTAAGTGAACAATCTTATCTGCCCGCTTAATCACCAAGTCTATCTGTGCTCCCTTACGTTGGTCTCCTTGTGCAGGGACAAAGCGCCATGATGAGGCTTCTGTTGCCATGCCAGAAATCCCTAATCCTTGTTTTATTTGTGGAAGGTGGTGTAGGCATACCTCTTCAAATGTAAAGCCTTCCCATGATTCTACGCTTCTGTCTGTAAAATGATGTTGCCAATATTGTTCGTCTCTTGAATTGTTCCCATCTACGTAGCGTAGATAGAATAATGTATAGAAGTCTGCCAGGCGATATAGCGTAAGTTTGTTTTTATTGCCATACTGGGCATAAGATGTAATGAAGTCGCAACGTTCCAGGTTATCAAGCATCTTGGTCAGGCCCCCTCCACTGTAACCAGTTGCTTTTTCTATCTCTGCACGCATAAATCCCTGGCGTTTTGTGGCAAGAAGCTTAACGATGTTGATATACCTGTCCGCCTTGTTGAACAATGCATTATAGAGTTCGTCAAATTCATTACACAAATCTCCACCACGACGAAATATGAGTGAATCCACATTCTCTGGCAGACTAAGGTATGGACGCAGCAGGCTCAGATAATAAGGAACGCCACCAAACAGCATATAGCATTGCAGAATCTGGTAGTCATCCCATTCGAAACCATGTTCTTCCAGATAGGCTTTACACTCTTTTAAATAAAATGGTCGCAAGTAGATATGGTGGGTTATGCGATTATGTAGTCCACCCTGGTTGTCTTCTATTTTTTCTTTCATCCAGTTTGTGGCACTTCCACAGGCTATAAAGACTATGTCATCGCGATTTTGCACCCAGTTTGCCCAGAAATATTCCAGCTCCGCCAGGAATTCGCTGCCATGCGTATCCATCCAAGGCATCTCGTCAAAGAAAACCACCTTGCGTGCCTCCTTACAACCCTCCAGATGTTTCTCAAGACACAAGAAAGCATCATGCCAATTGCCTAAATTATCAGGAATTTTCTCTTTTATTCCATATTGTAAGAGAGCCTCCCTGAAATTTTGCAGTTGTGCCTCTTTGCTTTGTTTGTGTGCACCTACATAGTGAAAACTATATGTGTCGTTAAAAAACCTCCGCACAAGGAATGTCTTACCTACTCGACGGCGACCATACATCACTATCAGCTCTGAGCGTTGAGATTCCATCGCCCATTTTAATTCATCAAATTCGCGCTCGCGTCCTATAAGCTTATCCATACTATATTATTGTTTTGGTTACAAAATTAATTCTTTTTCAACAAACTACCAACGATTTTTATCCAAATGTGACCAAAAAGTAGAGATTTGGATGAAAATGAGGCGATTTTTGTCCAAATGTGGGCAAAAAGTAGAGATTTGGACAAAAATACCACAAGGTGAGAAGCCTTTGAAGGATTGAAAAATTGAAGGGTTGAAGGATTGAAAAGTGAAACTCGCTACGCTCAAAGTGAAGAGTGAAAAATACAAGTTACGGTTTGACTGCATGGGAGTTTTGACCTTTGACCCTATACTTTTCACCTCCCGAATGCGGATTGCGCAGATTGAACGGATTGGCTGCGCACAAGGATTCTCTACTACGAATTATACGAATTGCACGAATTTAATAATTAATGAAAGATTATATGGGCATTACATGGGTATTATATGTTAAAGTCAACGAACACTGATTATGCAAAAAAAATTATTAAAAAAAATAATTTGGTTGGCAGGGTGGTGTGAAAGTCGCTGATGATGCAGTAATCATTATAGGCAAAATGCACAATTTACAATTCTTAAATCCCTGAAACAGAGCTGATAACCACTCACACAAGTTTGTGTTACACAAACTTGTGTTACACAAACTTGTGTATATGAAAAAAACTTTGTAACTTTGCCACTGAAAACATTATCTACCAAAAAACATTAAGAGTATGAAAAAGCCATTTGTTTTTGGTGTAGCCGTTGGCAACGACCATTTTATAGGCAGGGAAAAAGAAATTGAGCGACTGTCAGCAAATTTCAAGTATGGTGTAAACACAATACTGATTTCTCCGCGACGCATCGGCAAGACCTCACTCGTCAACCATGTAGCGAACAGCGTAGAAAGCAGCGAATTGCATGTCGTGAAGATGGATATATTCTCTTGTCGCAGCGAATATGATTTCTACAACATGTTTGCCGCTGCTGTATTGCAGCAAACATCGTCGCGTATCGAGGAATGGCGACAGACAGCACAGGAGTTTCTCACACGAATCACTCCACGACTGTCCTTCTCGCCAGAACCAATGCAGGAATACAGCGTATCGTTGGGCATTACTCCAAAGACGCATACACCTGAGCAGATACTCAACCTGCCTGAAATCATCGCACAACGCAAGGGATGGCACATAGTAGTGTGCATAGACGAATTTCAGCAGATAGGTGATTTCCCGGATACACTGACCGTACAGAAACGCCTTCGCACCGTATGGCAGCACCAGCAGAATGTTTCCTATTGTCTATACGGAAGCAAGCGCAACATGCTCAGTTCGCTGTTTCAGCAGCGCAGCAAACCGTTTTACAAGTTTGGCTCCATGATGCAGCTTGGAGTCATCCCTACGGAAGACTGGCTGCCGTATCTATGCAGTCGCTTCGCTAATGAGGGAAAGATGCTGTCAGAAGACATGGCAGCAGAGATATGCAATAGGGTGGAGAACCATTCATCTTATGTGCAGCAACTGGCTTTTTACACGTTGCTTGCCACCAATGACGCAGCCACGCCTGCCGACATAGACCAAGCATACAGTGACCTGCTTGACGAGAACACCTCGCTGTTTTTAGAAAAGACGGAGCATCTCACCACCTATCAGCTCAATTTCCTACGCGCCATCATTGACGGTGTACACACAGATTTCGGTACTGCCAGAGTACGTGAGGAATACAACCTTGGTTCTCCTTCAAACATTCCCCGCATACGTGCTGCCCTGCTGGAACGTGAACTGGTGGAAGACCTGGAGTCTGGTATTCATATTTCTGACCCGGTGCTTAAAGTATGGCTTCGTCAGCGTTTCCGCTGGGCGTGAGTGTCAGTAGCTTGCCTGACACGGCACACCTGCCTCGCGCTCTACCCTGTCGCGTATGGCGTTGAGCACGTCGGGTGTAGCCTTTCGCAAGCCAGTGGCAGGTGTCTCGCGGTCAATGGTGTAAATCATCACCTGCTGCGGACGTATGCGCTGCAGTGCCTCAATCCACGGCTTCAGGAAGTGCTCGGAGGTATTGCTTACGTCTGTTCCGTCGGCCATAGTGCCGTCCATAAACATGGTTTGTATAATCACGTGACCATTGAACTGACAGAGGTCATTCACAACATCCTGCACGTTGTAAGCAGGACTGACAGGACGATCCACTCGGTTGATATAGTCAGCATCTACAGTGTCGAGTTTCTGTATGTTGTTGTCAACGCGCATCAGTGCCTCGCGCACATCCTGACGGTGAATAAAGGTGGCATTGCTCAACACCGACACCTTGGCCTCTGGAAAATAACGGTCACGCACCTCTATGGTGTCACCTATTATTGCGGCGAAATCGGGGTGGCCCGTGGGTTCGCCATTACCGGCAAAGGTTATCACATCGAGCGGCTGTCCCTGCTCATGGCGCTGGCGCAGCACATCGGTGAGACACTGGCGAACTTCATCACGTGTCGGCCGCTTCTCCTTCGGTCGGAAGTCGGCATTGAATCCACATTCACAGTATACGCAGTCGAATGAACACACCTTGCCGTCGCCCGGCATGAGGTTGACGCCGAGCGACACGCCGAGACGGCGGCTGTGCACTGGGCCGAATATTGGTGATGGATATATTATCGTAGACATAGTTGGCTGATTATGGGGAAATGGTCAGACATGTCGATTGAACGATCTACCGTGCATGCACGCGGTTCAAAATGCTGTGAGCATAGTATGTTGTCTATCCTGGCACGCATTCCGAAGTGGCTGTAACTGTAGCCGGGACCGAAAGCCGTCTGGCGGAAACAGTCGGTCAGTGAGCCGCGCTCGTCAAGTGCTGAGATTATCGTGTTGTAGGTATATGATTGCGGGATGTCGTTGAAGTCGCCGCAAACTATCATGCGCTCCCCGCTGTGGCTACGCAGGA
Source organism: Prevotella sp. (assembly GCA_017413085.1). Taxonomy (GTDB): domain Bacteria; phylum Bacteroidota; class Bacteroidia; order Bacteroidales; family Bacteroidaceae; genus Prevotella. The sequence continues at coordinate 5,092 of JAFPVC010000046.1, forward strand.
ATTCTGCCACAGCCTCAGCCTGTCCAGCCCTTTTCTTGGTTGCGCGCAGTATCTTGCCCATAATGGTGCGCGACGTGTTCTTGATTTCATGCCTTTGACTGCGCTGGCCGTGCATCATCTCGCCAAACTCCTCGCGGTCGCTCATGCTGAAGCCCATGGTCTGCAAGTGACACGACACCACTATTATTTCCTGTCCCTTGTAGTTTATCCAGAAGGCACCCGAGGTATTGGCCTTTGTCTCGTATTCTATGAGTTGGTGGCGCACTATTGGATAACGGCTTACTATCATTGCGACGGTACCGCTGTAGCCGTGTATCGTGTCAACGTAGGGATAGTCCTTTTTCAATATACTGTCAATTTCTTTTGAGGCATATTCATCGTAGGTGGACTCCTGCAAGCACACCACATCAACCGGACGTGACCCTATGTATTCTATTATTTTGTTGGGGTGCATGTTGCGGTATTCGCCCTTGTGATCCCGTGCCCAGTTATACGTATTGTAGCTCATCACGGTAAACGTGCTGTCGGTAAACTGTGCCTCGCGGGTCAGTCCTGACAGATGCACGGGGCAGTAGAGCGTAACCGGCTGATAGGCTGCCAGCAGGAACAGGAACGGAATGCCGAGGTAGCGTTTCTTCATCAGTGCACATACCGCGAGGCATGCCACCGTGAGCACAAGGAACACGGGAAAACCATAGCCGGCGAGCGACAGCCACGACCAACTGTTGGGATTGAGAAATCCTGCATAGCCGGTAAACAGCAGTCCGAGACCAGAGAGCAGCGATGCCGCCAGTATGGTTTTGGATAATATCTTCTTCATAGTCTTTACTTTCTCTGGTCAAAAAGCGTTTTCTTCTCCTCCTCTGTGAGCGAGGCATAACCCGACTGGCGAATCTTGTCGAGTATGGCATCTATCTTTGCCTCACGCTCACTTTTCTCCTTGCTCTTTTTTTCGTTATACTCCCAGTCCTGCTGATGTTTCGAGGTAGTGTTCTTGTGACCATAGTTCAGGTCTTCGTCAACGTCATTGTCTTTGTCAAGGTGCAGCCAACTGCGTATACGTCCCAGTATGGTCTTTGAACTGTCCTTTACCTCATAGCCGTCCCAGCCATTGAACCCAGGCTTCGTCCTGCGCCATATCCTGAGCAGTATCCAGCCGAAGAGCATACCGCCCAGATGCGCCACATGGGCCACACCGTCGCCGTTCTGCGCCAGAGCCAGTGCCACCTCTATGGCGGCATAGCCTATCACAAACCACTTTGCCTTGATAGGCACGGGCAGTGGAAATATAAACATGCGCTCCTCAGGATATGTCATGCCGAAGGCAAGCAATATGCCATAGATGCTACCCGACGCGCCCACGGTAGTCAGGGCATTCAGTGCCATGCGGTCTGGCATCGAGAGGTTCATCATGTCAGAGAGCGTGGCCCCCTGGTCGGCCACCATCAGGTAGACCTGAACAAACTGTGAAATCTCCTGACAGAGTGCCGCACCCAGTCCGCACACCATATAATATATAAGGAAACGTTTTTGTCCGAATGTGCGTTCTATCACGCCGCCGAACATCCACAGGGCAAACATGTTGAAGAAGATATGCTCAAACGATGCGTGCATAAACATATACGTCAGCACTTGGTATATGCGGAAGTCTGCGGCCTGAAAGTAATGCAGTCCGAAGATGTCGTTAAGGTCTATGCCGCGCCCACCCAAAACAAGGTAGGCGAGATAGCATATCACATTGATAATAAGCAGGTTTTTTGTAATTACTGGTATTGATCGCATAATACTTATTTTCTTCTTTTGATTAAAATTCTCTGCAAAAGTACAAAAAAACTTGCACATTACCTTATTTTCTTTTGAAATTTGAGTTTTTTTTGGTAGTTTGCTCTTTTTTTCTTAACTTTGCAAAATAAACCTTACGAAAACAAAACTAATAAGATAATCAATGAACTAATGAGACTTAAAACAAAATTCTTCTCCCTGCTGATGGCAGGACTAATGAGCATGACGGCTGCACACGCCGACGATCTTCTCGCCTTCCCCGGAGCGGCAGGTTGGGGACGCTTCGCCAAGGGCGCACGCGCTACATCTTCTGCAACAGTATATCATGTTACCAATCTCAACGACTCTGGCACGGGTTCTCTGCGCGATGCCGTGAGCCAGCCTAACCGCATCGTGGTATTCGATGTCTCGGGCGTTATCCAAATCTCAAGCCGCATGACTTTTGCCAAGAATCTCTACGTGGCAGGACAGACCGCACCGGGCGAGGGTATCACCGTATATGGTGACGGCTGCTCTTTCTCGGGTTCCGACAATATCATCGTGCGCTACATACGCTGGCGCATGGGACACAACGGTACCAGCGGCAAGGACTGTGCAGGCATCGCCAACGGACAGAACATGATTTTCGACCACTGTTCTTTTTCATGGGGTCTTGATGAGACATTCTCCATCAACCCCGACGGCAAGGGTTCGCAGCCTATGTATATCACCCTGCAGAACAACATCTTTGGTCAGGGACTGATGAGCCACTCTGCCGGCGGACTGATTCAGAGCGACTCCATCACGCTCTATCGCAACCTCTACATTGACAACTCTACCCGCAACAACAAAATCAAGGGCACCTGTCAGTATGTGAACAACGTGGTCTACAACTGGAAGAACGGCTGCGTAATCCTTGGCGGCGACAGTGAGGGAACAAGTTATGTAAACATAGAGTCCAACCTCTTTGTCAACGGCCCTGCTAACGGCGGCAGCGGACTTGGCGGCGGAAACAGCCTTTTCCACTTCTATGGCGAGGACAACTGGCAGGATTCTAACATGGACGGTGTATTTGCTCCATCGCTCGTGACTACAAACGGTGGTGGCGACTTGGTAAGCACTCCTTATCCTTATCCATACCTTGAGAAATACAACGGCGACGAACTGCTCACCATGAACATTCCTACCGTGGGTGCATCACTGCCATACCGCGATCAGACCGACTGCTTCCTGATTGACGAACTCATGTCGTATGGCACGCTGGGTTCTATCATCTCCAACGAAGAGGGCCTGCCTATCGGCTCGCCAAGCACATGGGCATGGTATACCGGCGTAAAGAAGCAGGACACCGACGGCGATGGCATGCCCGACGCATGGGAGGAAGCCAACGGCACCAACCCGGCGGTCGCTGATGCCACGGTAACGGCTGCCAACGGATATCTCAACATCGAAAACTACATCAACGGCATAACAGCTGATGACCGCGACTACTTCCTGCGCGCGCCTATCACTCTTGAGGCTGCGAAATCTACTTCGTCAACCATTACTCTTACATGGCGCGACTATACATACGAGGAGGAAGGCTTCATCATTGAGATGGCAGCCGACGGCAGCAGCGACTATCAGGAAATAGAGCGCGTCAGTGCAAACAGTACGTCATACGTCGTGAACAACCTGCAGGACGGCACGTTCTATAATCTGCGCGTTTGTGCATACGGCAGCAACGAAGGTGAAGAGGTTAAGTCTGACTATGCGAAAGTTTATGCAAGCACACGTCCAATAGAGGTGGGACTGGTTGATATCGACTCCTACGAGGCTACGCTTACATTGGCAGAAGGACAGACTGCATGGAATTACGAGACAGACGCTTGGTTGGAGAACCGCGCTTTCATTGATGGCGACAACGTGCTTCTGAATACTGATGCAGTACAGACGTTAGCAGTGACGGGCGCGCCAAAACCTGCAGCAGTAGTAGCTAATGGCACAGGCACGCTGACACTGAACGGAGAAATAAGTGGAGAAGGCTCTGTAAATAAAGGCAACACCGGCACACTGGTACTCAATGGCAAGAGCTCTTACACTGGCGCTACCGTCAACCACGACGGCACGATAGAGTTCAGTGCAATTGCCGACGGTGGTATGTCCTCATCCATCGGTGCATCAAGAAACTTTGCCCAGAACTGGATATTCGACGGCGGTACATTCAGCTACACGGGAGCTGCCGCAGCAACTGACCGCAATGCGCAGATTCGCAGCAACTCAACACTGAAGACTGCAAACACTCTGACTCTCAACGGCACGTTTGAGGGTTCTGGCCAACTGACATTCGAAGGTCCCGGCCAGTTCACCATCGGCACAACTAAATTCTTCGGATACACTGGCGCAACAAGGATTAAGAGCGGCACGGTATACCTGTCAACCACCGACATTTCAAAGAACGGCATAGGTTCTTCATCAAAGCTTATACTGGCTGGCGGAACGCTCAAAACCAAGGGTGAGTCAAGTGGCTACGAAACCTATTCATTCCCCATCGAGGTGGAGGAAGGCACATACAGCTATTTCGCACCAAACCGCAACTGCTCAACCAAGTGCGTAATAACAGGTGCCGGCACGTTTGAATACGTGATACCTTACCTGCGTGAGTATTTTGATCCGAAGATGGAGAACTTTACCGGAAAGATAGTTGCCAACGGTGTCAGCACCGATGCCTGGGGTTCGCTTTTCCTCTCGGAACACAGTTTCAATATGCCAACGACGCAGGTTGAACTCAAGGGCAATGCCAAGATGTGTATGTGGGAAACCAACGGCAATGGATTTATAGGAGGTCTGTCAGGCGACGCCGGCACTTATCTCAATGCTTCATCGAAGCAAACTAACACTTCTGTATGTAACTGGACAATCGGAGGTTCTAACTCTGATGAGACCTTCCATGGCACCATTACTAACAATTGCTGTGCAAAAGGCTATAACTCTACCACAAACAACATCACCAAGGTGGGAACTGGCCTTTGGCGACTGACAGGCAACAATACATACGTAGGAACAACTAACGTCAATGCCGGCACTCTCATCATTGACGGTAAGAACAGCGGCACTGGTGCATACTACGTGAAGAGCGAGGCTACACTCAAAGGCGAGGGTACTATTGCAGGACCTGTCACCGTGCAGAACGGAGGCACCATCGTCGCGGGCGACACCATAACAAGCGGAAAGAAACTCACTCTCACAACGCTGACTATGCAGAGCGGTTCGACAATGGTAGTACCAGTAGTCAATAATGATCAGAAGTCATACGCACAGAACAACTTCGCCGTGACAACTCTCAACGTGCAGAATGGCGCTGTGCTAGAGATTGATATGACCAACGTCACTGTGCCGTTTGAGAAAAATAATTATATTCAGGTGTTTGCCAAGGTTCCTACAACTGCAAGCGGTTCGTTCACCATCTCACCGGCATCACCAGGCGATGGCCTCGTATGGGACACTTCTACCCTGTTCACCGATGGCAAGCTGTATATCCTGGCTGACGGCGAAGACCGTCCAAAGCCGAAGACCTACAGCCGCAACGTGCTTTACTCTTGGGAGTCGCCTGATGGTACTGCTATTGAGACTGGCGGCATTGCATCTATGCAGAATGCTACGTCCTCTGCCACAAACCGCGTGAACTACAGGAACACCGTAAACAGTGTTGACTATTACACCATCTCACTGCACGGCAGATCGACAAACATGAACAACAGCCCGTCAAACAATGCCACATTCATTCAGATCGACCTTGACGAGCCTATCGAGACTGGCGACTCCGTATGGATTACTGCATACGTGACGAAGAGCACTGCTGCAGAGTCTTCTCCATACATACTGAGCGGCACATGTGTCGTTGACGACGGTGTTTCTTTCAACAACATCTACAGTGGAAGCCTTAAGCCCAATACCCGTGGCTATGCACTGACGGCTGGTGCCAACGGAGAGAAGGTTATAAAGATGACGCGTGGACAGAAAATAGGAACGAATCTCTTTATTACAAAACTCCAGGTTACCCGCTGGGCTGAAGATATTCCTGATGCTGTAAAAGTGGCTAAGGCAGATGCAGCCAAGGCTGCGGATGGTGCCACATACAATGCAGGTGGACAGCGCATAAGCGACAACAGCCGCGGACTGCTAATTCAGAGCGGTAAGAAATACCTTAAGTAATATTTAAGAATTGAAGGATTGAAAAATTGAAGTTCGCTAAATCAAGAAACTTCAATCTTTCAATCCTTCAACTCTTAAATCCTTCAATTTTTCAACTTTTCAATTCTTCAATTTTACACAGGATGAAATTAATTTATTTTCATGGTTTCGGTTCATCGGGCGCAAGCGGCACAGTGGAGACACTGCGCCACCTCATGCCTGACGACGAGGTTATAGCACCCGACATACCCATCGACCCACTCGATGCCCTACCCTACCTGCGCGAATTCTGCGAGCAGGAGCAGCCCGACATCATACTGGGAACATCAATGGGCGGCATGTATGCACACCAGATGCACGGATTCAAGCGCATCTGCGTGAACCCTGCAGTCAACATGTCAACAATGAGCGGTGTGATGAAAACGGGGGAACATAAGTTCTTCAACCGACGCAAGGACAACCAGAAGACATTTCGCGTCACGCGCGAACTGATACAGCACCACAATCAGGTGGAGCGCCAGCAGTTTAAGAACCTTACCGACGAGGACATACAGCACGTCTGGGGACTCTTCGGCATCAACGACAAGACTTGCAACACCTACGGTCTGTTCAGCAAGCACTATCCGCAGTGCAGCCGCTTCGATGGCGAGCACCAGCTCAACGAGAAGGTAATACGCAAGGTGGTGCTGCCGCTGATAGATGAGATAATGCACAATGCATTATGAATTATGCATTATGAATTATGAATTCCAACAGTGCCCTGCAACCGTCGAGGCAGTCGCGCCAGGTGGCATTGAAGTTACCCGTATACCACGGGTCTGCCACGTCGTTCGGACGGTCGGTATAATCCAGCAGCAGGTGTATCTTGCCGTCAGGGTCGCCGCCACACATGCGCTGCATGTTGCGCAGGTTATAGCGATCCATGCCTATCAGTAGGTCATAATGGTCATAATCACGGCGCGTCAGCTGACGCGCCGTTTTTCCTTCGCACGATATGCCGTGCTCAGCCAGTTTGCGGCGTGCCGGTGGATAAACGGGGTTGCCCAGTTCCTCGGTGCTCGTGGCGGCAGATGCTATCTCAAAACTGTCTGCCAGACCAGCATCAGCCACAAGGCGTTTCATTACAAACTCGGCCATCGGACTGCGGCAGATGTTGCCGTGGCACACAAAAAGTATCTTATGTTTTTCCTTCATCTGTAAGATAATGTTACGCGGTAACGTTCGTCAAGTTCGTCAACTTATCGGCAAAGTTACGAAAAAAACGAGAGAAATGCAAAAGAAAAATACTTTTATTTGTCTATGTCAGAAAATATTATTAATTTTGCGTCTTAATGGTAATACTGAACTAATTAGTAAACAATAACACAATACATGGAACAGAAAATCCCCTACAAAATCTACCTCACCGAGGATGAGATTCCCACACAGTGGTACAACGTGCGTGCCGACATGAAGAACAAACCGGCTCCGTTAATCAATCCTGCCACACTGCAGCCGCTCACAGAAGCAGACCTTGCGCCTATCTTCTGCGAAGAACTGAACAAACAGGAACTCGACAACGACACTCCTTACTTCGACATCCCTGAGGAGATACAGAAATTCTACCGCATGTACCGCCCTTCACCATTGGTACGCGCATATTTCCTTGAGAAGGCACTGGGCACTCCTGCCAAGATATACTATAAGTTCGAGGGCAACAATACCTCTGGCTCACACAAGCTCAACTCTTCCATTGCACAGGCTTACTATGCAAAGAAGCAGGGACTGAAGGGCGTGACCACCGAGACTGGCGCAGGCCAGTGGGGCACGGCACTGTCAATGGCATGTGCATACTTCGGACTCGACTGTCAGGTGTATATGGTGAAATGCTCTTATGAGCAGAAGCCATTCCGCCGCGAGGTGATGCGCACATACGGTGCCAACGTCACTCCGTCACCATCAATGACTACGGAGGTGGGCCGCAAGATTCTCTCTGAGCATCCTGACACTACAGGTTCTCTGGGCTGTGCCATCTCTGAGGCTGTCGAGGCAGCCGTGAAGCAGGACGGCTACCGCTACGTGCTGGGTTCAGTGCTCAACCAGGTGCTGCTCCATCAGACCATCATCGGTCTGGAGGCTCAGAAGGCCATGAAGAAGTATGACATCAAGCCAGACGTCATCATCGGCTGCGCCGGCGGCGGTTCAAACCTTGGCGGTCTGGTAAGTCCGTTCATCGGTGAGATGCTGCGCGGCGAGGCTAAGTATCAGGTTATTGCCGTAGAGCCAGCATCATGCCCAAGCTTCACACGCGGCAAGTATGCCTACGACTTCTGCGACACCGGCATGATATGCCCACTGGCAAAGATGTATACACTGGGCAGCCAGTTCATGCCAAGCGCCAACCATGCCGGCGGCCTGCGTTTCCACGGCATGAGCCCTATCCTGTCACAGCTCTATCACGACGGTCTCTTCGAGGCACGCGCCGTGGAGCAGACAGAGGTGTTCGCCGCTGCAGAGCAGTTTGCACGCGTTGAGGGCATCCTGCCAGCACCAGAGTCAAGCCACGCCATCCGCGTAGCCATCGACGAGGCTCTGAAGTGCAAGGAGACAGGCGAGGAGAAGACCATCATGTTCGGTCTCACCGGCACTGGTTACTTCGACCTCTACGCCTACGAGCAGTTCAACAACGGCACTATGACCGACGTCATCCCAAGCGACGATACCATCGCCGAGGCTCTGGCAAAACTGCCGAAAGTGGAATAAACTTGAAAGTTTTTTAATAACAAATCGACAAGCACCTGACCGCTATGCAGTCAGGTGCTTGTCGTTTTATTACAGGGTGCGCATGTCCCCAATTATATTCTGAAAATCTTGTTCATCATAGGAATACGCATCAACACGAATGATATTCCCAGTGAAAGAGACATTACCACGAACAGCGTTATCAGCGGTGCACAGGCCAGACCGTCATAATGATGGTGGGGCAGATGTCCGATTATAAAACTGTGAATGGCATAGACTGGCAGGAAAAGGTTTGACATCTCCTTTATGACAAGTCTGGCATGTTTGTTCTTGATTTCCAGCCCCTTGATGTATATGAACATACACGTGACAAGCAACAGCACAGGTACTGAGGAATAGAACAGAGAAGCAAATTCAGTGCCGATGACTTTGTCGAAGACCTCTTTGTAGGCCAGGGCTATGCAGAACAAGAAACAGACTAAGACACCATGAATCTTCACATCCTTGATGCGTGCCAACATTCCCCCGAGCAGGAAATAGAATATCGTATACCATATCCTGAATATCGCAAGGATGTCATATTCGAAAAGATGTCCGGAAAACTTGTTTGTCAATGAGTTTGAGAAGAAGAAGCACTGCACTATCAGCAATAGCACTGTCACGTAAGCATACTGCTTGAAATACCGGTGATAAAGCACCGACAGCCAGGGAACCAGCAGATAGCACATCATTATTGCGGTAAAATACCAGAACACATAGAACCGTCCCGTTCCAATGAACGCATGAGGGTATTCATAAATCACGCTGAAGAAGTCGTCTTTATGAAATAGTACGCGGAACAAGACAAACACCGATACCACGATAGTAACGAAGCGCACTATTCCCCATATCTTGCGCATGACATATCTGTAGTTGTTTGTCTTGCGCGGTATCAGGAGATATCCGCTGACCATGAAAAACAGAGGCATGGAGACCATACCCATGTCATAGAGAATGTCTGCCAGTCCGGTTTTTCCGGGAATGATATAGTATATCATTGAATGTAGTGCCATTACTCCCATCATGGCTATTATCTTTATCAAATCAATGGAGTAGTCTCTTTCTTTTGTCATGTGCTTTTAGCGTGGGTTCCATATTTTCCCACAAAATAGTAACTGGAATACAATATAATATTTTGACCTGTCACAAAGGTAATGATTTTATTCCGAACGCCCAAAGAAAATGCTGAAAATCTGAAGTAGTACTTCAGATTTTCAGCGATTAACTTTGTATTTAACTTGCGATTCCTTGCGATAGAAATCACCAAAGTGAATTTTGGTTGCAAATACGCCAAAATTTCGATGTTTTGCTATATCACTGTGATACAGCAATATACACAACAAAAGAAAAGAATTGCCGTTTCCTCTTATTGTAATCAGGCCCTAATTACAGTGTAATCAAGCCCTAATTACCCACTAATCGGGTGCTGATTATGGGGTAAAAAGGCCCAAATTAATGCACAATTCATAATGCACAATTCATAATCATTACGCATAATTCGCTTTTTTTGTTGCGTTTTACTTGATTATGCATTATGCATTATGAATTGTTAATTATTTTAACCTCTATTTTGAGTGCTAAATCCATGCGTCATTTGTTCACAAATTTCTGTCTTAATATTTGTCAGTATCAGAAATAATATGGGCACTGTAAATGCAACAGAATCTATCCCCTCAGCTATCTCTATTGTTTTATTTGCATAGACAATATCGGTACTGTAAGACCGTCTAACAAGAATAGCTATCCGTTTATAATCTGATTGCAAACCGAGAAGGAAGTCATACCAATTCTTTTACTGTAGTACAGCGATATAGACGACAACAAAAAAAGATTTGTTGGTACGAATTAAGCAAATTCTATGGTTATCTACCTATATAATGCTCATACGAAACTCCAAAAGTTGTCTGGTGTGATGACCTCAAATGAAGAATCTGTGTAGGTGTTGGCGAACTGGGATGGGGCAGCAGGCTGTTTCCTGCTATTCCATTTGAATTCAAAGGCGCGCATTTTTCCGTCTTCCATTTCTATGAGATCTATCTCCTTCTGCTCATGTGTGCGCCAGAAATACATTTGGGCGTAACTGTTGCTGTATGCATTGCGCTTTAGTCGTTCACTTATCATCAGATTCTCCCACAGTGCACCAGCATCAGTGCGTGCATCTAATGGCGCGAAGTTCGATAGTACGGCATTGCGTATGCCATTGTCATAGAAATATACCTTCTTCCCTTTTTTTATCTCATTGCGCAGGTTGCGGCTGAACGACTCCAACCGGAAAACCACGAAGCACTTCTCAAGCAAACCGATATAGTTTTCTACGGTTTCCTTATCTATGCCCAGAAGGTTTGACAATTCATTGTATGACACTTCCGAACCCAGTTGCAAAGCCAGAGCACGCACCAATTTCTGCAAGATTTCAGGTTTCTTGATACCGCGATATGCGAAAATATCCTTATAGAGATAGTTGTTTGTCAGCGTCATCAACATGCGCTTTGCATTGCCTGGCGTGGTCACCACCTCGGGATAAAGTCCGTATATCAGCCTTTGTTCAAGCAGACGCGTTTCCTCTTTCATTGAGTTGTGCTCGCTTAATTCTCTCAGTGACAATGGGAAAATATGATGCTCCAAAAGACGACCTGTTGCTGGTTCGCAGATGTCGTCAGACAGTTCAAGTGATGAGGAGCCCGTAACAATCACTTGTGTGTTTAGTTTTAGATCACCAATTTTTTTCAGAGTCAGTCCGATGTTCCTCACACGCTGTGCCTCATCTATAAATACCATGTCATATCCTGTCAGCATTGCTCGCAATTCCGTTGAAGTCTTATTCTCGAGCAATGCTGCGTCGTCATAGTCATCACAATTCAGCCGCAAACATTTTACGTCTTGATTTTGCAACATGTCAATAAGCGTTGTCTTGCCTACCTGGCGGGCACCAAGCAGTACTATGACCTTTTTATAAGCCATGTCCGACAATATATTCTTCTCTATAATCCTTTTAATCATAATATTATGATATATTTATTATGTCTGCAAAGTTAAGAAAAAAAAATCAAACCGCCAAATTTACACTGAATTTAGCGGTTACAACCGCCAATTTTGGTATAAATTTGGCGGTTTGGATGATTTCATTGCCTAAATTTTCCATTGGATTACCATAAAAGTTTTTCAAGACATGCGACAGATAACGGAGCAGATTCCGTTATATGTCTGTCGCTCCTTTTGTGTTCAGTCGCAACAAGGTGGGAAGAAAAAGAGGGAGGGATGGTGTGTATACGTTAATATAACTGTAAATTTGCACTTGAAAGAATGATGATTACCATCTGACTGTCTCAGAAATCAATAAACAAAAAACAGTTATATTATGAAGAACTTTAGAAACATAGCAGCTACGATGCTCATGAGCATCATCGCTACAGTGAACGCATACGCCGCTGAGGCTGACTACCTACAACGTATCGGGCATCACGGCAGGCGACAACTGCTTTGCCATAGGCGACACACTGTATGCGGCAGTGGGCAGCACGGCAAACTTCATCTGCAAGAACAAGAGCGACGGCACATTCGACATCGAGGATGAAACAACCGGCACGCAACAGGTGGAGGCAACGGAAAGCACCGGCAAAGAAAAGTATTACGACCTCAGCGGCCGACTGCTGAACGGTAAGCCACAGAGCGGTGCCTATATCCTCAACGGAAAGAAATACATGAAGTAAACAGTTATCTATACCTTGAAAAACAAAAACACAAAAAAACCGAGGGCTTCCCGACATAATGCGGGAAGCCCTCGGCATTTATAATCAAATATGAAATACTCTGTTTAGCTGCGATACTCAAAGACGCTCGGACGTCCCATGGTGCGACGATCCATCTCCTCGCGTGAGCCTACGATAATCTTCTCGAACTCGCGCAGACCTGTACCGGCCGGGATGAGGTGACCGCAGATAACGTTTTCCTTCATGCCCTGCAGTGAATCGCTCTTGCGACGGATAGCAGCCTCGTTGAGCACCTTGGTGGTCTCCTGGAACGATGCAGCTGACATGAAGCTCTTGGTATGGAGAGCAGCACGTGTGATACCCTGCAGTATCTGTGTAGATGTGGCAGGGATGGCATCGCGCACCTGCACGGTCTTCATATCATGGCGCTTCAGGTAAGCATTCTCGTCGCGCAGCTTGCGGGCGGTGACTATCTGACCCTTGTGCAGGTTCTCAGAATCACCAGCGTCAACGACAACTTTCTTACCCCAGATGCGGTCGTTCTCCTCAGCGAAGTCAAGTTTATCGACGATGTCTGACTCAAGGAACGTGGTGTCGCCAGGCTCGTTAATCTGAACCTTGCGCATCATCTGGCGCACGATAATCTCGAAGTGCTTGTCGTTAATCTTCACACCCTGCAGACGGTAAACGTCCTGTACCTCGTTGACGATGTACTCCTGCACGGCGGTGAGACCCTTGATGGCAAGGATGTCCTGCGGAGTGATAGAGCCTGCCGACAGCGGTGTTCCGGCGCGAACAGCATCGCGGTCCTGAACGAGGAGCTGCTTTGACAGTGGTACGAGATACTTGCGCTGCTCGCCAGTCTTTGAGGTGATGATAACCTCGCGATTACCGCGCTTGAGGGCACCCATGGTAACCTCACCGTCGATTTCTGATACAACAGCAGGGTTAGATGGGTTACGAGCCTCGAACAGTTCGGTGACACGTGGCAGACCACCGGTGATATCACCTGCACGGCTTACGGTACGTGGAATCTTCACGAGTGTAGCACCCGTCTCTATCATCTGGCCATCTTCAACGTTGACGTGACCGTCAACAGGAAGGTTATATGTGCCAAGCACCTGACCGCTCTTGTCAAGAATATCGCAAGTAGGAATCATTGAACGATCCTTAGACTCGATGAGAATCTTCTCGGCGATACCTGTTGATTCGTCGGTCTCTGCCTTATATGTAACACCCTCAACGAAGTCGTTGAGCTTAACCTTACCCTTGAACTCAGATACGATGACAGCATTGAATGGGTCCCACTTAGCGATGAGGTCGCCCTTCTTCACTTCGTCGCCGGTCTTATAGTAGAGTGATGAACCATAAGGAACAGGTACGCTTGACAGCACGATGCCAGTGTTCGGGTCAACGAAGCGGCACTCTGTCAGTCGGCTGACTACCATCTCACATTCTACCTTTCCACCCTCTGACTCGTCAACGAACGGAACGGTACGCAGTTCGTCGAACTCAAGCTTTGCCTCCTCAGTCTTACAGGTAACGGTTGCATTGGCGGCAGCACCACCGGCGATACCACCGGCGTGGAACGTACGCAGTGTAAGCTGTGTACCTGGCTCACCGATAGCCTGTGCGGCGATGACGCCGACAGCCTCACCCTTCTGTACCATGCGCTGTGTAGCGAGGTTGCGGCCATAGCACTTCTTGCAGACGCCCTGACGGCTTTCGCAAGTGAGCACTGAACGGATTTCAACTGATTCGATGCCGGCATCTTCAATGGCCTTGGCGCGAGCCTCGTTGATTTCCTCACCGGCAGGACAGATTACCTGGTTGGTGTGTGGGTTTACTATATCATGAACGCTCACGCGGCCGAGTATACGGTCGTAGAGGCTTGAAATAACGTCGTCGCCGTTCTTCAAGGCTGTGCAGACAAGTCCACGCAGTGTGCCGCAGTCATCCTCGTTGATGATAACGTCGTGCGATACGTCAACAAGACGACGTGTGAGGTAACCAGCGTCGGCAGTCTTCATGGCGGTGTCGGCAAGACCCTTACGTGCACCGTGAGAAGCAATGAAGTACTCAAGCACTGACATACCTTCCTTGAAGTTTGACAGAATCGGGTTCTCAATGGTAGGACGGTCGTCGGCACCAGCCTTCTGAGGCTTAGACATAAGACCACGGATACCAGAGAGCTGTTTAATCTGATCCTTAGAACCACGGGCACCAGAGTCAAGCATCATGAACACGGCGTTGAAGCCCTGATCTGCCTCGGTCATCTCCTTCAAAAGGATATTACCTATGTCGTTGTTAACGTGAGTCCATGTATCGATAACCTGGTTATAACGCTCGTTATCGGTAATGAATCCCATGTTATAGTTGTCGGTAATCTGACGAACCTCTTCATTACCCTTCTTGATGAGTTCTTCCTTCTCTGGCGGTATGATGATATCGTCAAGGTTGAACGACAGACCTGCGAGGTATGCCATGCGGTAACCAAGGTTCTTGATACCATCAAGGAACTCACAAGCACGTGCGAAGCCTACGAGGTTGATGACATTCTGGATGATGTCGCGCAGTGACTTCTTGGAAATAATGGTGTTAACGAAGCCCATCTCGTCAGGTACAAGACCATTGACGATAACGCGGCCAACTGAAGTCTCCACCATGTGGCGCACCTTCTCGCCGTCAATCACGTCGTCAACCATCACCTTAACCGGTGCGTGGAGGTCACACTTCTTCTCATTATATGCAATGATAGCCTCTTCCGGACCGTAGAATGTCAGTCCCTCACCCTTTGCACCCGGACGCATCTTAGTGATGTAGTAGAGACCAAGCACCATATCCTGCGACGGCACAGTGATAGGAGCACCGTTGGCAGGGTTAAGGATGTTGTGGCTCTGCAGCATCAGCAGCTGTGCCTCAAGGATTGCCTCGTTGGACAATGGGAGATGGACAGCCATCTGGTCACCATCGAAGTCAGCATTGAACGCAGTACATGCCAATGGGTGCAGCTGGATTGCCTTACCCTCAATGAGCTTAGGCTGGAATGCCTGAATACCGAGACGGTGAAGTGTTGGGGCACGGTTCAGGAGAACAGGATGTCCCTTCATCACGTTCTCAAGGATATCATAGATAATCGGCTCGCGACGGTCAACGATGCGCTTTGCGCTCTTGACAGTCTTCACGATGCCGCGCTCTATGAGCTTGCGGATGATGAACGGCTTGTATAATTCAGCTGCCATGAGCTTCGGCAGACCACACTCGCCCATGTTGAGTTCCGGACCAACGACAATAACCGAACGTGCAGAGTAGTCAACACGCTTACCGAGCAGGTTCTGACGGAAACGTCCTGCCTTACCCTTCAGAGAGTCAGAGAGTGACTTGAGCGGACGGTTTGACTCGCTCTTCACTGCACTTGACTTGCGTGAGTTGTCGAAGAGAGAATCGACAGCCTCCTGAAGCATACGCTTTTCGTTACGCAGGATAACCTCAGGAGCATGAATTTCCATGAGTCTCTTCAGACGGTTGTTACGTATGATGACACGACGGTAAAGGTCATTCAAGTCTGATGTAGCGAAACGGCCACCATCCAATGGAACGAGCGGACGAAGCTCCGGTGGGGTGACAGGAAGTATCTTCATAATCATCCACTCCGGACGGTTCTGGTCACCGTTCTCACCGCGGCTGTTGCGGAATGCCTCCACAACCTGCAGGCGCTTCAGTGCCTCGGTCTTGCGCTGTACAGAGCCCTCGTTAGAGGCCTGGTCGCGCAATTCGTATGAAAGAGCATCGAGGTCAAGCTGCTGCAGAAGCACATAGACAGCCTCTGCACCCATTTTGGCGATGAACTTGTTTGGATCAGTATCCTCAAGCAAATCGTTGTTTGGGTCAAGGCGGTTATCAACGATGTCGATGTACTCTTCCTCGTTGATGAAGTCCATGCGATGAGAGCCGTTCAGCTCATTGCCTTCGTCGTCCTTTGCACCAGAGAGTTTACCTGGCTGGATAACCACATACTTTTCATAGTATATTACCGCCTCAAGTTTCTTTGTCGGGATTCCAAGCAGATAACCTATTTTGTTTGGCAGTGAGCGGAAGTACCAGATGTGAGCCACAGGCACAACAAGTTCAATGTGACCGGCACGCTCGCGGCGCACTTTCTTTTCTGTTACTTCAACACCACAGCGGTCACAGACGATACCTTTGTAGCGTATGCGCTTATACTTGCCGCAGGCACACTCGAAATCTTTTGTAGGACCGAAGATGCGCTCGCAGAAGAGACCGTCGCGCTCCGGCTTATATGTGCGGTAGTTGATGGTCTCAGGCTTTGTAACCTCACCATACGAATGTTCCAGTATCTCTTCAGGAGATGCCAGACCGATGGTAATTTTGGTGAAGTTATTCTTTATGCTGTTTGATTTCTTAAAAGCCATAATTTTATTTTGGAATAGGGTATTAATCGAGTTTAATGCTAAGTCCAAGTCCGCGGAGTTCATGCAGCAGCACGTTGAGTGACTCTGGTATGCCAGCCTGCGGCATGTTGTCGCCCTTGACGATTGCCTCGTAGCTCTTTGAGCGTCCGTTTACGTCATCAGACTTGACTGTCAGTATCTCCTGCAATACGTGGCTTGCGCCGAAGGCCTCGATGGCCCAAACCTCCATCTCACCGAAACGCTGGCCACCGAACTGCGCCTTACCGCCGAGCGGCTGCTGTGTGATGAGACTGTAAGGACCGATAGAACGTGCGTGCATCTTGTCCTCAACCATGTGACCGAGTTTCAAGAAGTATGTCACACCCACCGTTGCAGGCTGGTCGAAACGCTCACCCGTCTCACCGTCGTAGAGGTGTGTAGAGCAGTAGCGTGGCAAACCTGCCTTGTCAGTCCATTCATTAAGGTCGTCAAGTTTGGCACCATCGAAGATAGGTGTAGCGAACTTAACACCGAGTTTCTTACCTGCTGCACCGAGCACGGCCTCGAATATCTGACCGAGGTTCATTCGTGAAGGCACACCCAACGGGTTAAGTACCAAGTCAACTGGACGGCCATCCTCAAGGAACGGCATATCCTCCTGACGTACAACCTTAGACACGATACCCTTGTTACCGTGGCGACCTGCAAGCTTATCACCAACGCCAATCTTACGTTTCTTGGCAATATATACCTTAGCCATCTGCAATACGCCAGAAGGCAGGTCATCGCCTATGCTGATAGCAAACTTACGGCGCTTCAACTCTGCATCAAGCAACTTATACTTACGCAGGTAGTTGATGATGAGCTGACGTATCATGCCGTCAATACGCTTGTCGCCAGTCCAGTTATTAGACTGTATGCCATCGTATTCAAGGTTTGCCAGTATGGTAGCTGTGAACTTGCTTCCCTTTGTTACGACCTCAGCATCAGAGTTGTCGTAGATGCCCTGACAGGTCTTGCCCTCGGTCAGTGTCAACAGTTTCTCGATGAGAATCTCTTTCAGATCCTCGTACTTTGCGTCATATTCCTGTTCGAGTTTGCCAATGAGAATCTTGTCCTGCTTTTTCGACTCACGTGTCTTAACGGCACGCGAGAAGAGTTTCTTGTCGATTACAACACCAGAGAGTGACGGGTTGGCCTTAAGTGAAGAGTCCTTCACGTCGCCGGCCTTGTCGCCGAAGATAGCGCGGAGCAGTTTCTCCTCAGGTGACGGGTCGCTCTCACCCTTTGGTGAAATCTTACCTATCATAATGTCACCCGGCTCTACGCGTGCACCGATACGGATGATACCGTTCTCGTCAAGGTCTTTCGTTGCATCCTCAGATACATTAGGAATGTCGGAAGTCAGTTCCTCCATGCCGCGCTTTGTCTCACGCACTTCGAGTGAATATTCGTCAACGTGTACTGATGTCAGCACATCATCGCGTACCACGCGCTCAGAAAGCACAATAGCATCCTCGTAGTTGTAACCCTTCCATGGCATGTATGCCACAAGCAGGTTGCGGCCGAGAGCCAGCTCACCATTCTCGGTTGCATAGCCTTCAGTGAGGATGTCGCCGGCCTTCACACGCTGACCTTTCTCACAGATAGGACGCAGGTCAATAGTCATGTTCTGGTTGGTACGGCGGAACTTAGGTATGCGATACTCCTTGATTGCTGGGTCGAAGCTTACGAACTCCTCATCTTCCGTGCGGTCATAAAGTATACGTATTGTTGTTGCGTCTACATATTCTATTACACCTTCGCCCTCGGCGGTAATCATGGTGCGTGAGTCCTCGCAGACCTGACGCTCCAGACCTGTACCTACGATAGGTGCATCGTTGTGGAGCAATGGTACTGCCTGGCGCATCATGTTACATCCCATCAGCGCACGGTGTCCGTCATCATGCTCCAAGAAAGGAATGAGACCGGCTGACACAGATGCTATCTGCTGTGGCGACACATCCATGAGATTAACCTCTGTAGGCGGTACTACCGGGAAGTCGGCATTGAGTCGGCACTTCACGACATCGCGGATAAATGTTCCGTCATCGTTGAGCGGGGCATTACCCTGACCAATCATCTGATCCTGCTCTTCCTCAGCGGTAAGATACAGCACATGAGAGTTGTCAAGGTCGGTTATGCCGTTCTCTACCTTACGGTAAGGTGTCTCAATGAAACCAAGGTCGTTAATCTGTGCATACATACAGAGTGACGAGATAAGACCGATGTTAGGTCCTTCAGGCGACTCGATAGGACAGAGACGGCCATAGTGTGTATAGTGCACGTCACGAACCTCGAAGCCTGCACGCTCACGTGACAGACCGCCAGGGCCAAGGGCAGACAGACGACGCTTGTGAGTAACCTCGGCAAGCGGGTTGGTCTGGTCCATGAACTGTGACAGTGGGTTCGTTCCGAAGAACGAGTTGATGACACTTGATATGGTCTTGGCGTTGATAAGGTCGGTAGGTGTGAACACCTCGTTGTCACGCACGTTCATACGCTCACGGATTGTGCGGCTCATGCGACTCAGACCGATAGAGAACTGGTTGGCCAGCTGCTCGCCCACGGTACGTACGCGGCGGTTAGAAAGGTGGTCGATATCATCAACGGTAGCATTGCTGTTGATGAGGTTAATGAGATACTTGATAATCTCAATGATGTCCTCCTTTGTCAGAACACGTATGTCGCTGCCAGTGTCAAGTCCGAGCTTGCGGTTGATGCGGTAGCGGCCTACCTCGCCTAAGTCGTAGCGCTTGTCAGAGAAGAAGAGGTTAAGAATAACCTCGCGTGCGCTTGCCTCATCAGCAGGGTCGGCATTGCGCAACTGACGATATATATAATAAATAGCTTCCTTCTCTGAGTTTGAGGTATCTTTCGCCAGAGTGTTGAAGATGATTGCATATTTTGATGATGTGTCCTCATCTTTCTGAACGAGAATTGAAGACTGTGCACTGTCAAGGATATCCTGCATGTTATCCTCGGTAATCTCTGTGCCGCGGCTTACGAGCACTTCGTTACGCTCCAATGATACAACCTCACCGGTAGACTCATCCACATAGTCTTCTGTCCATGTGCGCATGAGGTTGGCAGCGAGCTTGCGACCGAGTACTTCCTTCAGAGCCTTCTTGGTGAGTTTTACCTCCTCTGCAAGGTCGAATATCTCAAGAATGTCCTTATCCTTCTCATAGCCGATGGCACGAAGCAGGGTTGTAACAGGCAGTTTCTTTTTACGGTCGATGTAAGCATACATCACATTGTTGATGTCAGTAGCAAACTCTATCCAAGAACCCTTGAACGGGATGATACGGGCAGAATAGAGGTTTGAACCGTTGGCATGTACACCCTGGCCGAAGAACACGCCCGGCGAGCGGTGCAGCTGTGATACGACAACGCGCTCAGCACCGTTGATGATGAAGGTGCCGTTGCTTGTCATATAAGGTATCGTGCCGAGGAACACATCTGAGATGATAGTCTCAAAGTCGGTGTGTTCTGGGTCTGTACAGAAGAGTTTCATCTTGGCCTTCAGTGGAACACTGTAGGTCAGACCACGCTCCAGACACTCTTCGATGGTGTAGCGTGGTGGGTCGATGAAATAGTCCAGAAACTGGAGTGTGAAGTTGTTACGTGTGTCTGTGATAGGGAAGTTCTCACTGAACACCTTATACAGACCATCCTTCTTACGCTCCTCAGGTGGAGTGTCCAACTGCAGGAAGTCGCGGAAAGACTGCAACTGCACGTCAAGGAAATCCGGATATGGCATTGGATTCTTCACGCGTGCAAAGTTGATTCTTGATTCTGCGTTCTTTGGTGTCATGCTTTTTTAAGTATGATGTATTATTATATTGATTTCCAATAGATGTTTCTATAACATTAACGGCTCTAACTCCTCATCCTCTCTCTCCACTAACAGAAAAAGATATGAAAAGGTTAGGAACCACCTACTTGGAAGTTCCTAACCTTTTCTATTGATAAGTGAAATAGTTAATGAGAAATCATAATGTCTTAACTATTTATCTCCTTAACTACTGATTAATACCGAAATTACTTCAGCTCTACCTTAGCCTCTTCAGCTAAAGCAGGTTGAGCTTCATTACTTCAGCTCTACCTTAGCGCCAGCCTCTTCGATAGCCTTCTTGAGGTTCTCAGCCTCGCCCTTAGGCATACCCTCCTTGATGGTAGCAGGAGCACCGTCAACGAGATCCTTAGCGTCCTTCAGACCAAGACCGCAAGCCTCCTTCACAGCCTTAACGACTGCGAGCTTGTTAGCGCCAACCTCAGCGAGAACAACGTCGAATGAATCCTTCTCAGCAGCAGCCTCAGCAGCGCCACCAGCAGCAGGACCAGCAGCAACAGCAACTGCTGCAGCAGCAGGCTCAATTCCATACTCTTCCTTCAGAACTGTAGCAAGTTCGTTTACTTCTTTAACGGTGAGGTTTACGAGTTCCTCAGCAATAGCTTTAATATCTGCCATTTTATTTTAAAATTTTAATTGTTTTTTACTGTAATGATTGTTAATTTTGTTTTTCATGCTGCGCGCCACAATTCATGCCGCACGCCCCATGTTCTTACTCTGCTTTCTCGCCCAGAGTCTTGAGCACACCGTGAATGGTGGTGCCTGCAGACTGCAGACCAGAAATAACGTTCTTTGCAGGTGACTGCAGCAGTGCCACAACCTCGGCGATGAGTTCGTTCTTGCTCTTCAGTGCGTCCAGCTCAGCGAGCTTGTCAGCACCTACGAAGAAGCTCTCCTCAGCGTAAGCAGCCTTCAGTGCAGGTGTACCTTCCTTATACTCCTTGAGTATCTTGGCAGGAACGTTGGCCACCTCGGTAAACATCAGAGCGGTGTTGCCCTTCAGTGAGCCATAGAGTTCTGAATAGTCAAGCTCAGCGGCTTCAAAAGCCTTAATGAGGAGCTTGTTCTTCACAACTACCATCTTGACCTGCTTTTCGAAAGCCTTGCGACGGAGATTGCTTGTTGCCTCGGCATCCAGTCCTGTCACGTCTACAACGTAGAAGTGAGGATACTGCTTCAGCATCTCGCCAAGTCCATTAATGATAGTATCTTTTACTTCCTTTTTCATTTTACAAAACTTTTAGAGTTAATCGGCTGATTTAGGATCAATCTTGATACCCTTACTCATTGTGCTTGAAATAAAGATACTCTTGATGTATGTACCCTTAGCAGCAGCTGGCTTGAGCTTGTTGACGGTTGAGATGAACTCCTTGGCGTTTCCGGCGATTGCCTCTGCGCTCATAGACACCTTACCGATTGAAGTGTGGATGATGCCGGTCTTATCAACCTTGAAGTCGATCTTACCCTGCTTCACCTCTTTGACAGCCTTTGCTACGTCCATAGTCACGGTGCCGCTCTTTGGGTTTGGCATAAGTCCACGAGGACCGAGGATACGGCCGATAGGACCAATCTTACCCATGCAAGAAGGCATAGTGATGATGACATCAACGTCTGTCCAACCACCCTTGATCTTCTCGATGTACTCATCAAGACCAACGTAGTCAGCACCAGCTTCTTTGGCAGCAGCCTCCTGATCAGGGGTACAGAGTGCAAGCACACGTGTAACCTTACCTGTGCCGTTAGGCAGACTTACAACACCACGAACCATCTGGTTGGCCTTACGGGGATCCACACCAAGGCGAACGTCAACGTCAACCGAAGCGTCAAACTTAGTTGTGGTGATCTCCTTAACGAGTGCTGCAGCCTCTTCAATACTGTAGAGCTTACCAGTCTCCACCTTACCGGCTACTGCTTTCTGATTTTTTGTCAGTTTACTCATTTGTTTTTGAAGTTTTTTCGGTACGAACGGCAACCTCACGATTAGTGTGTGTCGCCTCCCGGAAATGTTAAATTAATCAGCGGATCTCAAATCACAGATTTAAGACTTGCCTTTACTTATGCAGGGAAGTCACCCTTGACGGTGATACCCATGCTGCGTGCTGTACCAGCAATCTGCTTCATGGCAGACTCTATGGTAAAGCAGTTGAGGTCTTTGAGCTTGTCCTCAGCTATGGTCTTCACCTGATCCCATGTAATCTCTGCAACCTTGTTACGGTTTGGAGATGCAGAACCAGACTTAACCTTCGCAATCTCCTTCAGCTGCACAGCAGCAGGAGAAGTCTTGATGACAAAATCAAAAGACTTGTCAGCGTAGTAAGTAATGACAACTGGGAGCACTTTGCCAGCCTTGTCCTGGGTACGAGCATTGAACTCCTTGCAGAAGCCCATGATGTTTATACCCTTAGAACCCAGAGCAGGTCCTACCGGAGGTGACGGATTGGCTGCGCCGCCCTTAATCTGCAGTTTAAGTTGTCCAGCAACTTCTTTAGCCATCTTCTTTGTTAATAATTAAAATGTTGATTATATAGAAAGGCAGACCGATGGAAGCATTATTTTTGTCAGCCTGCGGTTCTTCAAAATTATTTCCTTATCTATATATGTTTATCCTTCTTTCTCAACCTGCATGAAGTTGAGCTCAAGTGGAGTGTTGCGTCCGAAAATCTTCACTATGACCTTCAGAGCGCGCTTCTCTGGATTAACCTCCTCGATTATACCGCTGAAGCCGCTAAACGGCCCGTCGGTCACTTTCACAGTTTCGTTAACCACGTAAGGAATGTCTACCTCCTCAATGAGCACCGTCTCCTCTGCAGCACCAACCATGCGGTTGATATCCTGCTGGCGTACGGGTGTTGGCTCATCAAGACCGCCGAGGAATCCGAGGCAATTAGGCATGAAACGCAAGTCATGAGCAGTATCGCCCACCATCTCTGCTTCAACAAACAGATATCCAGGCAATGCTACTTTCTCTTTGACCACGCGCTTACCATTACGCAAAACTGCCTGTTTCTCCATAGGTAACAATACCTGAGAAACATGGCTGCGGAGCCTCTCATTGTGCTCACACTCCTTCTCGATGTATTCCTTGAGTTTTGCTTCCTTTCCAGTTACGGAACGCATAGCATACCATTTGAAATTCTTCTCTGCCATATCGCCTCCGTAAAAGATTAGTTAGGATAAATCGAACTCATCATGAACCTGAACAGAGAGTCCATACAGAAGACTACAAGGGCTATAACAAGCGAAGCAGACAACACTACCATTGCGGAGTGTGTCAGCTGTTTGCGTGTAGGCCAAGTTGTCTTATATACAAGTTCCTCATAGCAGGCCTTGCAATAATTTACAATCTTATTCATTATTATGTCTCGTTATTAGCACGGGAGGAAGGAATCGAACCCTCATTGACGGTTTTGGAGACCGCTTTCCTACCATTGAAAGACTCCCGTAAGTTAAGTGAAAAGTGAGCAACCACAGTGAGACCACTCACTTTCCACTTTTATTAGTCACTTCCCTTGAAAGGAAGTTGTATAATCAAAGATTAATCCTCGTAAACCTCTGTGATCTGACCAGAACCTACGGTGCGACCACCCTCACGGATAGCGAAACGCAGACCTGCGTTCAGAGCCACAGCGTAGATGAGCTCTACAGTGATCTCTACGTTATCACCAGGCATTACCATCTCAACACCTGCTGGGAGAGTGATCTCACCTGTGCAGTCCATTGTGCGGAGATAGAACTGTGGACGATACTTGTTGCCGAATGGAGTGTGACGACCACCCTCTTCCTTCTTCAGCACGTAGATAGAAGCCTTGAAGCGCTTGAAAGGCTTGATCTGTCCAGGATGACAGAGCACCATACCACGCTTGATCTCGTTCTTGTCGATACCACGGAGGAGCAGACCTACGTTATCACCAGCCTGACCCTCGTCAAGGATCTTGCGGAACATCTCAACGCCTGTTACGACAGACTTCTTATCCTCACCAAGACCGAGGAGCTCAACCTCGTCACCAACGTGGATACGGCCAGTCTCGATACGACCAGTAGCAACAGTACCACGACCAGTGATTGAGAACACGTCCTCAACTGGCATAAGGAATGGCTTGTCGAGGTCACGTGGAGGATCCTGAATCCATGTATCACAAGCGTCCATGAGCTCCATGATCTTCTCTTCCCACTTCTCAACGCCGTTCAGGGCACCGAGAGCAGAACCACGGATGATAGGAGTGTTGTCACCGTCGAAATCATACTGGTCGAGCAGCTCACGCATCTCCATCTCAACGAGCTCCAGCATCTCCTCATCGTCAACCATGTCGCACTTGTTGAGGAATACAACGAGACGAGGCACGTTCACCTGACGAGCGAGCAGCACGTGCTCACGAGTCTGAGGCATAGGACCGTCAGTAGCAGCAACCACGATGATAGCACCGTCCATCTGAGCAGCACCAGTTACCATGTTCTTCACATAGTCGGCGTGTCCTGGGCAGTCCACGTGAGCATAGTGACGCTTTTCTGTCTGATACTCAACGTGAGCAGTGTTAATAGTAATACCGCGCTCTTTCTCCTCAGGAGCGTTATCAATCTGGTCGAAAGACTTGAGCTCAGAAAGGCCCTTCTTTGCGAGTACAGTAGTGATAGCAGCGGTCAGAGTTGTCTTACCGTGGTCAACGTGACCAATGGTACCAATGTTAACGTGAGTTTTGTCACGCTGGAAAGTCTCTTTTGCCATTGTTCTTTTTCTTTTTTATTTGTTGTTAATTTTCTTTAATGCCATGCTGATTTTTCAATTGTTCAGGCTTGACATCAGGAGTGATTGAAAAAAGAGCTGTATCTGAGAGTTGAACTCAGGACCTCTTCCTTACCAAGGAAGTGCTCTACCACTGAGCTAATACAGCGTGCTACGAGAGCAAGTGGAGCGGAAAACGGGGCTCAAACCCGCGACCCCCAGCTTGGAAGGCTAGTGCTCTATCAACTGAGCTATTTCCGCAGAAAAATTTTGCGAAGGCGTTGCTTCTTTGCTTATCTCAATTTTGATGGTGGGATGAACACAAGAACAAGCGTTTCCGCAAAGTCATTTCCCTTATACCTTTTTAAGAGAGTGGGTGGTGATGGATTCGAACCACCGAAGTCGAAAGACAGCAGATTTACAGTCTGCCCCATTTGGCCACTCTGGTAACCACCCTTATTTTATGCGCACCTTTGCATCCTTTGGTTTTCGTTTCCTTGCTTTCTGCGGAGCCTCTTGTCGGATTCGAACCAACGACCCCGAGATTACAAATCACGTGCTCTGGCCAACTGAGCTAAAGAGGCGTCTTCAAGCAGCGAAACCGCATGATGTTGTGCATCATTTTTGATTTCGGGTGCAAAGGTACGCATAATTTTTGAAACCGCCAAACTTTTTGGCAAGTTTTTTTAATAATTTCTTGTTTTTTCTTTCAATTTTGTCAATTTCACCCTCAAAGCGTCTACGCAGAGGTCTATTCCTTCCTCAAACGTGTCGCAGGTTTTCTCTACGAACTGCGAACCGCTGCCGGGTATCGTCACAGTGATGCTAGTCTGTTTGTTCAGTGCAGTCTGTGGCTTGACAACTTTTAGTTGCACCTCAACTTTCTGTATATCTTCGTAAGACTTGGCGAGCTTTTCCACCTTCTTGGTGGCAAACTCTTGTAATTTCTCTGTTGCGTCAAAGTGTACGGCCTGAATTTTAACTTCCATAGTATTTTAATTTTAAAGGGTTAGTACTGGCTCATCCATCGTTTTCGCGCGGATGGGCATTCGAATAGGTTCGCTTCAGTTCCTCGAATGTCACGTGTGTGTATATCTGCGTCGTCTCAAGGCTTTCGTGCCCCAGAAGTTTCTGTACACTGCCCAGCTTTGCATCGTTGTTGAGCATTGCCGTAGCGAACGAGTGGCGCAGCACGTGTGGTGAGCGTTTCTTCTGCGTGGTGACTTTCGACAGCCAATGCCTTACTGTGTTGTAAACCTGCACTGGTGTCATCTGCCCGCCCTTGTCGTTGCGGAACAGTGCTCCGCTATTGTCTGTAGCCGGCGTTTCCGTATCACGCATTGCTTGATATTGTGTCAGGGCTTGGATTATCTCGCTGCCCATCGGCACCAGACGCTGCTTGCGTCTCTTGCCTGTCACTTTTATCTCGCATGCCACCATGTCAACGTCCTTGTCGCGAAGGGTTATCACTTCGGAACGTCGTATGCCTGTAGAATATAATAATAATAATAATGTACGCGCACGTACTTCTTTTATATTATCCATATCCCATTCAAGTCCGTCGAACAGCATCTCTGCCTCTGCTTCTTTCAGGAAAGCCGGCAGTACTTTCTGTTTCTTCGGGCCTGTCACTCCGTGTGCGGGATCTTTCTTAATGACCTTCTTGCGCAGGGCATATCGGTAAAAAGATTTCACTGCACTGAGCTTCAAGCAGACGGATGTGGCTTTCAGCCCCTGTTCCATCATGTGTTCCACCCAGTCGCGCACAACGTCGCTGTCGGCATCTTCGAGGTTCATGCCACCTTCAAGTCCTTCGATAAACGCGGTGTATTCCTTGAGCGCCTCACCGTAACTCTGTACTGTCAGCGGCGAGGCATTGCGCTCGGCTTCCATGTATCTCAGGAACTCGTCAGTAATCATGTTGCGAATTTACTCAAATAAATTCAGACCGCCAAATTTTTTAACGAGTTTTAAATAAAAAGGCAGAAATTTCTTTCCTGCCCTTATTATTTAAGCCTCTTCAGCCTGACGCAGCTTCTGCACGTAAACGGCATGCTCCATCTTGAGACGCTTCAGTACAGAGGGCTTGTTGAACTGCTGACGTGTGCGGAGTTCCTTAACGACACCAGTCTTCTCAAACTTTCTCTTAAACTTCTTCAAGGCGCGCTCAATGTTCTCGCCGTCTTTTACAGGTACAATAATCATTGCTTTGTCTTTTTGTTTTTAATTTGTTAATAATAAATAGATTATGCGCCTTGCGCCTTGCCTTACAGACATAACCACGCAATTTGCGGGTGCAAAGTTACTGCTTTTTTTTCAATTGTGCAAATAATTTGTAGATAATTTCTTAATTATCAGTATTTTTTCATGTTTTTCCATCTCTACTTGCTGACATACTTCGCTCCGCGTATTACACTAACCCCACGGTGGGCGGCAGTGGCACGCCTACCGTCTGCGGTATATGCCACTGCCTTTGCTGTTGGGTTAACTGCCGTGCTGCTCGCTGTATCAATGCCCGTCGGTGTGTCTTCGCTCACGAGATGTATGGTCTGACCGCTCTCCGTTGGGATGTCGTAGAGATACGTTGCAGGCAGCGTAGTGTCAGGAATCTTCGATGGGTTCACCACTATCGGTGCCGGCATTACGTAAGGCTGCATCAGTTGGTTGGTGTTATTACCTTCAGCCACTTTCAGCGGTGTGCCGTCTGCCATCTTCAGCGGTTCTGCGGAACGCAGTCGCAGGTTGCCCCCCGCTTTCGATGTTACCGTCACCTCGGTAATCTTGCCTTGCTTCCACTGCATGTTATCAATCACGAAGCCACCACGTGAGCACAGACCATTCACTTCGCCTTCGCTCCAAGCTGAGGGCAAGGCCGGCAGCAGGTGCAGGAATCCGGCGTGACTCTGCACAAGCATCTCGGCTATACCGGCGCAACAACCGAAGTTGCCGTCAATCTGGAACGGTGCGTGAGCGTCAAACATATTGGCATACGTGCCGCCGTCAGCATCGCTCATCGTAGCATTCGGATCCATCAGTCGGAGCTGGTTCTTGATGATTGACAGGGCATGGTCGCCGTCGAGCATACGCGCCCATTCACATACTTTCCATCCCATAGACCATCCGCGGGCAGCGTCGCCGCGGCCGATGAGCGACTTCTTCACTGCCTGATATACCGTAGCGTTGGTGTATGGCGATACCTGGTTGCCTGGGTATGCTCCCCACAGGTGTGACAGGTGGCGGTGTGAGTTGCTTTCCTTGTCCCAGTCTTCCTGCCACTCCTGTATCTGTCCGTACTTACCTATCTTATATGGCGTAAGCTTTGCCTTCAGTGCATCAAGTTCCACTGCAAAGTCGGCATCCACGTCGAGTGTGCGTGCTGCCTCGGCGGTATTCTTCAGCACGTCATATACCATCTGGTTGTCCATTGCAACGCCGCCGAAGAGGGCGCAATTCATCTCCTTGCCGTTGTCGTCGGTATATTTGTTTATGCCCGGATGATTCTCTGGCGAGTTTGACGGACATACTACCATATAACCCGTGTTGGGGTCTTTCACGAGGAAATCCTGGAAGAACTCCGCACAGCCTTTCAATACTGGATATACTTCAGCGAGATACTGCTTGTTGCCAGTGAACAGATAGCGTTCCCACAGGTGCGAGCAGAACCATGCGTTACACGTTGGCCATACGCCAACCGAACCGTTGTCCACGGCTCCTGTGGTGCGCCACAGGTCGGTGTTGTGGTGCAGTGCCCATCCGCGTGCGCCATACATCTGTGTCGCTGTCTCCGCACCTGTCACGCTTACATCCTTTACCATCTGTATGAATGGCTCATGACACTCTGAGAGGTTTGTCACCTCAGCCGGCCAGTAGTTCATCTCCACGTTGATGTTCGATGTATATTTAGAGTCCCATGCCGGATACTGGCGCGCGTTAGGATTCCATATACCCTGCAGGTTTGCCGGCTGTGTGCCCGGCTGGCTGGATGTGATAAGCAGGTAGCGTCCGAACTGGAAGTAGTTCTCAACGAGTCCAGGGTCGTTGCCTCCCGTTGAACGGAACTCCTTTATGCGTGTCTCGGTGTCTTTCTTCTCCTGCACATCGTTGCTGCCGAGTTCTATGCTCACGCGGTCAAACTGCTCCTGATACTTCTCTGTATGAGCAGCAAGGGCATCAGCATAAAGGCCTCTCCCCCCGCCCTCTCCGTTAGAGAGGGAGCCGCTGCGCTTTTCAAAGTTGACAATTCCATTGAGGGCTTTGGTGCGAGCATCACCGCTGATGTCATCATAGTTCACGAAGTTGGTGGCTGATGATATCAGTATTGTAGCTGCAGTGGCATCCTTCACCTCTATCATTGGTGCGCTTGAGTTGCCAGCCACTATACCTGCCTGAACGATGTTGCGCTTGCCCGTAGTGGTGAGCGTGCCGCCTTCGTTCAGCACTTTTATGAAGTTATGGCAGGAGAGAAGGTTGTCCACGTTCTCTGACTGTTCGCGGGCTGCCACGAGTGTAGCCTCAATCATACCGTCGGTAATCTTGTTTACACCCAGTTTTGCCATGTTGGTCTTGGCTGGGGCTGCAAAGCTTACGCCGAAGTTCAGTTTTCCTTCCTCTGATGCTTCCAGGCGTACTATTGTCACGTCGTCAGCGAGTGATGAGAATACTGTGCGTGTGTATGTCACGCCGTCTACCACATACTGTG
Organism: Prevotella sp.; assembly: GCA_017413085.1. Taxonomy (GTDB): domain Bacteria; phylum Bacteroidota; class Bacteroidia; order Bacteroidales; family Bacteroidaceae; genus Prevotella. Next base: position 35,222 of record JAFPVC010000046.1, read on the forward strand.
TCTGGGCTGTTGCAGTATGCAGGTCGAGTGAGCGCACGTAGCCCTGTGCATCGATGGCAGAGGCTTCTGCCCCAGCCTCTTCGTCGTCATAGCGATGACCGGGGAAGTCAAGCAGCACACAGCCGGCTGCCTGATACTGTGCTCCGTGTGAACCGGCCGACATCCAGTTGGGTATGGCAAGTTTCTGTGCCGAAACGTAGTCTTTGTTGAATATATACTGCTGCACCTGACTGAGCACCGACTTCGCATTGGCGTTGTAGTTGCGGTTGGGCGACTGTCCCCAGAATGTGTCCTCGTTAAGCTGCAGCGTGTCAACAGCCACCGAACCGCTCACCATTGCGCCCAAGCGACCGTTGCCCAGTGGCAGGGCTTCCTCCCAGTACTTTGCAGGGCGGTTATACCACAGGCGGTTATGGCTGTCAAGCACCGGAGGCGGCACGGGGCGCACGCTGCCAGTGGTGAATGTAGTTACAATTTCTTCATTAAACACGTTGCCGGCAAGGTCGGCTATGGTGCCTGCTGGCAGTGTAAGTGAATACTCGGTAGTGAGGTCGAGGTCTTCGTAGGCAAACGACACCTTGTTAATGTTTACAGTTGGAACGACACTCACTGTCTTGCCCGTCGCAAGGTTCTTCAGCGTTGCCGCAGCACCGCTGTTGACGCTCACGCCCTCATTAAAGAGCATGATAACCTTACCCGAAGGCAGTACATTCGTAGCTGCCTTAGCAGGAGTGATGCTGTTGATTTTAGGTGCCTGAGTGTCCTCTGCCAGTATGTTGACGTATTTCAGATTATAGTTGCTGGTCTTTGTGGCCGACTGTATCAGCAGCCTTACTTTTAGGCTTTCCTTGTCGTCGGCGTCAAGGTCGTAATTGGCATCCACGTAGGTATTCCAGTGTGAACCCGAGGTGTAGTCGTTGAGTACTGTCCATGTCGTGCCGCCGTCGGTGGAGTAAACCACGCCAAACTTTGTCGACGAGCTGGAGCCGTCGCCAATGGCAAAGTTCAGCCTTACGTTAGACAGCAACTTCGTTGGCATGGAGATTTCAAAATACTGGTCGTGCTTCGCACCGTTGGCATAGTCGCTCGTGGCGGTGAAGTTAGTGGTTGAAGCTGTATTGAGCCTGAGCAGGTAGTTTGGATTGGAACCGCTCGTCGTCAACTGCCATTTGCCGTCGCTGGTATGCACTGTCACGGTACATTCCTCTGGTACCACCGCGCACTCGTTGGGCAGGAAATATGGCTGCAACTGCGTCCACTTGGTGTTTGCCAATGCCGACCAGCCCAGCACGTTGGGCGAATAATAGGCTGTTGTGCCTGATTTCTCCACGTCGTAGCCCGTGGTAAACTCCCAGTGCGCCACCGTGGTGCGGGCTGCACTGGCATTGACTGCCGTAAGCATGGCTGCGAATAACAGGGCCGCGCACGACAGAAGAATTTGTTTTTTGTTTCTCATTGTTTTGTTTGTTTGGATTTGTTTCTTGCCGGCAAAGTTATTCATTATACCATCATAGAGCGTGTAAATTATACGCACCACGCTGAAAAAAAGGAGCAAACCCTACGAAAACCAACAAAAATGCCACTGATGTGAATTATTTTTACTACCTTTGCGTATACAAAAAAGCCATCATATCAAAATGAAGAGATTTCTTCTATACATTATTCTATATATAACGGGCAGTCTGCAGCCGGTCTGCAGCCAGCGCACCGTCACCTATGACGACCGCGCCGGCTTGTCGCACTGGATAGCATCCGACGTGCTGCAGGACAAGCAGGGGTTTATTTGGATTTCAACGTGGAACGGGCTGAACCGATACGATGGCTATGGTTTCCGCCATGTGAAACCTCAGCCGGGCGATGCACACCATTCTGCCACAATAAGGCAGATGCTTCTTGACCATGACGGCAACATAATATGCAAGACAGACGGGGGTCTGTTCAAGTATGACATCCGCCAAAACTCCTTCGGCTCACTGCATGGCAAGCAACCGAAGATGCACAGTGGCCGCCCCACTCTCTTCACTGACCGCGAAGGAAACCTGTGGCAGGTGGAACGCTACGGAGTGACGAAGACGTCAAGACCGCACCATCCTGCCAAGGTAATCAGCGACACGCAGGGAGTGCAGGCGCGCGCCTTCATGCGTCAGAAGGACGGCACATGGTGGCTGGCTACGAAGGAAGACCAGCGCATACGCATATACAACAATGACAACACCCTGCACGGCTACCTCGGCAGCAACGGCAGCCTGAGCACCACTCCGCAGACTTTCGGCTATAGTGCCTACTGCATACGCGAAATGCGCAACGGCAGCATCTGGATAGGCTGCAAGCCGGGTGCGTTGCTGCGGCTGACACCCAGCGGGCACGGCTCATACCAAGTGAAACGCATCATGGCAAAGGGTCTGACATGCGACATTGTCTACGACATTGCCGAAGACAACAGTGGCCGACTGTGGCTTGCCACATTCGGCGGCGGAGTGCAGTGCATGACAGACCCACAGGCTGACAATCCCACGGTAATCAACTTCAACAGCCATGACAAGATTAGGCGCATTATGCTGACTGGCAGCGGCAGCATGGCATGTGCCACAACCAACGGACTGCTTACAGCCAGTGTCAATGCTGCTGATGTCAGGCAGACTGTTTTCAAGAGAGTACTGGAGGGTATGTCGCTGATGGATGTTGTCGAAGGCAAGCACGGCAATATATACATAGCAACGGCTAACCACGGCATTTATGAGGCAGCAGCCAATAATCTGCTTACAGAGCAGCCGCAGATGACGGCACGCAACATGCTTAACTCATCGCTGACCTCTGATGCGTGTATGGCACTGGCGGTGCGGCCTGACGGCAAACTCTTCATAGTGTGCATAGACCGCATAATTTGCTATAACCCACAGTCAGGGGAGACGACAACTTTCGCGCGGCAGTTCTGGGACGACGCCTGCCATTTCTCCGAGGAGCGTCCGCTGCTGCTCAATGGCGGCACGTGGGTGTTCGGCACCGAACAGGGTGCATACATGGCCACCACCCACAACATGGATTCGCGCGGTTTCATCCCTCCGCTGCTCTTCACCGAACTGCATACGGCCAGCAGTCCCGCCATGCTCGACGTGTGCCATCGCGACACCATCGTCATCGACACCGAGAGCCGCAACTTCACTCTCTCGTTCGCTGCCCTGGATTATACCGACAACTCCGGCATCATGTACCGCACACGCCTCAACGCCGACCAATGGAGCCACCCCACACAGGAGCGCAGCCTAACGTTCTACAACCTGCAACCGGGCACATATACACTCGAAGTGCAATCTACCGACCGTTACGGCCGCTGGGTGAACAACATGCGCCGGCTGACTATCATTGTAATTCCACACTGGTATGAGACACTGTGGGCAAGACTGTTAGGATGGCTTCTGCTTACCGCCGCCGTAGTGGCGATAATATATACCGCGCAGCACATCAGGCGGCTACACCGACAGCAGCACGAACTGCTTGAGAAATACATGGCGCTGATTGATGCAAGGGAGGAAAAGGAGGAAAAAGAAGAACTTCCTGCGTCTCTTTCAGAGAACGACAGGTGGTTCCTCAACAAGGTAAAGGAATACATAGAACAGAACATCGGCAACAGCGATGCCAATATTGAAGACATGGCCGCTTATGCCGCAAGCAGCCGCAGCAATCTGAACCGTCGCTTGCGCTCGCTGATGGGCATCACCGCCGCTCAGCTGCTCATCAATGCCCGCATGGAGCGAGCCAGCCAACTGCTCCGCCCGTCTGATGGTTCACGTCCCAGCGTGAGCGAGGTGGCCTACCGCTGTGGCTACTCTGACCCGCATTACTTCTCACGCTGTTTCAAGCAGCGTTTCGGTGTCTCGCCTACGGAATACAAATAATTATGAAGCATAATTTTACGCATCTAAATTTTGACCTATAGCTCATTTTGCAGGATGTAATAGCCCTCAAAGGCCGATGTATACAAGGGTTTTGAGCAATTCAAACGTTTCAGCACGAAATTGACGTTCAAAAATGCCCAATAGCTCATTTTGCAGGATGTAACACGCTCCAA
>JAFPVC010000047.1 GCA_017413085.1 Prevotella sp.
ATGTCTTGTTACGATTTACGCTTGTTTTGATTTGCAACACTAAGATAAGTGAAAAATCTGACATGGCAAAATCCTGAGCAACTTTTTGTTGCTCAGGAACTTATAAATAAAGTTAAATCAAAGTGTTGCGGAATTAAGGAATAATGAAAAATGTAAACATGTTGAGGCGGATATGCTTCTTATTCTTATTGCTCGTGGCAACGGCCATGAACGTCAGTGCAAAGGAGTATGGTTTGTGGATAGCCGGCGTGCAAGTGACTGATGAAAACAAGGACAGCATACCAGTCGGTAGCGGCAAAGTGAGCTATAACGATAATAGGCTTATTATAAAAGACGCCACAATTACTGCAACGGCTAACAAAGGCTATGGTCAGGCTGCCGTGTACAGCACAATGGAAGTTCTCCGTATCTGTGTGCAAGGCAACTGTAAGCTCATATCAAATAGCTCTGGAATAATCAGCCATGGTTCGTTAGGTATAGAAGGTCAGGGTAATCTTCTTCTTGATACTCTCTCTATCAAAGCTGGCACTGCTATAGCGATGACTTCAATGGTTGATCACAACCTTGCAATAAGTGGTGACATTATTCTGACGCTAGACGGTATCACAAACTATGGTGTGCTGAGCAGCAACGGTAAAACGCAAATGATAGTATACAACCACAGGACAGAAGTCAAGGTTCGGGGTTTGAAGGAGTGCTTCCACAATCTTAAGAGCATCGTTGTCAGAGGTGGTGGTCAAATTTTCACAGCCCCAAACGGGGTGTATGTTGAGAATGGTACAGTGTATGATGCCAACGGCAGCAGCGTGAAGAACGAGTGGGTTACGATAGATAGAGTTCTAAAACATATAAATATCACCGACTACACATGGCCTACAGACTTTGAATCTGCTGATTACAATGTGAGAAGTTCTACTAAATGTGTGGGGAGTGTACGTGTGGATTATATTATGTACAATAAAATATTGGAAAATTATGTGGGGCATGCAGGTGACAAACTTGGTATTCGCTTCACGGTGGGCCTGATTGATGGCTACAGGTTTGCTGATGACGCCAATGCTTATATAGAGAGAGATGGCACTACCGTGAAACATTCTTTGAAACAGATTAGTGAAACCGCAAATGAGAAGGCCTTTGTGTTCCTTGATACTGTGCCAACACCTGAGAACGGTCTATATATGCGCACGGCCACGATAAGGGAAATCACTGCTCCAGTAATAGGTGCCGAGCCACAGTGGGAGATAGCAACGACAGCCGGGGCAAAACCCACAGGTGTATTGCCAGAGACAAATATAAAGGAGATAATTCAGAGTGATGAATGCCCTGTGAATGAGATAAAGTGGTTTGAAGTAGGAGGAAAAGGACTGAAACGCGGTGATAGGTTTCAACAAAGCAAACGGTATGGTGTGGAAATGACATTGTCACCTGTCAGCGGAGTGCAGTTTCATAATAATACGCAGTTTAGAGTGAATGATGTACCTATGAAAAATTACAGAAATAATTCAGATGTTTATTTGGTAATCGATAGTGCTACATCAGCAAAGTTTTGCTATGTCTTCTCAATGTTGCCGAGTTATCTCGGCGACGTGAATCAAGATAATGTAATCACCATGGCTGATGCCAATGCCTTGGTGAGCTACTATCTTGCTAAAGATAAACCTTCTGGCTTTAACGAGAGAATAGCCAATGTGAATGGTGACAACAGTATCACTATGGCTGATGCCAACGAGATAGTGAATTCATTCCTGAGCGGTGCAGAACCGCAGGAGTACACCGACTCAGCCAACGGACACGTGTATGTAGACCTCGGCCTGTCGGTGAAGTGGGCAACCTGCAACGTGGGAGCGGATAATCCTTGGGACTACGGTGATTACTTTTTATGGGGCGATACGGAACCAAAGAGTGATTACAGCTGGCAAACCTACAAATGGTGCGATAATAGTTATAATACTATGACCAAATACAATACAAAAAGCGATTACGGCAAAGTAGACGACAAGATAACCATTGTACTATCCGACGATGCTGCCGCAGTTAACTGGCATGGCGCATGGCGCATGCCTACGTATGAAGAGCAGAAAGCACTCTGTGACAGTTGCTACTGGGAGTGGACGACGAACTATAACGAAAGAGGAGTGTCAGGCTACATAGTATATAAGGTAAAAGATCCAGCTGATAGAGGTAAGAAAAATCACAGTAGAGAAACCAGTAAAGAAACCGTTACGACATTAGGAACATATTCGCTCAGTGATGCTCACATTTTCCTTCCTGCTGCCGGTCGCCGCGACGCTTCGCACCTCGACGATGCAGGCTTAATGGGGTGCTACTGGTCGACTTCGCTCTATTCGTTTGACCCGTACAAGGCGTATAACATGGCCTTCCTCCCGAACACCGTGTACTACAACCGCGATAGCATTCGTTACTACGGTTTATCGGTGCGTCCGGTCCTTCCGTAAGGCATTGCTTCGCTGCGCTCAGAGTGAATAGTGAATAATACAAGTTACGTTTAGACTTACCATCAAGTCTGTGTCACCAGCGTACTTTTCACTATTCACTATTCACTTTTTTCATTCTTTATTCTTCATTTTTCTCAACTATCGTAAGCATTTGACGGGAAGGAAAAGCAAAATGTCAGAAAAAGAGTGATATTCCTAACAAAATGACGTTTTTGACATTTTGCTTGAAAATTGCTTGAAAATTGCATCGAATGAAAACAAATTGGAGTTTGGAGAGAAGAAAATGTTTACAAAGTGATATATTTTTCTTAAATCGCAAAACAAAAAGTCAGAAATATTTTGGTATTTCTGACTTTTTGTTTAACTTTGCATCGTAATTCGGATAATAAAGTTAGAAAATCATTTGTTTTGCAACTATAATGGCAAAGATAAAATTCACCAAGATGCATGGATGTGGCAATGACTATATATATGTCAACGCCATGGAAAATAAGATAGAGGATCTCTCTGCAGCCTCCATAGCGTGGAGCGACCGCCACAAGGGCATCGGCTCTGACGGTCTGGTGCTGATAGACAAGGCAACAGTGGCAGAGGCCGACTTCTCAATGCGCATCTTCAATGCCGACGGTTCGGAGGCTATGATGTGCGGCAATGCATCAAGGTGCATAGGTAAATACCTGTATGAGCGTGGACTGACAGACAAGACAGAGATACGTCTGCAGACACTGTCGGGAGTAAAAACGCTGCTGTTGCACGTAAGCGGCGGCATAGTGGACAGTGTAACGGTTGACATGCTTGAGCCGGTGCTTGACAACGGAGAGCAGTTTACGGGCGGCGACACACCCCTGCAGGGTACATTCGTGTCGATGGGCAATCCCCACTACGTCATCTTCACCGACGATGTGGACCAGGTGGGCGAGACAGGTCCGATGATGGAGTGCCATCCAGCTTTCCCCCAGCGCTGCAATATAGAGTTTGCCCACGTTAAGGCCGACGGCAGCATCCGCACCCGTGTATGGGAACGCGGCAGCGGCATCACCCAGGCCTGCGGCACCGGAGCCTGCGCCACGGCAGTGGCGGCAGCACTGACAGGTAAGGCTGGCAGAAAGTCGCAGATAGTGATGGACGGAGGCACGCTCAGCATAGAATGGAGCGAGGCGGACAACCACGTATATATGACGGGTCCGGCAGAGTTCGTATTTGACGGAGAGATTGAAGGATTGAAAGATTGAAGAGTTGAAGAATTGAAGAATTGAAAAAATAAGATATGGCATTAGTAAACGTACATTTTCTAAAACTACAGAAGAACTACCTGTTTGCAGACATAGCAAAGAAGGTGAAGGCATTCAAGGTGACACATCCAAATGTTGACGTGATATCCTTGGGCATAGGTGATGTGACACAGCCTCTGTGTCCTGCAGTGGTGGAGGCCATGCACCGTGCCACCGACGAGATGGCAACGGCAGAGGGATTCCGCGGTTACGGTCCGGAGCAGGGCTACGACTTCCTGCGCGAGGCGATACTGAAGAATGATTTCCTGCCGCGCGGCATACATCTCGACATCGACGAGGTGTTTGTCAACGACGGTGCCAAGTCTGACACTGGCAACTTTCAGGAACTGCTACACTGGGACAACTTCATAGGCGTTACTGATCCTATATATCCTGTATATATAGACTCAAACGTGATGATAGGCCGCTGCGGCACATACGAGGACGGCCGCTGGTCGAGCGTGGTCTATATGCCATGTACGGCAGAAAACGGTTTTGTGCCCGAGGTACCCAAGGGACACCATGTGGACGTGATATACCTGTGCTACCCTAACAACCCTACGGGCACGGTGCTCACCAAGCAGGAGTTGCGCAAGTGGGTGAACTACGCACTGAAGAACGATGCCCTCATCCTCTATGATGCAGCCTATCAGGCATACATACAGGACGACGACATACCACGCAGTATTTACGAGATACGCGGTGCGAGAAAATGTGCGGTGGAGTTCAGGTCATACTCCAAGACGGCAGGTTTCACCGGTGTGCGCTGTGGCTACACCATAGTGCCGAAAGATGTCACCGTGGCTACGTTTGAAGGAGAGCGCATATCGCTCAACCAGTTGTGGCTGCGCCGTCAGTGCACTAAGTTCAACGGCACCAGTTACATCTCACAGCGTGCCGCAGAGGCAATATACACTCCGGAGGGCAAGCAGCAGGTGAAGGAGACCATCGACTACTACATGCGCAACGCCCGACTGATGCTCGACACACTGCGTTCCATGGGCTATGAGTGTTACGGTGGTGAGAACGCCCCTTATATCTGGATGAAGACACCAAACGGCCAGGGCTCATGGCAGTTCTTCGAGCAACTGCTCTACAGTGTCGGCGTGGTATGCACACCGGGAGTAGGCTTCGGACCATCAGGCGAGGGATATGTACGCTTCACCGCCTTCGGCAGCCGCGAGCGCACTGAGGAAGCACTGGAGAGAATAAAGAATTGGAAATAAAACGACATAAACACATAAATAAAAACATTAATCATTATGGCAAACTTAAGATTTCAGGTAGTAGGCGAGGCTTTCAAGAAGCAGCCACTCGACGTTCAGGCACCAGCAGAACGTCCGTCAGAGTTTTTCGGTAAGTATGTGTTCACCAAGCAGAAGATGTTTAAGTACCTGCCAAAGAAGGTATATGACAAGATGCTTGACGTTATAGAAAACGGTGCACCGCTCGACCGCGCCACTGCCGACAAGGTGGCAGAGGGCATGAAGCAGTGGGCCATGGAACTGGGTGCTACACACTGCACACACTGGTTCCAGCCATTGACAGACACCACAGCAGAGAAGCACGACGCCTTCGTGGAGCACGACTGGAAAGGCGGCATGATAGAGGAGTTCGAGGGCAAGAGCCTCGTACAGCAGGAGCCAGACGCTTCTTCATTCCCATCAGGCGGCATCCGCTCTACCTTCGAGGCACGCGGTTATTCTGCATGGGACCCAACAAGCCCTGTATTCGTAATCGGCGACACGCTGATGATTCCTACGGTCTTCATCTCTTACACAGGTGAGGCACTCGACTACAAGACTCCTTTGCTGAAGGCTCTCAGTGCTGTCAACAAGGCTGCCACAGAGGTGGTACACTACTTTAACCCTGACGTTAAGAAGGTTGTGTCAAACCTTGGTTGGGAACAGGAGTATTTCCTCGTTGACGAGGGCCTCTACTCTGCCCGTCCAGACCTCCTTCTTACTGGCCGCACGCTGATGGGCCACTCTTCTGCAAAGGACCAGCAGATGGACGACCACTACTTCGGTGCAATACCTGAGCGCGTGGCTGCCTTCATGAAAGATCTTGAGATTCAGGCTCTGGAGTTGGGCATTCCTTGCAAGACCCGCCATAACGAGGTGGCACCAAACCAGTTTGAGCTGGCTCCTATCTTTGAGGAGACCAACCTCGCCGTTGACCATAACATGCTCATCATGTCATTGATGAAGAAGGTGGCACGCAAGCACGGCTTCCGCTGCCTGCTCCACGAGAAGCCTTTCGACGGTGTGAACGGTTCAGGCAAGCACAACAACTGGTCACTGTCAACAGACACAGGCATACTGCTCCACGCACCTGCAAAGGACGAAATTGGCAACCTGCGCTTCGTGACCTTCGTAGTAGAGACACTGATGGGTGTATATAAGCACAACGGTCTCTTGAAGGCTTCAATCATGAGTGCCACTAACGCTCACCGCCTTGGTGCCAACGAGGCACCACCGGCAATCGTCAGCTCTTTCCTTGGCAAGCAGCTCACTGAGGTGCTCAATCACCTGGAGCAGACCACTGACGACACCATCGCCATCAGCGGCAAGTCAGGACTGAAACTCGACATCCCTTCAATCCCAGAACTGCTCATCGACAACACCGACCGCAACCGTACCTCACCATTCGCCTTCACCGGCAACCGCTTCGAGTTCCGCGCCGTAGGTTCAGAGGCTAACTGTGCAAGCGCCATGATAGCACTCAACAGTGCCGTGGCAGAAGCTCTGGTGGACTTCAAGAAGCGCGTTGATGCACGCATCGCCGAGTTTGCAAAGCGTCCTGAATATGCCGAAGGCACAGGCCACACTGCCAAGTATCACGCCATCATCAGCGTATTGCGCGAGGACATCAAGACTTGCAAGGCTATCCGCTTCGACGGCAACGGATATTCTGACGAATGGGTAGAAGAGGCAACAAAGCGCGGACTCGACGTTGAGAAGTCTTGTCCGAAGATCTTCGACCGTTACCTCGACAAGGAGTCCATCGAGATGTTTGAGAGCCTCGGCGTGATGACCAAGAAAGAACTTGAGGCCCGCAATGAAATCAAGTGGGAGACATACACAAAGAAGATACAGATTGAGGCCCGCATCTTCGGCGACCTCTCCATCAACCACATCATACCGCAGGTAGTGGCATACCAGACCAAACTGGCACAGAACGTGGCAGCCCTGAAGACCATCCTGCCAGACGACGAGTTCAAGACAGTGGCAGCCAGCAACCTCGCCCTCATCTCTGAGATATCACAGCGCGTGAAGACCATCGAGGAAGGATGCCAGCAGTTGACCGACGCCCGCAAGGTAGCCAACAAGATTGAGTCTGAGCGTGAGAAGGCCATCGCCTACCACGACACCGTAGAGCCTCTGATGGATCAGATACGCTACCACATCGACAAGCTCGAAGCCAAGGTTGACGATGAGGTATGGACACTGCCTAAGTACCGCGAAATGCTGTTCATTAGATAACTTTTTGATTAAAGTAGAGTGGAAGAGAGAACTTAGGGGAGTGAAAGGGAAGTTAATATCCCTTTCACTCCCCTTTCGGTTATGAAGATGAACTAAACAATGTGCTTTTTACAAGATTAATTTGTGAATTTAAAAATAAATCACTAACTTTGCAATTGCAATGCACGATTAATAATTCATAATATACTTTTCGGTTATATGAGAACTACATTTCTACAATTCCTAAAATCTTCATTTTTACAATCCGTCAATCCATCAATCCTGGCAATGGTAGCTATGTTCCTCGCCGTATCAACGGTGGAAGCACAGCGTCCGCTGACAGCATCGCAGAAAGCACGCCAGCAGGTGGTGCGCCAGAAATACACAGAGGCACAGCAGTATGCCGACAAACAGAAGGCGGACAACTATGCAGGACAGTACATCACGGTGAAATGGCCGCGCATAGAGGCTGCCGTGGGCAAGGTGGAAGAGACGATAGAATTCTTCTCGCTGGCCAAGGAGGATGAGAAAACATCAATGCCGTACTATGAGTTGCTGTTGGTGCGCTCCAGCCAGAAGCGTCCGGAGGCATCGATTGGCGATGCATACAGCGAGTTCCTGTTTGACGCCACCACAGGCAAGCTCATATTCTATTACAACACCCACAACAACTGGTGGGCCGACGAGGAGGTGAAAATGGAGAAACGCTGTTACTTCAATGTTGACGGCTCATTCAGCTCGGGCAGTGTAAAACTGACACCGCGTAATGGCGGCAACGCATACTATCCCGACGAACTGCAGGATATTGACGGCATGGACGCACAGCGTGAGATGTACCGATATAATAATGCTTTCGATGCAGTGGCAAACTTTACGATGGAGTAGTTTAAGAAATGATGAAGAAGACAATATCTCTTGCCTTTATTGCAACAGCGTTATGCGGATGCATATCGGCCAGCCGCCATGCTCGTTGGATGAGATGCACCGTGCCTATGATAATTGTTTCGGTGAGGGTGAAGCCACGCTTGCACGCTATGCCTTGGCTGACATCGACGATGACGGTCGTAAGGAGGTGTTCCTAACCAATTTCGATGGTGAGGAATATCAGGGCAACGGACATTGCGAAGCAGTGTTCACGTGTAACGCTGACGGTAAACTGACGCTGATACAACAGACGTATGGCATGACGGCGGGAGCCAGTGACTACAGTCTGTGCCTGCACAAGAAATATAAGGCCTTGTATTATTTCCACAGCAATCATGGCAACAGCGAGGAATATGTGTTCTTCCTGAAAGACAGTCGTGTGGTGAAGTGCCTGTCGAAGGAAACAGTAATAAAGTGGGTAGGTGAAGGCGAAGATATGAAAGACACCTACAAATATTACTATTATGAGTACCCAATCACCGCTGACGGACAACTCAATTATGATACACGAAAGACGGTCAGAAAGCAAGCCGTGGAGCCATATCTGCTGAATGGTGGTGAGGTGTATGGCGACAAGTCGGTGGAACTGGAATGGAAAAAGATTAAATAACGAACAATACAACAAAAAGATGAGTATAAATTATTCTGAAGGAGGGAGCAACGGATTAGTCGATGGACTGAAGAAATTCTTCATGGGCTGCGGTGCAGTGACGTTCATCATGTTTGCTCTGGTCATGTGTGTAGGCATCTTCGCTGACGATGATGACAAGAAAAAGGATGTGACAGAGTCGCAGGTAGGACTGAGTGATATGCGCAACGATTCAGTGCAACGCCGTGATGTGCTTGAGGGCGACCCGATGAAAGAATTGGAGTCGCTCACTGGTATGCCGGAGGTGAAGGCAGAGGTGAAGTCGCTGGCAAACTTTATCAAGGTGCAGAAGCAGCGTGAGGCTCAGGGACTGAAGACACCGCAGATTTCCTATCACTTGGTGTTCACTGGCAGTCCTGGTACGGGTAAGACAACCGTGGCACGTATCATAGCACGTATATACAAAGACCTCGGAGTTCTGAAGAGCGGTCATCTTGTAGAGACAGACCGTTCGGGACTGATAGCAGAGTATGTAGGTCAGACGGCTGTGAAGACCAACCATTTGTGTGACTCTGCACTTAACGGCGTACTCTTTATTGATGAGGCATACGCCCTGCTCGACGAAGGCAGCGGCGGTTATGGCAGCGAGGCTATCGCTACATTGCTGAAGCGAATGGAGGATGACCGCGACCGCCTTGTGGTCATTGTGGCAGGATATACTAATGAGATGAAGAAATTCATTGATTCTAACCCTGGTCTGCAGTCGCGTTTCACACGATATATCGAGTTCCCGGACTTCAAGCCTGACGAGTTGGTTGAGATATACATGAACCGTGTGAACAAATACGGTTATACACTCGATGACGAGGCCTACAAATATCTGCAGGACAAGTTCAAATACGTCTATCAGCACAAGTCGAAGAACTTTGGTAACGGTCGTTATGTGCGCAACGTGTTTGAGCAGACCATCACCGAGCAGGCCAACCGTGTGGCGAAACAGTCCAATCCGTCAAAGTCGGAACTTAATACCATTACTCTTGAAGACCTGCGTAAAGCCTGCGACTTCGTGAAGTATTAATACATTTTGCCTATCACACGGTAGGCAAGTGTGGCAGGCAGCAGTTTGCCAAGAAGAATGAACAAGTGATATTTCCACCCTACGGTACTCAGTGCCGTGGGGTGTTTTGCATTTGCCAGCGACAGCAGTTTGCGTGCCATGCTCTCAGGCGACATGCCGTTCTGTTCATCATGCTCCATGGTGCTTACTGCGTGTTCCATGTTCTTGTATACCTCGTTACCGACCATGCTTTTATTACGTGCAGCTGTAAAGCCCGTTTTTATGTCGCCAGGCATAAGTGCACATACTTCTATGCCAAACGGGCTTAGCTCGTTGCGTAATGCCAAGGCAAGTGAGTTGACTGCTGACTTGGTTGCAGAGTAAAAGGCCTGAAACGGCAGACTGAATACTGCCATCATGCTGCTGACGAAAATAATCTTGCCGCCTTGTTGCTTGCGCATGTGTGGCAGTGCAGCCTGCGTGATGTTCAGTGCGCCGAAAAAGTTTACGTCAAACTGCCTTCGTGCTTCGCTTAGTTCGGTAAACTCCACCGCACCGGATATGCCCATGCCAGCATTGCTTATCAGTACATCGATGCGTGGCTGTTCATCCAGCACTTTGCTTACGGCGCGTTTGCAGTCTTCAGGCTGTGTCACGTCGCAGTCTATGTGGGTAATGTTTCCCACAGACTCACCGTGGCGTGACAGTTCATATACTTTGTAACCGTTGGCGGAGAAAAGTTCTGCGGCTGCGCGGCCTATGCCAGAACTGCCGCCTGTTATCATCATGGTTTTCATTGCTTTATGTTTTGTTGGTTATTCGTTTTTGTTTTCTATTTTTGCATCTCCCTTAGCCCTTGACTTGTTTACGAGCCACACACCAGCAAACACAAGGGCTACGGCCAGGGCGTGACTCCATCTCAGTACACTGATTCCGAGCAGCACGCTGAACAACATTGACACAGCCGGCTGCACATAGTTGTAGACTCCCACGACCGTAGGGCGCAGTATGCGTTGTGCCACCATGGTTAGAATGTAACTCACGAAGGTGCAGCAGAACACCACATAACCGATTTCGGCGCATGTCTTCGTTGGTACTGTTTGCCACTCTATCTCAGCTACATGGCCGGCACTGAATGGCAGTATCATCAGCGTGGCCCACAGAAACATCCACTTGTTGGTTGTTATGGCATCATAGCGCTTAATGAGTGGATTGAACAGCGACAGGTACAGTGCAAACGAAAACTGTGCTGCAAGACACAACAAGTCACCGCGTATGTCGCCCACGCGGTCGCTCGCTGCGGCTGCACTGGTAAGTATCAGTATCATTGCACCAGAACAACCCGTCAGCACGCCGATTGCTTTCTTTCCGGTAAGCGGCTCACGCAATATCAGTGCAGACAGTATCATTGCGAATATAGGCATCGATGTGGTTACGATGCTTGCATTCACAGGCGAAGTGATGCTCAGTCCGATGGTGAAGCAGCATTGGTTGCACACCAATCCGAACAGTCCGGCTCCTGCAAACATCAGTTTGTCGCGCCAAGGCACGTGACGGTGCTTTGCGAACAGCGAGGTAATCCAAAACAGACAAGCACCGCCCGCTACGCGGAATGTCACCATCTGTATGCCGTCGATTCCGTGTGTCATGGCATCCTTGCCCAACGGAGCCATCAATCCCCAGAAAGCACAAGCCAGAAACATTGAGGCATGTGCCACTAACTTCATGTTATCCTTAATTCTTTTCATTTTCGCAATGCAAAGGTAGGCATTTTTCGCGAGAATAATGCGAGACCTTGTGAAATGTTATTTATTTTCTACATATTCGTAAGTTTCCGGATTAAAAGAGCCTATAATTCAAAAAGTTTTTGTAATTTTGCACTAAATTAGGAAATTAGGAGATTTAAAAAAGATGCAGGATATCAGAAACATCGCCATTATTGCCCATGTAGACCATGGTAAGACAACTCTCGTGGACAAAATGATGCTCGCAGGAAAACTTTTCCGCGAAGGACAGAACAACTCAGACCAAGTGCTTGACGCTAACGACCTTGAGCGTGAGCGTGGTATAACAATCCTTTCCAAAAACGTTTCAATAAATTGGAAAGGAACGAAAATCAACATCATAGACACTCCGGGACACTCTGACTTCGGTGGTGAGGTGGAGCGCGTGCTGAATATGGCTGACGGCTGTATCCTGCTCGTTGACGCTTTTGAGGGTCCTATGCCTCAGACACGCTTCGTATTGCAGAAGGCTCTGCAGATAGGACTGAAGCCTATCGTTGTTGTTAATAAGGTGGACAAGCCTAACTGTCGTCCGGAAGAGGTGTATGAAATGGTGTTCGACCTGATGTTTGCACTCGACGCAACAGAAGACCAGCTGGATTTCCCTGTTGTATATGGCTCTGCCAAGAATGGTTGGATGTCAGAGGATTTCAACAAGCCTACTGACAATATCGAGTATCTGCTCGACAAGATTGTGGAGGTGATACCTGCTCCCGAACAACTGGAGGGTACGCCGCAGATGCTCATTACATCACTCGACTACTCAAGCTATACAGGACGTATTGCCGTGGGACGTGTTCACCGCGGCACGCTCAAGGAGGGCATGAACGTCACAATCAGCCACCGCGACGGCTCGATGGAGAAGACAAAGATAAAAGAGGTACACACTTTCGACGGTATGGGACACTCTAAGGTTTCTGAGGTGCAGAGCGGTGATATCTGCGCAATCATCGGACTGGAGAAGTTTGAGATTGGCGACACTATCTGCGACTTTGAGAATCCGGAGCCATTGCCACCGATAGCCATCGACGAGCCTACGATGTCGATGCTCTTCACCATCAACGACTCACCGTTCTTCGGCAAGGAGGGCAAATTCGTAACCTCACGCCATATTAATGACCGTCTGGAGAAGGAATTGGAGAAGAACCTTGCGCTGCGCGTGGAGCCTTTCGAGGACTCTACCGACAAGTGGATAGTAAGCGGACGCGGTGTGCTGCACCTTTCTGTGCTCATCGAAACCATGCGCCGCGAGGGCTACGAACTGCAAGTTGGTCAGCCGCAGGTTATATATAAGGAGATAGACGGTCAGAAGTGTGAGCCTATCGAGGAACTGACCATCAACGTGCCGGAGGAGTTCTCCAGCAAGATGATAGACATGGTGACGCGCCGCAAGGGTGAGATGACATCTATGGAGGCTCAGGGCGACCGTGTAAATATTGAGTTTGACATTCCTTCACGCGGTATTATCGGTCTGCGTACCAACGTGCTGACTGCCAGCCAGGGCGAAGCCATCATGGCACATCGTTTCAAGGAATACCAGCCATACAAGGGTGAGATAACACGCCGTCTGAACGGTTCGATGATAGCATTGGAGACTGGCAACGCATACGCTTACTCTATAGACAAATTGCAGGATCGCGGAAAGTTCTTTATCGATCCAGGTGATGACGTGTATATGGGACAAGTGGTTGGTGAACACGTGCATGACAACGATCTTGTCATCAACGTGTGCAAGGCAAAGCAGTTGACCAACGTGCGTGCCTCTGGTTCTGACGACAAGGCCCGCATCATACCAAAGACAATACTTTCGCTTGAAGAGTGCCTTGAGTATATCAAGGCTGACGAGCTGGTAGAGGTTACACCGAAGTCTATGCGCATGCGCAAGATTATCCTTGACCATCAGGAGCGCAAGAAGGCAAGCAAGGAATAAATGTTATTCATAACGCTTTTCTATACATTTCTTGTCATAGGGCTTTTTGGCTTTGGCGGCGGTTACGGAATGCTGTCGCTCATTCAGCATGAGGTGGTGAAAAGCCATCAATGGCTCAGTTCGGCTGAATTTACCAACATTGTGGCCATATCTCAGATGACGCCAGGGCCGATAGGCATCAACAGTGCCACATACTGTGGATATACTGCGGTTCATAATGCCACGGGCAGTATGGGGTGGGGGATATTGGGAAGCGTTACGGCCACTTTTGCGTTGATGTTGCCCTCGTTTGTGCTTATGATTATTATCAGCAAGATGTTTCTGAAGCACATGCAGTCGCCGTTGGTGCAGAATGTGTTTAAATTTCTGCGGCCCGCAGTGGTCGGTCTGCTTGCTGCTGCTACGCTTTTGCTCTGTAATGAAGAGAATTTCTCATCGCCCACGACCGACAAATGGCATTTTGCTATTTCAGTGCTAATCTTTATGGTTACTTTCGTCGCGATAAAGTTTCTCCGCATTAATCCTATAAAAATGATTGGCGTGGCAGCAGTGGCCGGATTGTTTTTATTGCGTTAATCCGTTGAGGTAGCACTGCGCTTTAATAAGTTTTGGGCAATAATTAAGTTTGGTATAAACACAAAAACACGGATATTCGTATATGCAACTGCGAATATCCGTGTTTCTTATAATGTTCAGGGGAAATATTACTTCTTGATGTTGCCGTAGCGCTGCTGGAAGCGATCCACACGACCTGCAGTATCAACGAGCTTGCTCTTACCTGTGTAGAATGGGTGAGAGGTATTTGAGATTTCTATCTTTACCACTGGGTAGGTCTCGCCCTCAAATTCCACTGTGTCGTTTGTCTTACATGTTGACTTTGAAAGGAACATATCACCGTTTGACATGTCTTTGAACACTACCGGACGATAGTTTTCTGGATGAAGATCTTTTTTCATTTCTTTTTGATTTTCTTAATGTTACGCCGTAAATAAGCGTAATCTGTTGTTAAAATATTAAATTTGCGAGTGCAAAGTTACTATTTTTTTTCATAATAGCCAAACTTTTTCCTCTTATTTTTTATCTTTTAACGTTCCGCACACATATCCATATAGAAGCCCTCCTATTCCGGCGGCAAGGATGATGTATATCGGGTTCACACCGAAAAGCCATATCAGCAGGGCAGAAACGATGGGAATCCATGCGGTGAACCATGTCAACTGGGCTTTGCGTGCCATGTTGAATGTGGGTACAGCCATCAATGCCACTACAGCCGGACGTATTCCAGCGAACATGGCTGCTACCCATGGTATGTGCTGGAAGTTCTGGAAGAACATCGCAATGGCAAGGATTATCAGTAACGACGGCATGGCTGTACCCATAGCAGTGCATACGGCACCACGTATGCCTTGCAACCTGTAGCCTATGAATATTGCTATGTTTATGGCAAATACCCCCGGACATGTCTGTGCCACGGCAATTAGGTCGAGAAACAGTTTGCGGTCTATCCACTTGTGTTTCTCCACTACCTCTGCCTCAATCAGCGGTATCATGGCATAACCGCCGCCGATGGTGAACAGGCCTATGCGGAAGAATGTCGTGAATAGTTCAGTCTTTTTCATTTCCTGTCACGCCTCTTCTATTATGTACTTCTCTATCGTTCGGGTATCATTGGAGAAGTTCATGCCTATCATATATGTCTTTTTGCTGTCCAGGGTGAACGGCAGCAGATAGTTCTTGTCCTTTATCTGCTGCAACGCCTGCTCGGCGGTGCCGTCGAGTTTGAATTCCATTATGTAGCGATAGTCTTTTGTTTTAATCAGCAGGTCTATACGGCCGTCAGAGGTCTTGTATTCTGCCTGGCTGTAGAATCCCATCATGGTGAACACCACCCACACCACGTTGCGGTAGTTGCCCTCCCATGTCATCTGTGCGTCGTATGGCGCACTGGCAAGGAGCGACTGCAGGCGCTTGCAGAACTGTTCCGGCATGCCGCCGCGCACGTCTTCCGTAAACCTCTCCACGTCAAACGCAGTGCCTTTCTCCCTGTTTGACAGGTACGTCGGCGCA
>JAFPVC010000048.1 GCA_017413085.1 Prevotella sp.
GATGGTATATACCTCGTCAAGGTGATAGTCCCACTTGCCCTTTGGTGCCTGCTCACGGATGGCGGCGGTGGAGTAATACAGGCTGCGGTCCTTGAAATATTCCTGCTCTGCCTTCTGCATCTCTACTATGAAGCGGCTGCCATCGACCGACGTGCAATAGACATCGAAGATAGCACGGCGGTCTCCGTAGCCGTCGCCGAGGTTCTCGCCGTTCAGGTACTGTATGTCGGTTATCTCGCTCTTCTCTCCCTGAAAGAGGGCATTGAGGAAACTGATGAGCAGGTCTTTGTTCATCTCCGTACCGAAGAGTTTCTTGAAACCAAAATCGGTATAAGGGTTTATGTAACGTTCGTTATTATCCATATAGTCGCTTGTATTCTGTTCCATTTGCAAAGTTACAAAAACTTTCTTAAAACAACAAAATTTTAATTGAAAAATTAAAAGATTGAAAAGTTGAAGTTTCTGTCCGCATGGAAAACTTCAATCCTTCAATCTTTCAATCTTTCAATTTTTCAATCTTTCAATTCTTCAACCCTTCAACCCTTCAATTTTTGTCCAATTTCTCCACACCACAGAAAACTCATTTTAAGGGGCATATTCAGGGGGTGGTGGACAAGGAGTCCACAACAGGGGGTAAATCGCGTAGAGGGGCCTTAAAACGCGATTTTTTAATTCACAATTCATAATTCATAATGCGTGGTTATATCATACAGGATAATTTATGCGAGCAATACGCCAAAATTATGCATTATGAATTATGATTTGTGCATTAATTAGCCCCAAATTACCGCATAATCGAGCCTTGATTACCACCCAATCAGGGGCAAATTACAGTGTAATCAGGGCCTAATTACACGGCATTAAGAAAACTTTACATTTTTAACATTTTCCTATTTCTCCAATTTCGTCTTTTTCGTCAGCGATTTTTTTCTGTAACTGCTCAGCGAATTTCAGAAACGAATTACCGTATTTTTCAGGATTAATTTGTAGATTTAAAAATAAATCACTAATTTTGCATAATTCTTAACTCTTAATTCTTAATTCTTAACTCTTAATTCTTAATTATATTACAGATGACAAAGAAAACCCTATACGTTATTTTCGCCCAATTATGGTGCTTGGCCATGATGGCACAGGTAAACCCCATTGCAGGCGTTTACAGTTACAAGAATGCCGACGGTGCGCAAGGCACCATCCGCGTGGCCACAGGCACGGGCGGACAGATATATTTTGATGCAGAGAGCGTGACGGCAAGCGGCAACACGGCATCGCTCAAGCCTGCCGACGGCGCATGGGTGAAGCTGGCGGGAAAACGCGCCACATACTCGCACCGCTTCAATGACTGCACATACACGCTGACACTCGACTTCAACGAAGCCGACGGCACACTCACGGCTAAGGAGAACTACAGCAAATGGGCTCCGATATTCGGCTCGGGTGCCTCGCTTGCAGGCACATACAAGAAAGAGAGCGGCACGGTGGGCGACAGCCGCGGTTACCTTTATTCCGTCATGGGCGACGGCACACTCGGACTGACGAGGGGTGGCAGATACTGCGGCACGGTGCGCATACCCGAGAGCGTGAAGATGGCCGACGGCAGCGAAAAGACCGTGAGCACCATACGCAAGCGTGCCATGCAGGTGCCGACATACGAGAAGTCGGCCAACGCACTGCGCGAGGTATACGTGCCGGCAACAGTGACGATGGTGGGCGTGGATGCCTTTGCCGGCAACAGCCAACTGCAGAAGGTGGAGTATGACAATCCGCGCAGCGTATACGTGGAGGCCGGCGCATACATGGGATGCCCTAACCTGCAGCTGACGCCCGCAACTCCGATATACGGCTACTGCAACTACTACAACAACGAGGACAGGGCTGCGGCATTCTCAAAGTTCATGTTTCCCATGGGAAAGAAGATGACAGGAGAGGAGTTGGCTCAATACAAGTGGGCATGTTTCAAGCACTGGCACAACCGCATAGGCAATCCCGTGGCCAGCAACATGGATGATGACAACTGCATGCCTGCATTCTCAGACTGGCGCAAGGTGAAGGGCTATATATTCTCGCTGCGCGACCCCAAGCAGGGGCCGAACATGTTCTGGGGCTACGACCCTCACGAGGCCATCGTGGTGATGGTTGGCAACGACTATATGGGCACGCACCGTTTCCCGCAATACAACCGCTGGCGCTACGGCGAGGAGGCAGAATCAAAAAGCCCGTATTTCAAGCAGCAGATGGAAAAACGCTACGGCCGTAAGGTGCGCTACAGCTATGTGGCTGCCACGCTGCGTGACGATGGCAGGAACGTCTCCGTAACAGAGTTCGAGATAGCCAACAACGAGGCTCTGGTGGTGATAGCATGGAGCCGTGCCGACGACATAATCTGCACATGGGAGAAGCGGCAGCAGTTTGAAGCAGGTGAAGGCGGCTCTGTGTGGAACGTTGACGATGACGGCGAATATGGCATACCGGCGGTGCTCTGCATAGCCGAGGGTGACAACGGTGCCCTTGAACTGATTCTCAATCATCAGGCACCTGAAAGCGTGAACATAGAGCGTCTGGTGCGCCACGGCGACCAGTTCGTGGAAGAAGGCGGCGACCAGTGGTACGTGTGGTATGATTAGGAGAAGAAGATGACAAAAGCAACATCAAAGAACTGATGCAAGAGAATAAAGACATACAGCCACAGGCTGAACCATATATCGTGAAGTCACACGACATTCATATTGATGCAGACTATGCAGACTGGATAGCGGACATTAAGAGTCGCTATTTGTTCTATGCTGAGAAGATAAAAAAACTGAAACAACTTGTTTCAGTAAATGGAGCGGAGAAAATGCACCAAGTTGGTGCAGAATTAATGAGATAAAAACTCCAACGAGTCGTTGGAGAATTGCAGTTTGCTGTTAATCAAGGCGTAACCCTCTCAAGCCAAGAGTAATTGGCCGAGCGTGTGCGCCTCTTGCAAAAGGAGTTGCAGGAAACCAAACGGTTGATGGGCAAGGCGGGTAATATTAAGAACTAAGAAAGTGGTAGTAATAAGACTGGACATTTGGAAACTAATGGGTAATAAAATGTTTCGTCATGACAATAAAGAATCTTGTAATAGTACTATTTCAAAGAGAACTTTAAAAGATATCTATTTCAATCATTATAATAAAGGAAACTGATAATTATGTCAAAGCTTAACGTTGACCAGAAAACAATTAAGAATCTGTTGAGTGACAACAAGGCAGATTTTCTCATACCTGATTATCAGCGTCCATACGCATGGGATGCTGAGAAGGAATGCTTTACCCTTTGGGAGGATGTTTTTACATTTGCCATTCCCGAAGGTGATGCAGACAAGTTTAATCGTACAACTGCGGAATACTACCTTGGGCCTATCGTTACTTTTAAGAACGACAATGGACAGATGGAAATTATAGATGGTCAGCAGCGATTGACAACCATAATGCTCCTACTTCGTGCCTTCTACTCTCGTTTTGAGAAGATGAAGGATAAGCAGAGCCAGTTGTTGCGAGAAATGATTGGCAAGTGCATATGGAAGACGGATGAGTTTGACCAGCCAGACATGAATCTCCTGAAGATAAACTCGGAAGTAGCGACAGACAAGGATAAGGAAGAGTTTCTTGCAATTCTCAAGGATGGTGTTGTCAATGACAAAATGAAAAGTCGTTATGCAGATAACTTCCGTTTCTTCCAAAGTAAGATAGATGAGTTCGTAGCTGACTATCCTGCATACTTTCCTTATCTGCCAAGCCGAATACTGAACAATTGTATTTTGTTGCCCATTGAAGCTGACGTACAGGATACAGCACTTCGTATTTTCTCAACGCTCAATAATCGTGGAAAAGCACTCTCTGACGCAGATATTTTCAAGGCGGAATTTTATAAGTACTATTCAAAACTCGGAAGAAAGGATGAGTTCATAAAACGTTGGCGTAAGCTTGAGGAGATTTGTGAGAAGCACCTACACTCCAATAGTGGTACTCCGATGGATGAACTATTTTCACGCTACATGTACTATGAACGTGCCAAGAAAGGCATAAAGCGGTCCACTACCGAGGCTCTTCGTTCATTCTACGGAGCTAATAACTATGCTCTTTTACAAAGTGACGAAACACTATGTAACATGGAATTGCTCGCTGATTTTTGGAACGATGTTTATTCCATGTCAGACGATCGTTTCTCGCTGCGAGTATTGCGTCAGCTCTTTGTGTTGAATTATGCACCAAACAGCATGTGGACATTCTTTGTGAGTGTATATTTCCTCTGCTGTAAGGACGCAAACAACCAACTGGATGACGAGAAATTTTACAAATTTCTGACCAAGAGTATTGCTTTCATTTGGGCATACGCCATTACCAATCCTGGAGTCAATGCACTCCGTACCCCCGTTTATGCAGAAATGGTCAACCTCGTAAATGGCGAGGAGGTGGATTTCGCTGAATTCCGTTTCCCTTTGCAGCAGACAGCCAATCAGTTCAATAATTATAATTTCTACAATGGCCGGCCTATAACAAAATCAATGCTTGTGTGGTGGTGTATGCAGAATGATAAGCAAGTACTACCTTCTCTTGACACCATCTTCGAAATAGAACACATCTATGCTCGAAACCGTTATGACATGGAGGGATCCCTTAGCAGCAGGGACATAGTGGAGATGCTTGGCAATAAGTCAATTCTTGAAAAACGCATCAATATCCGTGCATCCGACTTCAAGTTTGCTGACAAGAAGAAATACTATGGCGGCTATACCACATCCAAAGGTGAGGAAAAGAAAGCAACGAGTGTAGAGGAACTGAAACAATTGGCAAAAGACAAGTCTGATTTTACAGAAGATGACATAAAGAATAGAACTTCTGTGATTCTTGAAAGCTTTAGAAAGTATTTGGATGAACAAGGATTGATAAAATAACACCTTTTAACAATCGTTTAAAATCACTTAATGCATATAATATAAATGAACAAAGGTCTGAAAAATAATAAGGTTGGGCTATTAGCCTACTTTAGAAGTCGTGCGAATGAAATGTCGCCGTGAGAAGCATGGAGTCCTTGGTACTCATGTATAGAAGTGGACATGGGAAAGTACAGGTTCAAGTTATCTTCGATACCAATACTTTTTGGCTTTCTCAGCAGAGAATGGCAGAGTTATTTGGGGTGACAGTACCCACAATAAACTACCACCTCGACCAAATAGAACAAAGTGGTGAAATACATTTGTACGATACTATTAGAAAAATTCGAATACCTTCGGACAAATGGTCTGGTGAGGTGATGAATAATATGTTGGAGCACTTCAAGCCTCGTTTGAGACAATGTATGGAGTGGGCCTCGCCATGCGGATGGGGTTTTGCTGATACCATAGGTGGTATTTATTATGAGTATTTCCCTGAAGATGATTAATACCTGTAAAAATGCAGAATAGGCGCATAAAAGCAAAATCCCGCATAACTACTTGAGTTATACGGGATTTCTATAATTGCTTGTTGGTTGCTTATCAAACTTACTTCACTTCCTCAAAATTAGCCGCTACTGATTATCAGTGACTTACAGAGGCTTTGGTACAAATAAGGAACGTCATAAGCATCCTTAATATTATCAATCAACAAATATCGAGAAGCATCCGTGTGATGCTCTTCCTGTTCTTTCTTGTCCTTTTCTATATATTCTTTTCTTTTGTTGGTGCAAAAGGTACAAAGACTTCTGCTCACATGCAAATTATATCGAGTAAACAAAGACCTCATACCAAATTTCAAACCTCATTTGCTACTATAAATTTATCCAATCAATGGCATTTTTTACTCCATCATTTCTGAAATGTTTTGCAGCAGACTCATCCTTTAATTTAAGAATCCATTGTTCTATAAATGACTTCATGTTTGGTTTCAAGTTCGATAGTTCAACCATCTTTTCCTCAATGACCTCCTGATTGTTTTTCGAGTCAAGAGCAATAGTAAATAGGCAATTAAGGATTGATGGATAAGGATTAGAAAAAATATTTTTTTCTGCAATGTATCCGAATAAGGATACTAGTTTATCAATATCTTCTAATGATGAATATTGAAATACATATATCCCACCATTTTCCAAAATACTTGGTGTCTTAACTACATATTCTAATGCAGGTATACTACCCATCTTTAAAAGAATTGAGAGAACTTTATGCA
>JAFPVC010000049.1 GCA_017413085.1 Prevotella sp.
ACTATCATAGCTTAGTACACTATAAAGTTACTGAAAATCAGCGACTTGGCCAAATTTATTCAGTTAAATAATCATAAGAAAATATTAATTTATGTTATTGATTTATAGGGAGTTAAATATAAAATTAACGTATCAATGTTAATTTCATTCATTCATTAATACCATTAATGCTTTACCCTAAGACTATTCACGACATTAATATCTATATTGATGGCATTAACGATTAATAATATTTCTTTTGTCGAGTTCACGTTATAATATTAAGTTCATCGTAGATTATTTGAGTCCACTTAAAGGTGGACTCATTATATAAACATATTGAAAAACGATAAAATTTTATTGTTTTTATTTGGATGGTATCAAAAAAAGTTGTAACTTTGCATATCGAAAAACGATAAAACTATAAATTAAAACAATAAATCGATGAAAAAGAAACTCAATTTTTTTTGTATTCTGTTGCTGGTACTCATGGTTGCCAGCATAGTAATGGAATGTTTGGCTGGTGCCGAAGATTTCAGACAGGGATGGGAAGAAGGTGCTAAAAGCACAGAAGTTCCCGCATATTTCGGAGTACTCGCAGTCGTTGTCTCTCTTGTCAGTGTTGTGGCGTATGTATATGCCTTTGCCTGCTTTGTACGTTTCATCCTCAATGTTAATCGCGGCGAGGTATTTATCTGGGCTAATGTCGATCTCCTCCGCACTGTTGGCTGGTGTGCTGTTGTCACAACAATAGTCCTGTATTCTGTCATATCGCCCGACCTTGGCAATTTGTTGGAATCGTTGAGTAAAGCCATAGGCATCATTATAGAAGGTGTGTTCATTCTTATCATGGCAGAGGCTTTCTCCATAGGACTGAAGTTGCAGGAGGAACAGAATCTAACCATTTAAGTGTCATGGGAAAGATAATAGTAAACTTAGATGTGGAGATGGCAAAGCGCAAGATGTCGTTGAGCGAACTGGCTGAACGAGTGGGACTGACACTTGCCAATCTCTCTATCCTAAAGACAGGGAAAGCCAAAGCCGTACGCTTCACCACCCTTGAGGCTATCTGTCGAGAGCTGGGCTGTCAGCCTGGCGACATTTTGGAATACAGAGAAGAATAACCCTTGTGTTAGCGATAATACGGTAATTCGTTTCAAAAACGTGTTATTACATTCTGACGTGATTTCCGCCTTAAAAGTGTCAAAGTGTCAAAACAGAAAAGTGCAGGCGAGAGGTGAGAAATAGATGTTAAAATAATTAACAATGCATGGTTCACGATGCACAATTATGTCGGATGTGACAAAAAAAGCGAATCATGCGTAATGACAGCGCTGTAATCAGGTTCTGATTACAGCGCTGTTTGGTTCTGATTACGGTGCAATCAGGTGTTGATTACACTGTAATCAGGCCCTGATTATGTGGGAAGGAATACCTTTTGTAAAAAGCATTGCTGATTATCAGCCAGTTACGTATGACTGAAATTTTCGCTATATGCAAGCGGATGGCGGGTTGCTGACCTGTATCGCAAGGAAACGGAGGTTGCAGAAATCAGTGTGAAAGCAAAACGGCGAAAAGCCTGACAATGTGTAAAATAACGATGTATGCACCGCGGTGCATACTTATTTCATGGTATGCAGAATGCCGTATAATCAGTATTGTGCAGGTGGGGAAAACTGAGTAATTTTGCACTCAGAAAAAGAATTGAAAAATTGAAAAATTGAAAAATTGAAAAATTGAAAAGTTGAAGGATTGAAGAATATACTTTTATTATCGCCTTCGGCGAGAAGGTTTAGCTCGGCGGCCGAAGGGAAAGCCAAATCGTTCAAACATACTCAAATCACTCAAAATATTGAAAGATTTGAACAGATTTGAGAGATTTCTGCCACGAAGTGGCATACCAAAGTTAATTTATTGAACATAATAATAAAAGAAAGGAGAAAATCATGAAAAAGGGAAAAGGATTGTATGCTATTGCTTTTGCGTCACTGCTTTTTGGCACCACGCTCAGCAGCTGCTCGGGAAGCAGCGATGACGACAATAATATAGTTCCGATAATCATACCTGCAAATACCGATGAGGAGTGCTGCAACGCCGAAGAGACGTTCCTCGCTTACGCTTTCCTCAACAACGGCTATGTGAAGGAGATAGAGCAGTTGCGCGACACGATTGACGGAAAGTATGAGTTGCGCGCCTACTCTGCCAACGGCAAGTTGCATGTGGGTTACAACGAACTGTTCTTTGCACTGACGAAACTGTCGAATAAAGGCTATGTGCGCGACTTCTCCGTAACCGGCATAAAGCCGCTTATGACAATGACCGCCATGGGCATGACCCACTCCACACCGACGCAGACAGAGGCCGTGCTGCATGACGCAAAGTTCCCAGCCGTGCGCAGGGCATGGGTGTCGTTCCTGATGAACAGTGAGAACGGATACTGGGAACTGTCGTATACCGCCTCGACAAACAACAAGAGCATAACACATGAACCCGTGAAGGTGACAGTCGATGCACTGGCCGACGGACAGGCATGGCTGAAGTCGTTCAAGGTGGGCACGGAGACATATTACCTGTCGCTCGTCAATCCGCTTGACCTACAGGTGGGCACCAACACGGTGAAGGCCTACGTGTCGAAGCGCGGTAGCGACAAGTCAGAGCCATACGAACTGGCAGAGGAGACATTCACCATCAACATCTATCCTACGATGCCTGACATGGGCAACCACACATCGCCGGACAACCAGGCCCTGACAAGGCAGGCAGACGGTTCATACGAAGGCACGCTTAACCTTTCGATGACCGGCACATGGGACATTCACCTGCAGGTGATAGATGCGGCGGGCAACACCGTGGCCGGCGGAGAAGGTCTGAGCGACCTCTACTGGACGGTGACGAGATAAAAACGCAAAAGGAAAGGAGACTGAATGATAACACTGGCAATAATAATAGGATTAAGCAATCCTGCCGACACAGTGACGAAGGAAACGGCCATCGATGAGGTGGTCGTTTCATCTTTCGCACGAACGGGCAGCAAGACGGCGCAGAAGGGACGGCTCGCCTCCATCGACGAGCATATCAGCGCACTGGGAAAGGCGGATGTCATTCGCCGTGGAACATACGCATGGGAACCCGTGGTGAACGGCATGCAGAGCGAACGCCTCTCGACCACCATCGACGGCATGAAGATATTCTATGCCTGCACCGACAGGATGGATCCCGTGACATCGTATGTGGAGAGCGGCAACCTGCAGCGCATAAGCCTTGACAGCGGACTGGACGGCAATCCGCAGGCCACGGGCAACATAGGTGGTTCGATAGACCTGAAGCTGCGCAAGGTGGGATTTGATGCCAAGGCGGCGGAGTATAACCTTAGCGCCGGGTATGAGTCGAACGGCAACCTGCAGGTGTATGGTGCTGACGCGGCATTCTCCTCGTCGGTGTTCTATACCAACTTCGGCGCATATTACCGTGGTGCGGGCAACTACCGTGCCGGCGGCGAGGAGGTGAAGTATTCACAGTTCCACAAGTTCAATGCCTTTGCCAACGTGGGCGTACAGCCGCTGCGCAACCATATCATAGAAGGCACGGTGATATTCGACCGTGCGTATGACGTGGGCTACCCGGCGCTGACCATGGACGTGAAGGATGCCACGGGACTGATTACCTCGCTGTCGTATCGCCGTGAGAACATAGGCACCCTGCTCAACCGCTGGGAGGCAAAGGCATACTACAACCGCATAGTGCACAACATGGACGACACCACGCGCCCTGACGTGCTAATACACATGGACATGCCGGGACGCAGCAAGACACTCGGGCTCTACAGTCTGCTGGAAGGCGCATGGGGCATCAACCAATATAAAGTGAACTACGACCTGTATTACAACACGCTGTTTGCCGACATGACGATGTATGTGGCAGGTGCCCAGCCAATGTATATGCTTACGTGGCCCGATGTAAGCACGTTAAACACGGGTCTATCGCTGACCGACGACATAGCCCTTGGCGAGCATCACCACTTCAGGCTGTCGGCTAAACTCTCGTGGCAGCACCGCCGCATAGGCAGCGACGAGGGATACAAGGCACTGACCGTATATTTCCCACAGGCAAGCCGCAGTGCGGCGCAGCTGACGGGGCGCATAGCCGCAAGCTATGCCTACGAGGTGGGCGGATGGCGCTTTGCCCTGGGCACCGGCTATGGCACGCGCACGCCAACGGTGACGGAAGCATACGGATATTTCCTCAACAACACCTTCGACCTCTACGACTACATAGGCAATCCACACCTGAAGAACGAGAAAGCCGTTGAGGCCAACGCCTCTGCATCGTGGAAGAGCAGGGTGGTAGAGGTGAAGGCTGAGGCCGACGCATTCTTCTTCACCGATTATATAATAGGACTGCCGGAGAGCCGCCTGTCGGCAATGACCCTTGGGGCTGCTGGCGTGAAGGTATACCAGAATCTGCGCAGTGCCAGGATAGTGAATGCCACACTCTCGCTGAAGTGGCATCCAGTGGAACCGCTGGTCATAGACAACCGCCTGACCTACAGTCATGGGCGCGAGCACACGGGTGAGCACCTGCCGCTCGTAGCACCGCTGGCATATAACGGCACGGTGCGCTATACATATAAGACGCTGACGGCTGGCGTGGGCGTGCGCATGGCAGCGCGTAACAGCAAGTATGCGGAGAAATATGGTGAGACACCAACGGCGGGCTATGCCGTATGGAATGCCGACGTGGACTACCGTTTCTCATTGGGCAGCGTGCAGGCTGACCTGCGCCTTGGGGCGGAAAATATCTTCAACCGCTACTATTCCACCTATTCCGACTGGAACCATATACCGCAAAAAGGCAGAAATGTGTATGTGAACCTTTCATTGCAGATGTAAGGTTACGGATTGAAATTCAGGGGCTTATATGGTTATATACCATAAACATGGTATATAAAATAACCAACACGTGGGATTTCACGGTTTAAGGAAAAGCAGTAATTTTGCACTCAGAAATCAGAAAGATTTTAAAAATTGAAAGATTTAAAAATTGAAGAGTTGAAGAATTTAAAAATTGAAGTAATATAATAATAAAGAAAGGAGAAAAAAATCATGAACAAGAACATCTTTACAATAGCTACATTGGCCCTGACATTCGCACTCAACGTTAACGCTCAGAGCGAGAAGGTAAACATCAAGGTTTCAAAGTCTATCCGCCCATTGGTGGAGAAACTGGTAGAGGAATACAAGAAGGATAATGCTGGTGCAGACTTCGAGTTCGTAAGTGCCAAGGCTCAGGAGGGCGGCATACAGTTTACCACCGATGACGAGCAGGCAGTGTCGTTCGCACGTCTGGCAGTGCTGCCGGTGACCACCAAAGACAGCGAGGCCGACCAGCTGCTGCACGATGCCCACCTTAACTCAAAGAAACTCAAGAATCTCTTCTTTGTGAAGGATGAAATTGCAGACGAGGACCGCAAGGAGACAAAGGCAGAGAAGGCAGTCCACATCTACACGGGCAACTCGCAGCAGTCGGCATCGCGTGCCTACGCAGCACACTTCAACCATGAGGCCAGCGACTTCAAGGGCAAGAAAATTTCAGGCGACGACAGCTTCCTCAACACTGCCATCAGCCGCGACCCGCTGGGCGTGACCATCAACTCACTCTCAAACGTATATGACCTCAACAGCCGTCAGGTGCGCAGCGATCTTGCCATTGTGTCGCTCGACGTTGACAAGCAGAGCCGTCAGGTGCTTGAGCAGGGTGGTCTTGACGAACTCATCGCACTGCTTGAGAAGCGTGAGATAGAGGAGATTCCAACAGCAAACGTAGGCTTGGCATACAATCACAGCGACAGCGCTGCAAGCAAGTTTGCGCAGTGGGTGCTCGCACATGGCTCAGAATATGTTCACCAGTACGGACTGCTGCAGCTGCCACAGAAGGAACTGGCAGCCCAGGCAAAGCGTACAGAGCAGGAGAACAACATACTGGCTTGCCTGTAATGCGTCTGACTACCGTCTGCCGACGGTGCTGACTACCATAGATTATTTCAACTGCAAATCGTGCGGATTATACGAAACGCCTCCATATTGTGAGGGTTAGTATAATTCGCACAAAACATTTTGTGATTTCAAGAAAAAACATTACCTTTGTACTCGGAAAAGGATTAAATGCAAAAAAGACCTTGAAAAACAGCAGGAACTTGAAATGGCCGGAGCTGTATGAGGGTATTCGCATAGCTGGCTTCTGGGACACGCGCAATGAGCCGGAAGCACAGGCTGTGCGGATGGAGTAATTTTGCAGAAAATTAGGAATAATGAAAAAACTATACATAGAGACATACGGATGCCAGATGAACGTGGCAGACTCAGAAGTGGTGGCCAGTGTGATGCAGATGGCAGGCTATGAAACCTGCGACAGTGCAGACGATGCCGACGCCGTATTCCTGAATACCTGTTCTGTGCGCGAGAATGCCGAGAACAAGATTTATCACCGTCTGGAGACGCTGCACCGCGAGAACGAGAAGCGTGGAGGCAACAGGATATTGGGCGTGATAGGCTGCATGGCGGAGCGTGTGAAGGACGACCTCATCAGCAACCACCACGCACAACTCGTGGCAGGCCCCGACTCATATATGCAGTTGCCTACGCTCATAGCGCAGTGCGAACTGGGGCAGACCGCCATCGACACCGAACTGTCGCTCACGGAGACATACCGCGACGTGATGCCGCAGCGTGCGCACGGTTCGCATATATCGGGATTCGTCAGCATAATGCGCGGATGCAACAACTTCTGCCACTACTGCATAGTGCCATACACCCGTGGCCGCGAGCGTTCGCGCGACGTGGAGAGCATACTGCGTGAGGTGAAAGACCTTGAGGCACGTGGATATAAGGAAGTGACGCTGCTGGGACAGAATGTCAACTCATATAAATATGAACTGACAATGGAAGAAGGAAGAAGGAAGACGGAAGAAGGTATCATCGACTTCCCGCGCCTTCTCGCCCTCGTGGCTGAGGCCGTGCCGGGGATGCGTGTGCGCTTCACTACGTCGCACCCTAAGGACATGAGCGACGAGACACTGGAAGTCATAGCCCGCTATCCCAACGTGTGCAAGCACATACACCTGCCTGTGCAGTCGGGCAGCGACCGCATACTCAAACTGATGAACCGCAAATACACCCGTGAGTGGTATATGGAGCGTGTGGCAGCGATAAAGCGCATAGTACCGGAGTGTGCCATCACGACCGACATTTTCGTGGGTTACCATTCAGAGACGGAGGAAGACCACCAGCTGTCGCTGTCGCTGATGCGAGAGGTGGGATATGCCTCGGCGTTTATGTTCAAATACTCGGAGCGTCCTGGCACGTATGCCTCAAAGCATCTGCCCGACGATGTGCCGGAGGATGTCAAGATACGTCGTCTGAACGAGATGATTGCCCTGCAGAATGAACTCTCGGCTGAGAACTACAAACTGGACGAAGGCAAGGAGTTTGATGTGTTGGTAGAGAACTACAGCAAGCGCAGCCGTGAACAGTTGTGCGGCCGCACCAGCCAGAACAAGATGGTGGTATTCAACAAGGGTACGCATCACATTGGCGACACCGTCCGCGTGCGCATCCTTTCAAGCACTTCTGCCACGCTGATGGGCGAGGAGGTGCTCTAAAGATTTTGCGATTTCGACATATTTTAACCAAAAAGATTTTGCGATTTCGACATGTGGCAAACAAAAAAGGGAAGGCCGATGCGGTCTTCCCTTTCTTATGATTGTTTTAACTTAGAATTGTTTTTGCGGTCAATGTCTCATTGACACTTGATAGAATATTTATTTAAAGCATAGAAATTTATCGTCGTATATGTCTCGTCCCCCAAACTCTTCAACCCTTCAATTCTTCCCCCTTCAACTCTTCAATTCTTTAATTTTTCAACTCTTCAATTTTAACAACCGAAGTGTCGCCCTGGGCTACGGTGTTGCGATCCTGCTGTATGCGCTGCAACATCTCCACGGAGCGTGCGAAGTCTTTGCGCTGTTCTGCCTCGGCATCGGTGTATGGCATCTGTGCTGCCTGACCTATCGCCAGTACTATGGCAACAGATGCAGCTGCCTTATACAGCGGACGCAGACGGCGGCTAAGTGATGCGTGACGTGCCTTCACATACATCTCCTCGTTGTTGCTCTCGCCTTCGGTAAGGCTCAGGATGCGACGGTCGAAGTCGCTGCCGAGTGATTCGCTGTTCTTGGCGAATGTCTGTTCTGCAAACAACTGGCGATACTGTGCCAGATGTGCCGGCACATCATCAGCGGACTGTGTGAAGAAAGCCCTCAGTATCTGCTCCTCAGCGAGCGATGTCTCGCAGTTGAAGTAGCGGTCTAACAGTTGTTCTATGTATGTATAGTCAAGCATGGTTGTTTTCTTGTTCGTATGAGTGAAATAATTATCCCCCTCCATATCAACGACGGATATGAAGGGGGAAAAGTTACAGCATTCAGTGTTAAAATTGGTTAACACCTGTTTTAATACAGTTCTGCAGGTATCTTGTCTTTTGCGTTCTCGAAATCCTCCACGGTGTCGAGCTCGCATGAGAAGCACTCGGTAACGTCGAGCACCTTGTATGAGTGTCCCTGCTTAATGAGGCGCTCAAAGGCAAGCTCATAGAACTTATTCTCCAGATGCTCCTTGTTCATCATGCCGTCCAGTTCCTCGTAGAGGGCAGTGGAGTAGGCTGCACCTATCTTCTCGATGCCGAGGCTCTCGCCGGCTGCATCGGCAGGGCTGCAGGTCTTGCTGATTTCGGTTATGGCGCCGTTGGCATCGGTGACCACCTTCATCTCCTCCTCACCCAGTTCGTGGCGGATGAGCGTCAGTATGTTGTCGCTGTCGGCACCCACGACGCGCTTTACGATTGCGGGGTCATATACAAGGTCGCTGTCGAGCAGCAGGAACTGCTGTCCATCAACGGCAGGGCGTGCCAGCCACAGCGAATAGATGTTGTTGGTGGAGTCGTAAACGTCGTTGTGTATGAACTCCACGCTGATGCTGTCGCCATACTGTTCAGAGATGAACTGCTCTATCTGCTCGTGCAGGTAGCCGGTGACGATGACGAAGTTGCGCACGCCGGCAGCGATGATGGCATCCATGGAACGCTGCAGCAGTGAGCGCTCGCCTATCTTCAGCAGGCACTTGGGTGTATGTTCGGTGAGCGGGCGCAGGCGTGATGCCGTGCCGGCTGCGAGGATTACTGCTTTCATATCAATTCATAATTCATAATTCATAATTACCATGCGGATTCACTCTTCATGCGCAGCCAATTATGCATTATGCATTGTGCATTAAAAAATTATAAGCATTCTTTTATAGTGTCAACCACTGCCTGTATCTGCTCCTTGCGTCCCAGTGTGATGCGCAGGCAGTCCTCCAGTCCCTTGTCGCCCATGAACTTGATTTTGTAGTCCTTCTCTGCCAGGGCCTTCTGCAGGCGCTCCTTAATCTCAGTTGGGTACTTGATGAGGATGAAGTTGGCAACGCTCTTGTAAACCTTGAAGCCAGGACGTGAGCCAAACTCCTTCTTGAACAGTTGGCGGTCCCACTCCATGTCGTCGGCAACGCTGCGATAGTGGTCGTCACTGTCGAGTGCAGCCAGTGCCACTGCCTCAGAGAAACGGTTGTAGCCCAGATACTTGTTGATGTAGCTGAGGAACTGGTCGTGACCCTTGCCTATGAAGCCGAAGCCGCAGCGCAGGCCTGGCAGACCGTAGAACTTTGACAGTGTGCGTGAGATGATGAGGTTGCTGTATTTGTTTACCAGCGGAGCGATATAGTCGGTGTCCTTTGAAATGAAGCTGGCGTATGCCTCGTCGATGAGCACCATGGTATCAGAAGGAATGTTCTCCATGATGCGGCCAGTCTCCTCAGGAGTCAGTCCGTTGCCGGTAGGATTGTTTGGCGAAGCCAGCAACAGCATGCGCGGATGCACACGGTTGGTGTATTCTATTACCTCGTCGATGTCGTATGCGAAAGTGTCTTCCTTCTCGTGCAGAGGGTACATCTCGAATGTGCCGCCGCATTCAGACGCTACGCGGTTGTAGTACCACCATGAGAACTCAGGAATGAGAATCTTCTTGTTGTCGCCCTTCATGAGGAAGTAGTGGATGGCATTCTTCAGCATGTCCTCACCACCGTATGTCAGCAGCACCTGCTCTTCAGGTATGCCGTATATCTCGCTGAGTTTTACGGATATTACGCTCTTCTTGCCCTCGTCATAGATACGTGTATAGAAACACAATGTCTCGGGTTCAAAGTTTTTTATTGCCTCAACCACCTTCGCAGAAGGCTGGAAATTAAATTCGTTTCTGTCTAAAAAATTCATTTTCTCATATAATTATAAGGTGCCAAGACATGCACCTGTGGCGCGCATCCCAACACCGTCTACCCATAGTACCCCGACCGAGAATCGAACTCGGAACTAAGCTTTAGGAGAGCCTTGTTATATCCATTTAACTATCAGGGCTTAACTTCCGAGGTGCAAAATTACTAATAATTCTGCAACTGTGCAAATTATAGCGGTTAATTTTTTCCTAATTTAATTTAATTGTTATCTTAAGTTTACAAAAAGTAAGTAAATACTACTATATGATTGCTAATTTATATAAATAATAGGGGAAAACTTTGTCAGATTGAAAAAAAAGTAATAACTTTGTAACCAAATAGCAATTTTTAATTTTACATAAAACACAACAAACAAAATCAATGGCAACATTAGATCTTACACAGTACGGCATCACTGGTTCTACAGTGATTGCACACAATCCTTCTTATGAAGAGCTCTTCAAGGAGGAGACAAAGGCAGGCCTTGAGGGCTTTGAGGTTGGTCAGGAGACAGAACTCGGTGCGGTTAACGTGATGACTGGTATCTTCACAGGCCGTTCACCTAAGGATAAGTACATCGTTGACGATGCACAGAGCCACGACAAGGTATGGTGGACAACCGAGGGTTACAAGAACGATAACCACCCAATGTCTGAGGACGTATGGGCAAAGGTAAAGGATATCGCCATCAAGGAGCTCTGCAACAAGCAGCTCTACGTGGTTGACGCTTTCTGCGGTGCCAACGAGGCTACACGTCTCGCAGTGCGCTTCATCGTTGAGGTAGCATGGCAGGCACACTTCGTTACAAACATGTTCATCCAGCCTACTGAGGAAGAGCTGAAGAACTTCCAGCCAAACTTCGTTATCTACAACGCTTCTAAGGCTAAGGTTGAGAACTACAAGGAGCTCGGTCTGAACTCTGAGACTTGTGTTGCCTTCAACACAACAAGCCGCGAGCAGGTTATCATCAACACATGGTACGGCGGTGAGATGAAGAAGGGTATGTTCTCTATGCAGAACTACTTCCTCCCACTCCAGGGCATCGCTTCTATGCACTGCTCTGCTAACACCGACATGGAAGGTAAGAACACAGCTATCTTCTTCGGTCTCTCTGGTACAGGTAAGACTACCCTTTCTACCGATCCTAAGCGTCTCCTCATCGGTGACGACGAGCACGGATGGGACGACGAGGGCGTGTTCAACCTCGAGGGTGGTTGCTACGCTAAGGTTATCAACCTCTCTAAGGAGAACGAGCCAGACATCTACGGTGCTATCAAGCGTAACGCTCTGCTTGAGAACGTAACAGTTGACAAGAACGGCAAGATCGACTTCGCTGACAAGTCAACAACTGAGAACACACGTGTGTCTTACCCAATCGACCACATCAAGAACGTCGTTAAGAAGGTAAACGGCAAGTCTGCAGGTCCTGC
>JAFPVC010000050.1 GCA_017413085.1 Prevotella sp.
CCATCCTTTGATGATCTGTTCAAGGTAGCCATTTTGTATCAGGCGTTTTGAATGAACCTCCCCCAAAGTTTTAAGGCCTTGGATAATACTGTTCTGGTGAGTGTCTTGATATTGCTTCAGAACACTCAAAGAATCTGCCAGTTTCTCTTGTATGCTTGCCATTCGTATTTATGCTTTGTGACACTATTAGTTTTTACAGTATACATTGGTATTAGTTTATATCAATGTACTGTTATTAGTATTTACACATGCAAAGGTATTAGTTTTTATCGAAAAAAAAGAACTTTTCATCAATTACTTCACATTTTAACAGTGTTTTTTGATTTACGCCTATACATTCTAAACTACCAGCGTGTAAAAAAATTATAAGTTTTTCCCCTTTTTTATTTGTTTTTACAGAAAAATGGCTAACTTTGTAGCCATTAGATGTTATGACAGTATTTATTTAGAGAAAAATCTTTTTGACCATGAAGAAGCTGATTTTACATTACTTACCGGCATTTGCGTGCCTCGCCACGGTGATGCTGTACTCTTGTTCGGATGAAGAGACTACGCAGGCAGTTGTTGACCCGTACAACGGTCATGAATACGTTGACCTCGGCCTGTCCGTGATGTGGGCCACGTGCAACATAGGTGCTGAGAAGCCGCAGGATTACGGCGACTACTTCGCATGGGGCGAGACAGAGACGAAGGACTATTTCAGCTGGGACAACTACAAGTTTACCTCCGACGGCGGCAATACCTTTGCCAAGTACACCGGCAGCGACTTTAGCGAGCTCTGTAGGGAGGACGATGCCGCATCGGTGAACTGGGGCGGCTCATGGCATACGCCTACCCTTGAGGAGATTAAAGAACTGGGGAATAACTGCGACGGCGTATGGATAGAACAGGGGAACCCGGAGTTTGGCGGCGTGGCAGGAGCGAAGTTCACGAGCAATAAGCCTGGCTATACCGACAAATATATCTTCATCCCGGCTGCCGGCTGCCGTTTCTTGTCGGAGCTGTACGGCGCGGGAGTGGCCTGCTACAATTGGACGGCTACACTCTATACCGCAGACGTGCATCGCGTGTATCGTAATGTCGTACGTTACTCACCGGATATTGAAACCCGCAGCGACGGTCGTGCCGGCGGTCATACCATCCGTCCCGTATGCCCCTCAGGCAGAAGCACGGACGAGGACACTACGCCGGACGAGGACGACACCACCCCTGCGCCAACCTCTCACAACGGCTACGAGTGCATAGACTTCGGCATACGTATCGACGGAAAGAAGAGGCTCTTCGCCACCTGCAACGTAGGAGCAAGCCATGAATACGACTACGGCGACTTCTTCGCCTGGGGAGCCACCGCGCCATACTACACCGGCTACACCATGAGCGGCACCTCACTCACCGTCACCTCATGGAAAGACGGCATGAGCGACGGCTATGCGGAACCCAACGCACCGTTCTACAGCAGTGGCAGTGGCAGCACTGCTGTCTATACCACATACACCGCCTCCGGCGCGGTCCTCAGCCCCGAGCACGATGCCGCCCGTGCCAACATGGGCGGAGAGTGGCGTATGCCCACCATCGAAGAGATACAGGCACTGTGTGATAAGACCACCTCGGTATGGACAAACGACTACAAGGGTAGCGGCATAGCCGGCTGTATAATAACCGGCAAGGGCAAATATGCTGACAGAACCATGTTCCTGCCGGCTGCCGGCATCTTCAGCGGCACGTCTCACAGTCAAGCCGCCCACCAGGGGTACTACTGGTCAAGCACGCTCCACAATGGTTCAAACGGCAAGTACCTTGGCTCTGTATTTGGTGGCGACATGGGAGCACGTGGCTACGACGGCCGTTACTTTGGCTTCCCTGTGCGTGCCGTCTTTACTGTAGCGGAATGAAGCGCCGTAATCGATGCATCCCCCTCCTGATGGCAATAGTATTCCATGCATCGTTGATATGAATTACAAATCCTTGTAATCAGTCTTAATCAGTTGTCAGGAAAATAATCAGGTAAAATCCATTGAATCCGTGGTAGTAAGAAAGTCACGAGTTCTTGAAGGCGGCAGGTGTCATGCCGGTGAGGCGCTTGAAGTATTTGCTGAAGAAAGAAGGGTTGGGGAAACCCATCTCGTCAGAAATCTGAGCCATGGACTTGTCGGTGTGGCGCAGTTCCACCTTTATGCGCGTCACTATGGCGCGGTCTATCCATTCCTTTGCGGTGATGCCGCTTGCCTGCCTTACCACGGTGCCCAGGTATCGCTCCGTAAGGCACAGGCGCTCGGCATAGTAGCCTATATGGTGGTGCTCGGCACAGTGCTGGTTGGCAAGCTGTATGAAGCGGTCGAAGATGGTCTGCTCGCGAAAGTGCGGCGGCTGGTGCTCGGCATGGCGGTGGTAGAGTGAGTTATAGTGGTGCATCAAGGCAGCTGCGAGCGCTGTCACGCAGTCACGGTTATAGTCTTTGTCATGGTGTACTATCTGCCAGATGGTTTCAATGATATGCTGCGCTATGCTGATGTCGCCGTCATCGACAGGCAACTGAAAGTCGCGCACCTGGCCGTTGAAGGCGGAAGGCATCTGCCCATGTGCGAAAGGCATGCGGAAGTCAGAGAACAGTCCGATGCCGAAGACCTGCAGGTCGTCAGACAGTCTGATGGGATTGATGATGGTGCCCGGACCGAGATACACCAGTGTGCCAGCGGTGATGTGCCGCTCCTGCAGGTTGAAGTTCATGTGAGCCTCGCCGCTTAATATTATGCCGAAGCGGTGGTCGTTGATGGAGAATGGAGGCTTGTGGCGTATCAGCAGCTGAAACACGGAGTGGTCGCCGTGAACTACGGCAAGCTCGTTGTTGAGAAACACGTTCTTGCTGATCTGCGCCAGGTGCGGAGTAATGATATCCCGCATGCGCGACAAGTCCATCAGTTTAGGTTGTTTGCTATTCATATAAATGTCCTTTTTGTTTGCAAAGATAATCTTTTTCTATGAAATACAGGTCTTTTACTGCATTAATCGAACAAAAAGAACATTATTTCATTATAACAGATAACGAACAATTACAAAATACTCCGTAACTTTGCAGCAGTGATATATAGAAACAAACTATGAGGAAACTACTTTTCATATTGATGACGCTGCCGCTGGCGGTTCAAGGGCAGACACTGCAGGAGTGTCAGCAGGCTGCGGAGCGCAACTATCCGTTGATACGGCAGTATGGTCTGATAGAGCAGACCACTGCGCTGACGGTGGAGAACATAGGCAAGGCATGGCTGCCGCAGGTGACTGCCACGGCGCAGGCTACGTATCAGAGCGACGTGCCAGCATGGCCTGACCAGATGCAGACGGTGTATCAGCAGCTGGGACTTAATATGAAGGGACTGCGCAAGGACCAGTACCGGGTGGGCATAGACGTCAGTCAGACGGTGTATGACGGCGGCATGATAAGCAGTCAGAAGGAGATTGCGCGTGAACAGGGTAAGGTTCAGGCAGCCCAGAACGACGTCACGCTCTACAGTGTGCGCAAGAGGGTGAACGAGATGTATTTCGCCCTGCTGATGCTCGACAAGCAGATAGAGCTTAACAAAGACCTGCAGGAACTGCTCGGCGGCAACGAGCGTAAGCTGCAGTCGATGGTAAAAGGCGGTACGGCAGCCGAAAGCGATTGGATGAACGTGAAGGTAGAGCGCCTTAACGCGGCACAGAAAGGCGAGAGCCTGGAGTCGCAGAAGCGCATGTTGCAGAACGTGCTTTCTGCCTTCTGCGGAATAGAGGTCAGGAATGTCACCAAACCCGCGGCAAGCAGCGTGGCGACGGCAAGGAGCAATGCAAGCGAGCGCCCCGAGATGCAGCTGTTTAATGCCCAACTGAGTCTTGCCGATGCCCAGGAGAAAGCCCTCGACGCAGCGCTGAAACCACGCCTGGGAGTGTTTGCACAGGGATACTACGGTTACCCGGGCTATAACATGTTTGAGGATATGATGTCACATAAATGGTCGCTTAACGGCATGGTGGGAGCACGGCTGACATGGAACATCGGTGCGCTCTACACCCGTAAGAACGACAAGGCGAAGATACAGATGCAGCGCGACATTACAGAGACGAACCGCGAGACGTTCATTTTCAACAACAATCTTGAACAGATACAGCAGAGCGAGGAGATACGGCGTTACCGCAAGCTGATGGAGCAGGATGAGGAGATTATAACGCTGCGCCAGTCAGTGCGCAAGGCGGCAGAGTCAAAGCTATCGCATGGCATCATCGACGTCAACGACCTCGTGAGGGAGATAAACCAGGAGAATGCTGCAAGGTTGCAGTTGTCTATGCACGAGACGGAGATGCTGAAACAGATATATGATTACAAATACACTACAAATGATTAACTATTGAGATAATATGCAGAAGACAATATGTATAGCAGGCATGGCGCTGCTGCTGACAGCGTGCGGCGGCGGAGAAAAGGAATATGATGCCACAGGCGTCTTTGAGGCAACAGAGACCACGGTGTATGCAGAGCAGAATGGTGCGCTGCTTACATTCAGCGTCAATGAGGGCGATGAGGCAGTTTCAGGTACGGAGGCAGGAGTGATAGACTCTACGCAGACATGGCTGAAGATAAAGCAGCTTGGAGCCACGAAGGAGGTGTATCAGAGTCAGAAACCTGACATGGAGCGCCAGATTGCGGTAACACGCCAGCAACTGGTGACGGCACGTCAGGATGAACAGCGATACAGGGAACTCGTGGCTGACGGTGCAGCACCGTCGAAGATGCTTGACGATGCTGTCAGTCACGTGAAGGTGTTGCAGAAACAGCTCGATGCACAGGTGTCGGCGCTGTCAACGAGCACGCGCGCACTTGACAAGCAGGCTGACGCTGCCGACGTGCAGATAAGTCAGCTGCGCGACCAACTGCGCAAGTGTCATGTGGTGATACCCGTCAGCGGCACCGTGACAGAGAAGTATGTAGAGCGCGGCGAACTCGTGACGGTGGGTAAGCCATTGTTTAAGATAGCCGATGTAAAGAATATGTATATGCGTGCATACTTCACATCGGCACAACTGAAAGACATCAAGCTGGGACAGAAGGTCAAGGTGCTTGCCGATTATGGTGACGGACAGAAGAAGGAGTATGACGGCACCATCACATGGATATCCAGTCGCTCAGAGTTTACACCTAAGACCATTCTCACCAACGATGAGCGTGCCGACCTGGTGTATGCGGTCAAGATTGCTATCAGGAACGACGGCTACGTAAAGATAGGAATGTACGGGGAAGTAAGGATTTAGTTTACTGTTTACGGTTTATATTTTATAGTTCATAGTAACCCACGACTCCCTCCCTTGGGAGGGCCGGGGTGGGGTTTCTCATCCATGCAAGCAATAGATATAAGACATATCAGCAAGTCGTACGGCAAGGTAAAGGCGCTCAGTGATGTATCGCTGAGTGTGGGTAAGGGCGAGGTGTTCGGACTGATAGGTCCTGACGGTGCCGGCAAGACCTCAATGTTCCGCATACTATGCTCGTTGCTGCTGCCCGACAGCGGCAGTGCCACTGTTGACGGATACGACGTAGTGAGGCAGATGCACGACGTGAGATGCCGTGTAGGCTACATGCCTGGTAAGTTCTCACTGTATCAGGACCTGACAGTGGAGGAGAACCTGAAGTTCTTTGCCACGCTGTTTAATACTACGATAGATGAAGGATATGACGATATCAAGGCCGTATATTCGCAGATAGAGCGCTTCAAGGACCGTAAGGCAGGGGCACTGTCGGGCGGCATGAAGCAGAAGCTGGCGCTGTCGTGTGCCTTGGTACACAGTCCCAGCATACTGTTCCTTGACGAGCCCACCACCGGCGTTGACCCCGTGAGCCGTAAGGAGTTCTGGGAGATGCTCGGCACCTTGAAGGAACGCAACATCACCATCGTGGCATCCACGCCATACCTTGACGAGGTGAGGCAGTGTGAGCGCGTGGCATTCCTTGACAAAGGCAAGGTAAGAGGCATTGATACGCCTGAAAACATACTGACGGAGTTTGCCGACATATTCAATCCGCCAGGGATTAAGAGGAAGGGAAACGAAGACGGCAACTCATCACTTGCCAACACCACAGATTGTGACGACAACTCATCACTCATCACTCATCACTCAAAACTTGCCAACGTCATTGAGGTGGAGCACCTGGTTAAGGCGTTTGGTGACTTCCATGCCGTTGACGATATCAGTTTCACGGTGAAGCGCGGCGAGATATTCGGTTTCCTC
Organism: Prevotella sp.; assembly: GCA_017413085.1. Taxonomy (GTDB): domain Bacteria; phylum Bacteroidota; class Bacteroidia; order Bacteroidales; family Bacteroidaceae; genus Prevotella. The sequence continues at coordinate 6,253 of JAFPVC010000050.1, forward strand.
GGTGCCAACGGCGCAGGCAAGACAACGGCGATGCACATGCTCACCGGACTGAACCAACCTACCAGTGGAACGGGTAGGGTGGTAGGTTTCGACATCCGCACGGAGTATGAGCAGATAAAGAAGAACATTGGATATATGAGTCAGCGCTTCTCACTGTATGAAGACCTCACCGTGGCGGAGAACATACGCTTGTTTGCTGGCATATACGGCATGAAGAGCAAGGAGATAAGAGAGAAGACCGACGAGATGTTGCACCGCCTACGGTTCTATGACCATAAGGACGACCTCGTGTCGTCGCTTCCGTTAGGGTGGAAGCAGAAACTCGCCTTCTCGGTGTCTATATTCCACGAGCCCGGCGTGGTGTTCCTTGATGAACCGACAGGTGGCGTTGACCCAGCTACGCGAAGGCAGTTCTGGGAACTTATCTATGATGCTGCCGCACGTGGCATAACGGTGTTCGTTACCACCCACTACATGGATGAGGCTGAATATTGTGACCGCATAAGCATAATGGTGGACGGAAAGATAAAGGCAATGGGTACGCCTGATGAACTGAAGAAGGAATACAACCAGCCCGATATGGACCATGTGTTTACCTACCTGGCACGGCAAGCCACACGTAGTGACAGTTGAGCGTTTAGAGTTTAGTGTTTAGAGAAATGAAACAGTTTATATCATTTGTAATAAAGGAAACCAAGCACATCCTGCGTGACAAGCGCACGATGCTGATACTGTTTGGTATGCCTGTGGTGATGATGATGCTCTTCGGTTTTGCCATTACCACAGACGTGAAGGACGTGCGCACCGTCGTGGTTACCTCGCAGATGGATAACCAGACACAGGCAGTTATAGAGCGATTGGCACAGTCAGAATACTTCACCATAACGCAGACGGCACGCACACCGCAAGAGGCAGAGCGGATAATACGCAGTCAGAAGGCAGACATGGCAGTGGTGTTTGCCAATGGCTTTGCCAGCAAGAAAGGCGGGGTGCAGTTTATCGTCGATGGCTCTGACCCAAACATGGCACAGCAGTGGACTAACTATGCACAGCAGGTTATACTCAATCCGCAGTCATCGCTTGTAAACATGCGAATGCTTTATAACCCTCAGATGAAGTCGGCATACAACTTCGTGCCAGCCATCATGGGTATGCTGCTGATGCTTATATGTGCCATGATGACGTCGATATCAATAGTAAGAGAGAAGGAGAAAGGCACGATGGAGGTATTACTCGTATCACCCGTAAAACCTTTGATGGTCATCATAGCCAAGGCAGTGCCTTACATGGTGCTGGCCTTCTGCATACTGATAACAATACTGCTGATGGCGAGGTTCGTGCTCGGTGTGCCATTACAAGGCTCTATATTATGGATACTGTTGGTGTCAACTATATATATATTGCTGGCATTGTCGCTCGGACTGCTTATCTCCAACATTGCACAGACACAGCTCGTGGCACTGCTCATGTCGGCCATGGTGCTGCTGATGCCTGTCATAATGCTTTCAGGCATGATGTTTCCCATTGAGTCAATGCCCCAGATACTGCAATGGATAGCAGCCATTGTGCCGCCACGCTATTACATAGAGGCCATGCGCAAGCTGATGATTATGGGCGTGGGCATCAATGAAGTGATGAAAGAGGTCACGATACTGAGCGTGATGACCGTCGTAGTGCTGACGGTATCGTTAAAAATGTTCAACACCCGATTAGAATAACGGCTTATGACACTGAGATACTTGATACAGAAAGAACTCCTGCAGATACGCCGCAATTCGTTTCTGCCAAAGCTGATTGTCATGTTCCCCATCATGATAATGTGCGTCATGCCGTGGGTTATGCAGATGGAAGTGAAGAACATACGCGTTGACGTGGTTGACATAGACCGCACTACCCAGTCGCAGCGCTTGGTTCACGACATAGAAGCCAGCAATTACTTTATATTCAATGGCATGCAGCCTACATACCAGGCTGCCATGACGGATGTAGAGCATGGCAAGGCCGACATAATACTGGAGATACGCGACGGCAAATACCTTATTGCCGCCAATGCCGTCAACGGTACCAAGGGAGCGATGGGAAGCGCCTATCTATCGCAGATAGCGACGAAGGATTTAAGGAACGACAACGTCGTAGGTGTGCTTAATCTCTACAACAAAGGGCAGAACTACAAGTTGTATATGATTCCGGCATTGCTTGCCATCGTGATGATGCTGATGACGGGTTTCCTGCCCACGCTCAACATTGTAGGAGAGAAAGAGACCGGCACCATAGAGCAGATAAACGTGACGCCAGTGTCGAAGTGGGCGTTCATCCTCGCCAAACTTATCCCTTACTGGCTCATTGCGTTGTTTGTCATCACCGTGTGCTTGTTGTTGGCGTGGTTCGTTTATGGCATCACACCTGCTGGTCCCGTGTGGCTCATCTACGTGCTTGCCATGCTGCTGGCGCTGTTCTTCTCTTCTTTCGGACTCATCGTGTCCAACTACTCCGACACCATGCAGCAAGCCATCTTCGTCATGTGGTTCTTCGTAGTCTGCATAATGTTGCTCAGCGGACTCTTCACGCCTACGCGTTCTATGCCCCAATGGGCGTATTTTACCACCTATATCAACCCCATGCACTACTTCATCGATGCCATACGCACCGTCTTTATTCGTGGTGGAGGCCTGCACGAAACTGTTCGCCAGGTCTTAGCCCTTGCGGGCATCGGCACACTGATGGGCTGTTGGGCGGTGCAGAGCTATAAAAAGAATAGTTAATATATTTTCCCACGCAGAATCTACTTTCCGATGCAGAAGTAAACATCTGCAAATATAAGTGACTGATAATCAGTGTATATATATCCAATTATGGGGGCAGATTTGAGTAGTGATTTGTCCCCCGTCAGTCTTCCGTAGTATTCGAGTTTGTCCCTTGTAAAGTAATGCTGGTTTAGTAGCTGGAAGATATAAGGTAAACCGAGCTACCTCTCTCTCTTTTGGACGGCAAAGATAATTATATCCTCAGAATCCTTCGTGCGCGTATGCATATGTATAATAAGGACTGCCGTTTCTGCTTTCGTGAGTCGATGAAATTAGGTTGCAAAGGTAACTGTTGTTCCTTCATCTACCCAAGGTGATCCAATGGTATGCCTCAAAATCTCCACACCATACGGGTTGTATTTGGAGCCATAACCTTGTGCTGATGGTCACAACACCTTGTACTGCTTGGCAACGGAGACAACGAAACGGAGATTCGCAGTCACCAATTTATTCTTTGCTTCTTCTCCTTTCTTTCCGCCCTTCCTGATAATCTGGGCTAATTCGACCTCCTGATCTGGGGTGATCATAGGTATACGGTTTATCTCTACAAGGTACTTGTCAAGTGACTCTTCAGAACGATTGGTGTAATTCTTGTTAATCTTAAACTGTTTCATTAGCACATTTTTTATAATTGTTTTCATGCACAAATATATGAATCTCTTTTTCTATAATATAGTTGATAATATGTATAAATTCAAAATTACGCATGCAGGGAAGGTGGAAAGAAGCAATAATAATGTTAAAATCGCAAAAAATCCAATGTCATTCGAAAAATAATTGTTATTTTTGCGGCATAAAATAATCAGCAGACTTTTAGATGATATGAAGAATTTGCTTTTTTCCCTGCTGCTCTGTATCCTGGCAATGGGAGCACAGGCACAACGGCAGCCTCGCCTGGAGCATCGTGATAATAGTACGGCTAGGATTGTTGTCAACGACAGGCCTATGCTGATGATTGCTGGTGAGTTGGGTAACTCGTCAGCCTCGACGCCAGAGGACGTGAAGCGTACGTTTTCGCATCTCCACAAGATGGGACTCAACACTGTGCTCGTTCCCGTGTCGTGGGAGTTGATTGAGCCCCAAGAATGTGAGTTCGACATGGGGACGCTCGACGTGATTCTGAGCGAAGCAAGGCATAACGAACTGAAAGTGGTGCTGTTGTGGTTTGGGGCTTGGAAAAACTCGATGAGCTGCTGTGCGCCAGAGTGGTTTAAGCGTGACGTGAAGCGGTTCCCTCGTGCCCATACGTCTGAAGGGGTGCCCGTTGAGGAGGCTTCTTCGCTGAGTAAGAATGTGCTGGAGGCCGACAAGCGTGCCTTCTGTCATGTGATGGCGTATCTACGTGATCATGATGCTCTGGAGCAGACGGTGATCATGGTGCAGGTGGAGAATGAGATCGGTATGATTGAGGTGCCGCGCGACTATTCGGCGGATGCGACGCGGATGTACCAGAGCGCTGTGCCCAAGCAGCTGACCGACTATCTGAAGAGGTATCAGAAGTCGCTGCACCCTTATCTGAAAGAGAAATTGCAGCCGCAGGCTAAAGCTGGTGCCAACTGGGCGCAGTTGTTTGGGGATGACATCTATACGGAGGAGATCTTCCAGACGTGGACCTACGCCACCTATGTGGAGCAGATAGCCAAGGCGGGACGTGAAATCTACAATCTGCCAATGTACGTTAATGTGGCTCTCAACAGCCGCGACCGGAAGCCTGGGCAATATCCGTCGGGCGGTCCGTTGGCTCATCTTATTGACCTGTGGCATTGTGGGGCTCCATCTATCGATGTGCTGGGTGTGGATATCTACGACAAGGGCATCAAGTCGTGGCTGGCGAAATATCACCTACCCAACAATCCGCTCTTCGTGCCTGAGATACGCCTGGAGGATAAAGACGCGATGTATGCTCTCTACGCCTTCGGGCATCATGGGGCGATGGGGTTCTGTCCGTTCAGCGTCGAGGACTATCCGCTCACAACGACTTCCAATGCCAACGACTGGAAGCAGATAGATCTCTCGCAGGATGATCAGCTCAATGCCTTCTCTGCCGTAGGCACATCGCGGTCGCCGCTTGTGGCTGCCTACCAGCTGTTGCGGCAGACAGAGCCGTTGATTCTTGAGCGACAGGGCACGAAGGATATGGATGCCGTGCTGCTCGACAACGAACAGCGTGAGGCTGAGATCGTCACTGCTGATGGGATTCGTCTCGCCGTCAAACATAGTTACTCGCTGGGTTGGGAACCTGGTGCGAAGGATGCGGAATGGCCAGAGACGGCTTGTATCATCCTTCGGCTGGGTAAAGAGGATTACCTGGTGATAGGCAGTGGGGTGGTGGTTACCTTTCAGCAGCGCATCGGGTTAGCGAAATGCGAGGAGGTGGAGATCGTTGATGGCAAACAGCGCATCATCCGTCATCTGAATGGCGACCAGACGCATCAAGGTCGTCATGTGCGCATACCCGTAGGAGCATTCCAGATTCAACATTTCAAATTATACAGATACTGATGAGAAAGAACTTGCTTATTTTCCTGCTACTCTGCCTTCTGACAATTGGAGCGCAGGCACAACTGAAACCTCGTGTGGTGATCTTGACTGACATCGGACAACCGGATCTTGAACCTGATGATACGGAGTCGCTTGTGCATCTGCTTTGCTATGCCGACCAACTGGAGATTGGGGGTATTATCACCTCGACGGGCTGGAACTGCGACCCTTATCCCACGAAGAGCGCTGCCTATCGTGATTCGGTGGTAGAGGCTTACGGGGCGGATGTGCATAAATAGACAGTTCTATCCTTCACAACTTAACGACTTCATCGCCCGCATCGAATGGGCTGAGAAGGGACAGGGGAACCGCAATCCGGTAGCTGTCGTCAATGGTGAGAACGGAACTGATGCTATCGTCATCATGGCAAAGGCTGGGCAGACCATCAGTCTCGACGCTTCTGCGTCATTCGACCCCGATGGTGATGAACTCACCTTCAAATGGTGGCAACAGGATGGTATCAGTCAGGCAAAGGCAACTGTCAGCAATGCCACTTCTTCGACAGTTAAAGTGGACATGCCAACAACTTTTGCAAACGATGAGATTTACATCATCTGCGAGGTACACGACCAAAGCAAGTACGCCTTGCCCGCTTATCGCAGAGTCATCATCAAACCGACAGAATGACGAATTTGAAATAGGTGCAGGTAATGACAAATTGATATAACGTAGTCTCATATCACTTTCCCACGCAGAATCTACTTTCTGACGCAGAAGTTACTATCTGCAAGTATAAGTGGCTGATAATCAGTACAAATACCTTTGTTTTAGGGTATCTAAAGTGACTCCGAGGGACGGTGGGGGGACGCAAAATAGGCAAAAATCTGCAACTGACGGAGCAGCGAGAGCAGAGTCAAACGGGCTTGAACTCTGCCGAGTCGTGACGGAAGAAAACGAAGTTAAATATGACTGCCGTCAAAAAAAGAAAATGCAGACATCTGCAAAATCGATTTTCCAGTTCTTTGTACGTTTACACTTTTTAACGCGGATTTTTGCACTTTCTTGCATTAAGGTTTAGTTTAGGTTATGGATATTTAATATGGGGATAAACTAAACCGTTCTATTGTCTGCAAAACTCTTTACTGTCCCTCTTTCTCTTTTGGACGGCAAAAGCCTCTTTATATATAGTTGTATGCATGATTTTTATACCGGAATTCGCTGAAAATATGAATTTGGAGATAAATTTCTATAAAATAATAAATAAATTTGAGAAAAATCGACAAAAACATCAAAAAAGGTTGTAATGTTACAACCATATCGAAAATATTTTGTATCTTTGCAGCATAAAATAATATATTTGCTTTTGTATGAAATATCTAAATATAAAGAAAGCTCTGTTGGCATGGCATGATTTGCAACCATTGTCGGAAAAAGATAGAGATAGACTAAGCCGTCGTTTCACCGTGGACTTCAACTACAATAGCAATCATATTGAAGGAAACACGCTGACTTATGGTCAGACGGAAATTCTTCTGCTTTTTGGTAAGGTGATAGGAGAAGCCGACGTGCGTGATGTTCAGGAGATGACTGCGAGTAATGTTGGATTGAAGATGATGACGGAAGAGGCTGCCGTGAAGGAAGTGCCACTGACACAGAACTTCATCCGTACACTGCATAAGACCTTACTCCGTGAAGATTATACTGTCTATCGAGAGCTTCCTGGAGGCGTACAGACAAGCTATGTCATCCATGCTGGACAATATAAGACTCGCCCCAACAGTGTTATCACTCGCTATGGCGACCGATTCGAATACGCCTCACCAGAAGAGACTCCCAGCTTGATGTCTGATTTGGTGGATTGGTATAACAAGGCAGAGCAGGAAGGAAAACTTTCTCCTGTTGAGTTAGCTGCATTATTCCACTACAGATACATCCGTATTCACCCGTTTGAGGATGGAAATGGACGTATAGCCCGACTGATGGTAAACTTTATTCTGACTCGTCACGATTATCCGATGATTGTAGTGCGAAGTCGTAAAAAGAGTGAGTATTTAGAGGC
>JAFPVC010000051.1 GCA_017413085.1 Prevotella sp.
GGTGAGATGAAGAAGGGTATGTTCTCTATGCAGAACTACTTCCTCCCACTCCAGGGCATAGCTTCTATGCACTGCTCTGCTAACACCGACATGGAGGGTAAGAACACAGCTATCTTCTTCGGTCTCTCTGGTACAGGTAAGACAACCCTTTCTACCGATCCTAAGCGTCTCCTCATTGGTGACGACGAGCACGGATGGGACGACGAGGGCGTGTTCAACCTCGAGGGCGGTTGCTACGCTAAGGTTATCAACCTCTCTAAGGAGAACGAGCCTGACATCTACGGTGCTATCAAGCGTAACGCTCTTCTTGAGAACGTTACCGTTGACAAGCAGGGCAAGATCGACTTCGCTGACAAGAGCGTTACTGAGAACACACGTGTGTCTTACCCAATAGACCACATCAAGAACGTTGTTAAGAAGGTAAACGGCAAGTCTGCAGGTCCTGCAGCACAGAACGTTATCTTCCTCTCTGCTGACGCATTCGGAGTACTGCCTCCAGTATCTATCCTGACACCAGAGCAGACTCAGTACTACTTCCTCTCTGGCTTCACAGCTAAGCTGGCAGGTACAGAGCGTGGTATCACTGAGCCTACACCTACATTCTCTGCTTGCTTCGGTCAGGCATTCCTTGAGCTGCACCCAACAAAGTACGCTGAGGAGCTCGTTAAGAAGATGCAGAAGAGCGGTGCTAAGGCATATCTCGTTAACACTGGCTGGAACGGCACAGGCAAGCGTATCTCTATACCTGACACACGTGGTATCATCGACGCTATCCTCGACGGTTCTATCCTCAAGGCTGAGACCAAGAAGATCCCATTCTTCGACTTCGAGGTTCCAACAGCTCTGCCAAACGTTAACCCAGCCATCCTCGACCCACGTGACACATACGCTGACGCTTCTGAGTGGGAGACAAAGGCTAAGGATCTGGCAGCACGCTTCATCAAGAACTTTGACAAGTACACAACAAACGAGGCTGGTAAGGCTCTCGTAGCTGCAGGTCCAAAGCTCTAATCTTTTAAATAAAGATAAATAGCATAAAAAAGGCACGCACCATTCACGGTGCGTGCTTTTTTTGTGTTCTATTCTGAATAATTTTGCAACAAGATTGCAGTGCACATTCTGTAACTTTGCACACCGAAAGGACATGATTTGGGGACATGTCGCTCGTCACAAAACTATGCAGAATATCCCAGAAACTTGCCTGAATGGGAGGAAAGGAGTAATTTTGCAAACGTTTTTAATCGTTAATGTCGTTAATATAGACCATTAATGTCATTAATAGTCTCAGGGCAGGATAAAACATTAATGGTATTAATGAATGAAATTAACGGTATTAACGTAAAAAGGCAAAATGATTATTGCTTCTTACAGAGGACAAATATCATTAATATGATTTCATCGAACTGACGTTAAAAGAAATAGGATTATAAACAAAATTACAGGATGAAAAGATTGTTCATGGCAGTTGTCACATCGGTGATGCTGCTTTTACCCTCAGTGGCCGGGGCACAGGCCACGCAGACCATTCGCGGTCAGGTGAGCGACGTGGCATCGGGTGAACCGATGGCTGGCGTAAGCATACAGGTGGAAAACGGTACGACGATAACCACCGTGTCTGACGTTAATGGTAACTTTGTGATTGAAAACGTACCAGTGGGTCGTCACGCCGTAAGGGCTACCTACGTGGGTTATGAACCGGTGCTTGTTAAGGAGTTGATGGTCTCTGCCAGTAAGGAGCTGGTGCTCAACCTGAGTATGCGTGAGAACGTAGCCGAACTTGGCGAGGTGGTTGTGAAGCCTCATGTCAACAAGCAGACACCGCTTAACGAGATGGCACAGGTGGGCGCACGAATGTTCAGTGTGGAGGAGGCCAACCGCTATGCTGGTGGTATGTCTGACCCTGCCCGTACGGCATCGGTGTTTGCCGGCATCATTGCCGGCGGTGCCACCAATGGCATCAGTATTCACGGCAACTCGCCGCGTATGCTGCAGTGGCGCATAGAGGGTGTGGAGGTGTATAACCCTAACCACTTTGCTGACATCACCGAGGCAGGCGGCGGCATCTTCACTTCGCTCAACGGCACGGTGCTTGCCAACAGCGACTTTATGATGGGTGCCATGCCGGCAGAGTTCGGCAATGCACTGAGTGGTGTGTTCAATGTGAATATGCGTGTGGGTAACAACAACAAGTATGAGCATGCCTTCCAGGTGGGTACTCTCGGCATAGACTTCGCATCGGAGGGTCCTATCGGCAAGGCGAAGGAGGGAAGGCCGCGCGCGTCTTACCTTGTGAACTACCGTTACAGTTTCCTTGAGATAGCGAAAAAGATAAAGGCCATAAACATGGATCGCGAGACTCTCGACTATCAGGATTTGAGTTTCAAGATAAACTTGCCGACAACAAAGGCTGGCACTTTCGCCGTGTGGTTTACGGGATTGATAGACAGGTTTGAGAACGAGGTGCCTGACGTGTCGGACTGGGAAACTCTGTGGGACTGCAACTCCTCATGGTCGCGCCAGAAGAACATGGCCGTGGGCCTGAGCCACACCTATCGTTTCAATACGGGTGGCACGCTGCGCTCAAGCGTGGCCTATACGGGTAATTACACAAAACTGTTTGTGGATGAATATGACACTGAGATGACTACTTATCCTGAAATGAGAGGACGCAACACGTCATGGAATGTCATCATCAGCACGCAGCACCAGCAGAAGTTCTCTTCACGCTACACCATGCAGAACGGTTTTGAGCACCAGCACATCGCCTTCAATGCGTGGCTCGACTATGTAAAGGTATCGCGCGAACCGCTCTACCGTGTGTATGAGTCGGAGGGCAACACCGGACTGACACGTCTCTACACCAGCCACAAACTGGCTTTGAGCCGCCGTCTCTCAATGGTGGCAGGCTTGAATGCCATGTGGTTCAACCTCAACGACCAGTTTATCATTGAACCGCGCTTCAGTATGCAGTACAAGACATCGCCGTCGAGCACGCTGTCTATAGCCTACGCTCTCAACAGCCGCAAGGAAAACACTGACACATACTTCGTGTTGCTGGAGGGTACGAACCCTAACAAGAACCTCGGACTGACACGCTCGCATCATATCTCTGCTTCCTTTGCACAGCGACTTGGCGAGAATGCCATGTTGAAGATTGAGCCTTACTGGCAGTGGCTCTTCGACGTGCCTGTAGAGCAGGGCACCACCTACTCTGTCATCAACGACCGCTCGTTCTTCCAGGACCGTGTGTTGATAAACGACGGTGCCGGCCACAACTACGGTATCGACTTCACCCTGGAGCGTTACCTGAAAGACGGATACTATGGTATGTTGAGTGCAACGCTCTTCAAGTCGGAATATCGTGATGCACAGGGTGACTGGCACAGCAGCCGCTTCGACCGCGGCTTTGTTGCCAACATTCTCGGCGGCAAGGAGTGGATGGTAGGCAAAAGCAAGAAGAATGTGCTCGGCATCAACGGCCGCCTTACCTTGATGGGCGGCGACCGCTATACTCCCGTGCCGGAGGGCGTTACATACGAAGACATCATGATGCGTCCCGACAAGTCTGTCCCTGAAGATGTGGCGAATCCGTTCTCTGCTCATCAGAACATGAGCGTGGGCTATGCCTTCTCTGCAAAGTATATCATCAACAAGCAGCATACCTCGCACCAGATCATAGTGGACTTCCTCAGTATGCGCACCTATAACGGCCAGACCTACGATATGCGCACGCATGAGTTGAAGAGCCACTTCACCAGTCTGACATTCCCTAACATTGCTTATCGCATAGAGTTCTGACCGCAGTTCCCGCTTACTCCGTTTCCGGTCTGGGTCTCTTCACTGTCACGCCGCGGGTGTTCTTCGTCTCGTCAATCACGAAGATGCTGTGAAGGCTGCCTATGCAGTCAATGCGACCGAGCGTGTGGAGCATAAACTGCTGGTAGGCCTTCATGTCGTGGGCATACACCTTGATGATGAAGTCGTAGTCGCCGCTGGTGTTGTAGCACTCGGTAATCTCGTCTATGTTTTGCACGGCATCCATAAACTGCTGTATCAGTTCCTGAGTGTGCTGCTTCAACCGTATGTTACATAGGACGAGAATGCCGTTGCCCACCTTCTTGGCATCCACCACGGCCATATACCTTTTTATATACCCCTCGCGCTCCAGTCGCTTCTGACGCTCAAAAGTAGGCGAGGGCGACAGATTCACGCATGACGCCAGTTCTTTCACCGTCATGCGTGAATCTTTTTGCAGTAGTTTGAGAATACGGATGTCGGTGTCGTCCAACCGACTGATGTCGTTTTTTTCTTTCATGTTTTTACAGAATAAAATTTTGTATTTTATGTGTTTCGCAATGCAAAGTTAGTATATTTTCCCGAAATAAGCAGAATATTTTGTAGAAAAAATTAAACTTTATAATTTTGCACCTCGAAAACTAAACAGAACGAAAACGAAAACGAAAACGAAAA
>JAFPVC010000052.1 GCA_017413085.1 Prevotella sp.
GCCCTCCCCTTCAGGGAGGGGGCCGCTGCGCAAAAAGGGAGCCGAATGGTGCCCCCTCCCTGAAGGGGAGGGCGGGGGGAGAGGCTTCAAATAGTTTTTGAAATGAAAAAAGAATATAAGTATCCCTCAATAGAGGTATTAGAATTGGGCTGCATGGCGCAGCTGATGGCAGGCAGCATCACCAATGCTGACACTAACGCAGACATCGACCAAGAAGTTGGCGGTGGCCACGAGCAGCCCCGCGCCAAGGAGTTTGGCGGCTGGACAAGCGACTGGGAATGATATGCAACAATAATTAGGTTCCCCTAAGTAAAACTTGAACCCGGTGGAAATCCATCATAGATGACGTGATTTCCGCCGGGTTCAAGTTTTTTTTGTATTGTAGGAACTGTTAGGCTCCCACTATATGATTACAGGTTGCCACGCTCTTTGTCGAGGTAGTATTTATATGTGCCTACAGTGAGTTCGTCGCAGGCTGCCTCGTCGCATATCACGATGGCGTGTGGGTGCATCTGGAGTATTGAGGCTGTCCACTTGTGGCTTACCTCACCATCCACGATGTGCTGCAGGGCGCGAGCCTTGTGGTGGCCGTTGCAGACGATGAGCACCTCCCTGGCAGCCATCACCGTGCCGATGCCAACGGTCAGCGCCTGCTTGGGTACCAGAGAGAGGTCGCCGTCGAAGAAACGGCTGTTGGCTATGATGGTGTCTGTCGTAAGTGTCTTGATACGTGTCTTTGAAGTCAGCGAACTGCCCGGCTCATTGAATGCCAGGTGACCGTCAGGACCTACACCGCCCATGAAGAGGTCTATGCCACCGGCATCCTCGATGGCCTTCTCGTAATTCTCGCACTCGGCAACGAGGTCTGGAGCGTTGCCGTTGAGGATGTGTACGTTCTCCTTCTTTATATTAATATGGTTGAAGAAGTTGTTCCACATGAAAGAGTGGTAAGACTCTGGGTGTGCCTCAGGCAGGTTGACATACTCGTCCATGTTGAATGTCACGACATGTTCGAATGACACCTCACCGGCCTTGTTCATGCGGATGAGTTCCTTGTAGAGTCCCAGTGGCGATGAGCCTGTGGGGCATCCCAACTTAAAAGGTTTTTCGGCTGTCGGGTTAGCAGCATTGATTCTTCCTGCTACATACTTGGCCGCCCACTTTGAGAGGCGGTCGTAATCGGGTTCGATAATTACTCGCATAGATATATTATTGGAATTAAGTGAGAAAAAATGAAGAAGGTAGAAGATAGAATGAAGAAGGTAGCTACATTCTTCATTCTACCTTCTACATTCTTCATTCTTAGTTATTATTTTACCAGTGCCGCAGTGTCGTTGGCAATCATCTTCTCCTCGTCGGTAGGTATTACAACCACCTTGACCTTTGAGTCAGGAGCCGAGATGATAGCCTCTACACCATGAATCTGTGCATTCTTCTCTGTGTCGAGCTTAATGCCCATCCACTCCATGTCCTTGCAGACCATCTCACGGATGTCAGACTGGTTCTCGCATACGCCGGCGGTGAAGACAAGCACGTCGCAGCCACCCAGTGCTGCAGCGTAAGAGCCGATGTATTTCTTGATGCGGTAGGTATACATGTCGATGGCAAGCTGACACTTAGCGTCGCCGTCCACCTTGCCCTGGAACACCTCGCGCATGTCGCTTGACTTGCAAGAGATACCAGCAAGACCAGACTGCTTGTTGAGCAGGTTAGAGATGCCGTCGGCATCCAGTCCTTCCTTCTTCATGATGAACGATACAGCGCCGCCGTCGATGTCGCCAGAGCGTGTACCCATCATCACACCCTCAAGTGGCGTGAGACCCATTGAGGTGTCCTGACACTTGCCGTCCTTAACGGCCGCAAGTGAACCGCCGTTGCCGATGTGTGCGGTGATGACCTTCGTGCCCTCAGCCTTCATTCCGAGGAACTCCAGTGCGCGGGCAGAAACATAGCGGTGACTGGTGCCGTGGAAGCCGTAGCGGCGCACGCCGTACTTCTCATAGAGAGCGTAAGGCACTGCATACATATATGCCTTTGCCGGCATGGTCTGGTGGAAGGCGGTGTCGAAGACCGCCACCTGTGGCAGGTTAGGCAGCAGAGCCGTAACGGCAGCGATGCCCTTGAGGTTTGCAGGGTTGTGCAGCGGAGCGAGGTCGTTGCATGCCTCTATCTGCTTCAGCACCTCGTCAGTGATGACAACAGACTCAGCGAACTTCTCACCTCCGTGTACCACGCGGTGACCTACGGCGTCGAGTTCTTCGAGTGACTTCAGCGCACCATACTCAGCATTGGTGAGTACGTCGAAGATGAGCTGCACGCCCACAGTGTGCTCAGGGATGTCCTGCTCGATGGTCTTCTTGCCATCAGCCACGTTGAACTTGATGAATGCACCCGGCAGACCGATTTTCTCGATGCCGCCCTTGGCGAGGATGTCGCCAGTCTCAGTGTTGAACAACTGATATTTGATGGAACTGCTACCGCAGTTTAAAACTAAAATTTTCATAAAAATTTTATTTTTAAAGTGAATAGTGAAGAGTGAAGAGTGAAGAATTTAAGTTACATTTTGACTGTAACATTCATTCACCCGTCAACCAACGCCCATCACTTTATTATTATGGATTGGTTTCTTTTTGATGTTTTCACCGATGCAACCAACATAGCTATAATTTCACTACAATCTTTATTCATGCTCTCATACTCATTTTGCATAAGATATTCATTGCTATACAAGAAATTAAGCCATCGTTCGGTCTCACTGGCTTCTTTCAGTGCTATGTGAAGTTTAGTGATAAAATCAGCGTTACTCTGTGCGAACTGTGATTCTCCTATGTTGGCCATAACAGAAGTACCAGAACGCATAATTTGATTAAGCACAGACTTTATATTGGAGTTCCTCAACCTTTTCTCTTCTATAAACTCTACCATTTTTGATATTCTCACAGAGAAGTTTTGACTTTTCTGCATAAGTGGTGAGTTGTGTCTGTTATAGCTTATCATCAGTCAAAGTGTAACTTAAATTCTTCACTCTTCGTTCTTCACTCTTCACTTGAAATAAGGCAGAGCCTTATTTCTTTGCATCCATTGCCTGGCATGCAGTGATAGCGACGAGGTTTACGATGTCCTCTACTGAACAGCCGCGTGAAAGGTCGTTGACCGGACGTGCGATACCCTGGAGGATTGGACCGAGGGCTGTGGCACCGGCAAGACGCTGTACGAGTTTGTAACCGATGTTGCCTACTTCGAGGTTAGGGAATACGAGTACGTTTGCCTTACCTGCTATCTCAGAACCCGGAGCCTTCTTCTGGCCTACGGCAGGAACGAGGGCTGCGTCAGCCTGCAGCTCACCGTCAATCTTCAGGTTCGGATCAAGTTCCTTGGCAATCTTCGTAGCCTCCACTACCTTGTCAACAACCTCGTGAGAGGCAGAACCCTTCGTAGAGAAAGAGCACATAGCCACACGTGGGTCAGCGAAACCTGCTACCGAGCGAGCTGTCTGTGCTGCGCATACTGCAATCTGACCGAGCTGGTTGGCATCAGGCATTGGGGTAACGGCAACGTCGGCGAATACCAGTACGCCGTTCTCGCCATACTCCGGCTTGTCGGTAATCATCAGCATGGCACCCGATACACAAGAGATGCCAGGAGCAGTCTTGATAATCTGCAGTGCAGGACGCAGTGTGTCGCCCGTTGTAGAGAGAGCACCAGAGATCTGACCGTCGGCACCCTCTGTCTTGATGATGAGGCAACCGAGGTAGAGAGGATTCTTCACCAGTTCGCGAGCCTTGTCGATGGTCATGCCCTTCTTCTCGCGAAGCTTCTGCAGTAGCTGTGCCAGTTCCTCAGAACGCTCGTAGTTCTCTGGGTCGATGAGTGTTGCCTTGCCGATGTTCTTCAGGTTGTGCTCCTTTGCCAGAGCGTCAACCTTGGCAGGGTTGCCGATAAGGATAAGGTCTGCAATCTCCTGCTCCAGCACCTTGTCGGCTGCAATGAGTGTGCGCTCCTCTTCTGCTTCGGGGAGCACGATGCGCTGCTTGTTTGCCTTAGCACGCGCTACAATCTGATCAATTAATGACATAGTTTTACTTTAGATTTTATTTAACAATTTGCTATTATCATGTTTTTCTGTCGTTATGTTTTTCATACTTTCACGGGTGGTGTGCTTCACAGTTCCTCCGTAAGTATCGCCTCAAGGTTCTCCGCCGACAGACGCAGGCGGAACTGTCCCTTGATGGCTGCCGATATGCGTCCGGTCTCCTCCGAAACCACAATGGCTATGGCATCCGACGCCTGCGATATGCCCATGGCGGCACGGTGGCGCAGTCCCAGTTCGCGCGGAATGTTGAGGTCGTGGCTCACGGGCAGTATGCAACCAGCCGCCTTGATGCGCTGCTTGCTTATAACCATCGCTCCGTCGTGCAGCGGTGAGTTCTTGAAGAATATGTTTTCTATCAGTCGCTGGTTGATGTTGGCATCCACGTGGTCGCCGGTTGCCACGATGTCGTCGAGCGGCGTGGTGCGCTCTATTACTATCAGTGCGCCGCACTTCGAGCGTGCCATGTTGATACATGCCAGCACCACGGGCATGATGGCCTCGCGTCCCATGCCGTTGCCGTCAGTTTCGCGTCTGCTTGAGAACCACCGCACCACGCGGTGCAGTTTGTTGTGCTCGCCCAGACTGTAGAGGAACTTCCTTATCTCCTCCTGGAACAAAACGATTATAGCCAGTGCGCCCACGTTGACGAACTGGTCGAAGATGGCACCTGTGAGGCGCATCTCCAATACGCGCGACACCAGCAGCCACACTACGATGAACGCCAGTATGCCAACGAAGACATTCAGCGTTCGTGACTCGCGCATGAAACGGTAGGTGTAGTAAAGCACCAGTGCCACGAGCACTATGTCAATTGCATCTTTTATTCCGAAGGATAGAAACATTATGGCGCAAAAGTAACAAAAAAAACGCAGTTATGCAAGAAAAATTAATGATAATTCGATTTTTATTTGTAATTTTGCACCGTCATATCCCCTATGGGGGAGTGAAAAATCAATAAATTAGCATGAACGAGAAAATACAAAAGACGCTGAAGTCTTCTGAGACAGAAGACTGGCTTGACCTGCACGTGGTGCGTCCATTGTGCTATTACCTTGCGGTATTCTTTGCGAAGTTTGACATCCATCCCAACACCGTGACCATCTGGTCGATGATTATCGGCGCTGCAAGTGCGCTGCTCTTTGCCCAGGGCTGTTTCTACTATGGTGGCACCACGGGTCTTGTATATAACGTCGTCGCAGTGGTTATGCTGTGCATTGCCGACTTGCTCGACTGCACCGACGGACAGTTGGCGCGCATGACGGGCAAGAAGAGTCCGCTTGGCCGCATACTCGACGGAGCTGCGGGCTTCGCATGGTTCATTCCCATATACGTGTCGCTGGTATACCGTTTCTACTGTCACCACGAGATAGAGTTTTCATGGTTTGGCATAGCCGACACTGAACAGAACACGTGGATAGCCACCGCCGTGGTTTTCGTGCTTGGCGTGATAAGCGGTGTGTGGGGCATAGCCGGTCAGCAGCGCCTTGCCGACTACTACATACAGGTGCATCTCTTCTTCCTCAAGGGCGAGAAGGGTGCAGAGTTTGACAACTCTGCCGACGTGGAACGCAAGTACAGGGAGATGACGCCTGAAAACTCACACTGGGCTGAGCGTTATTTCCAGAAGACCTACATAGATTATACGAAGAAGCAGGAGGCGGTTACGCCGGAGTTTCAGCGGCTGATGAAGACGCTGAAGGCGAAATACGGCACGTCGGCTGCCGACATACCAGAGGATGTGCGCAAGGAGATTCACGACGCATCGCTGCCTGTTATCTTCTGGAACGGCCTGCTGACGTTCAACTTCCGTTCGCTGTGGTTCTTCATCTTCTGCCTTGCCGACATCCCTGCCATGAACTTCGTGTGGGAGATTTTCGTCATGGGAGCACTATACTACTACGTTAAGCATCGCCACGAGGGATTCTGCAAGAGAATAAATGAAAAACTCAAGGATTGAGAATGACAAAGAAGACGCTTAACAACATATTTTTTGTGCTCGGTGTGGTGTGCGTGGTGGTGATGCTTTTCACCTTCGACATCAGTTTCGCCGAACTGTGGTATCACCTGAAGAAGGCAGGCTACTGGCTCATTCCCGTAGTGGGTATATGGATATTCGTCTATGGACTCAATGCCGTGGCGTGGCGCGCCATCATCAAGGGCAACAACGCTCCGCTGCCACATTTCCTGCGCATATACAAACTGACAATCTCGGGTTATGCACTGAACTACGCTACACCCGTGGGAGGACTGGGAGGCGAGCCTTACCGTATACTCGAACTGAGCAGGCACATGTCTAAGGAACAGGCCACGTCGTCGGTCATACTCTATGCCATGATGCACTTCTTCGCCCACTTCTGGTTCTGGTTCTCGTCAATCTTCATCTATGTGGCACTGGTCATCATTGGCGACCTGCCGCTGAATACCACCGTGGCAATAGCACTGGGCGGCATAGCACTCTTCTGCATGACCGCCTTCTGGCTTTTCCAGAAAGGATACAAGGGTGGACTGGTGGTGAATATCATGAAGTTTCTTGCGAAGATACCCGGCCTGAAAGGGTGGGCTACACGCTTCACGGAACGGCATCGCGAGTCGCTGGAGAATATAGACCAGCAGATAGCCGCCCTGCACTCGCAGGACAAACGGGCCTTCTATACCAGTTTCTTCTTTGAATATATGTCGCGCGTGGTGCAGAGCCTTGAGGTGATGTTCATGCTGCTGATGTTCGACATCGACTGCGGCGGCGGCATCTTTGGCTATACACTCGTGTTCCTCCACTCCATACTCATATTGTCGTTCACCACGCTGTGTGCCAACCTCATTGGTTTCCTGCCCATGCAGCTCGGCGTGCAGGAGGGCGGATTCATGCTCTCCATTCCTGCTACGATAGGCCACTCAGTGCGTGCAGCACTGTCGCCGCAGAAGCTCATTGCCGTGGGCTTCTATGTCAGCCTTATCTGCCGCGTGCGCGAGATACTGTGGATTTTTATCGGCATAGCACTGATGAAGATGTGGAACGGCGTTGAAGAAAAGTAAAATGCCTTGTATGGAAGGTTAAAAAAATTAACACACCGCAGAATTACGGTGTGTTAATTTTTTTGTGTTTTTCCATCGGCTTTGCCATGCCTTCTGTAGAACCACGAGAGGGTTTTATCCCTGTTTTGCAGAACAAACACTGTTATTTTCCTACCGTTTTCCTGCTTTTTCGGTGTAATCGCACCCTGATTGCGTTGTAATCAGTATGCAATTACAGTGCAATCGGGGTGCGATTACCATGTAATCTGCACCTGATTACATGCCAATCAGGACCTGATTGTAGCGTTTGGCGTGGACGCTAAGGTTGCGAACAATGCAACATTCTTCTTATATATCAGAATATCAGTTGGTTGCTGTGATTGAACTAAAAATTTGATTCCTTGCGTTATTTCCGGTCGTTTTATGGTTTCGTGATTTTCAAACGTTAATTTGGGCTTGCCGAAAGGTTAAATGCCGTTAATTTTTTTGTCGTTAATGACATTAGGGTAGTTCTATTTGTTATCGCCTTCTGCCACGAAGTGGCATACCAAAGTTAATTTATAGAACATACCATTAATGATAAAAAATATTTATTTCGTTGAGTTTACGTTTGTTTCGGAAATATTTTGTAACTTTGCACTCGCAAACTCGCAAAGGCGACCACGAGCCAGCTGCGCTGACACTCGTTGTTTGCTTTGTGCGATAGCATTGCACTCGCAAATCAGAGACGTGCGCCATTCTTGCGAATGACACGCACTATTTGCTTCTTGCGATAGCATTGCACTCGCAAACTCGCCAAGGCGACCACGAGCCAGCTGCGCTGACACTCGTTGTTTGCTTTGCACGATACATTACATTTTAAAATGAGAACAAATAAATATAAAGGACTGACAGATGCAGAGGTGACGGAAAGCCGCGCACGGTATGGTGCTAACGTGCTTTCGCCCGCTGAACCTGTCTCTTTCTGGGGGCATCTGAAGAACGTGTGCTGCCATCCACTCTCTGTGGCGATGGCGGTGCTGGTGGTGCTGACTACCGCTTTTGCAGCCTTACTGGCCGCCAGTGCCGGTACCATGATATGGGTTATGCCCGCCGCCTGCGCCACCAGTGCACTGCTGATACTGCTCGTAGGCTTCTTCGGCGGTTATGCCGACCCGCTGTTTAGGATACTCATCATCGCATTCGTGCTGTCGATGGGTATTTCTGTATATGAGTTTGAGTGGCACGGTGAGGGCTGGACGGTGTTCTTTGAACCCATAGGCATCATCGTTGCGCTGATACTCGCCACGGGCATTGCCTATTATCTGGAGAGGAAAAACGAAAAGACATTTCAGAGCCTTAACCAGACCAACGACGATACCCTGGTGAAGACTTACCGCAACGGCCGACTCTGCGAGGTGATGCGCAAGGACATCGTGACGGGCGACATCGTCAGGCTCGACACTGGTGAGGAGGTACCGGCAGACTGCGTGCTGCTTGAGGCTGCCAGCCTTACGGTCGACGAATCATCGCTGACGGGCGAGCCGCTGGCACGCAAGACCACCGTGGAAGATGAGTTTGACGGCGATGCCACCTACCGTTCCAATGAAATAAAGAAAGGTACTACAGTCATTGAGGGACACTGTGTGGCTCGCGTCACGGAGGTGGGCGATATGACGGAGAGCGGTGCCGTATACCGTTCACTCACCGTTGGTGGCGAGAACCGCGTGGGCTGGCTGTTGAGGGATGAAGACAACGGCACAGTGATAGGGAAATACAGTACAGAGGGTGAGGCCCGCGAGGCACAGAAGGCATACGTAGAGGAGCATGAAGAGGCCGACGTGGTGGTGGAGCAGCCCCTCGTCGACAGGATGCGCGTGCGTCAGGGCAGCGAGACACCGCTGAGCCGCAAGTTGAATGTGCTTGCTAAATGGATAACACGCGCCAGTTATGCAGTGGCCGCCCTCGTGGTGGTGGGGCGCATAACGTGGTACTGCATTACCGCTGAGGCCGTGTCGGGTTCGCCTGAGGCATGGATGAACCTTGTGAGCTATGTGCTGAAGACGGTGATGATAGCCGTCACGCTGATAGTGGTGGCAGTGCCAGAGGGACTGCCCATGTCGGTTACGCTGAGCCTTGCCTTCAGTATGCGCAAACTGATGAAGACCGGCACGCTGCCGCGCACCATGCACGCCTGCGAGACGATGGGTGCTGCCTCGGTCATCTGCACCGACAAGACCGGTACGCTCACGAAAAACCAGATGGAGGTGGCAGACTGTAGGTTGGCTGACGTGGATGCCGACCTGCTTGCAGAAATGATAGCCTTGAACTCCACGGCAGACCTTGATACCACGACCAATGAAACGAAGGTGATAGGCAACCCCACCGAAGGGGCGCTGCTGATGTGGCTGGGAGGCAAGGGGTATGACTACCTCAGTCTGCGCGAGGCTGCCGACATAACGGACAGTCTGCCGTTTTCCACCGAAAACAAATACATGGCCACGGCGGTAGCATCGGCGGTGACGGGTAAGCGGATGCTGTATGTGAAAGGTGCACCGGAGATACTGCTCGGTATGTCAGGCATCAGCAAGGCAGAGCGCAGTGCATACGAGGAAACACTGGCGGGATATCAGAGCCGTGCCATGCGCACGCTGGCACTGGCGTATGCAGAGTTGGATGAGAACGAAACGGAGAATCCATTTGAGCAAAGACTTGTGAAGAAGGCGGGGACGCTGACATTCGCTGGCGTGTTTGCCCTGCACGACGACATACGCGAGGGAGTGAGCGAGTCGATTGCCGACTGCATGAGGGCGGGTATTGCCGTGAAGATAGTGACTGGCGACACACCCGGTACTGCCGTGGAGATAGGCAGGAAGATAGGACTGTGGACAGATGCCGACACCGATCGCAACATCATAACGGGCGACGAGCTTGCCGCACTCAGTGACAGCGAACTTGCCGTGCGAGCCATGGATATAAAGATAATAGCACGCGCACGACCCATGGACAAGAAACGCCTCGTTGAGGCACTGCGCCACTGCGGACAGGTGGTGGCTGTGACGGGCGACGGCACCAACGATGCTCCGGCACTGAACGCTGCCGACGTGGGACTGGCTATGGGCAACGGTACCGCCGTGGCGAAGGATGCGTCGGACATGATAATCCGCGACAACTCGTTCAGCACCATAGCCAATGCGGTGATGTGGGGACGCTCGCTCTTCAAGAACATACAGCGTTTCCTGCTGTTCCAGCTCACGGTCAACGTGGCTGCCTGCTTCTTGGTGCTCTGCGGCGCATTCATGGGTACGGAGTCGCCGCTCACAGTGACGCAGATGCTGTGGGTAAACCTTATCATGGACACCTTCGCCGCCATAGCCCTGTCGGCACTGCCGCCGCAACGCAGTGTAATGAATGAGCCTCCACGCAGTCAGCAGACGTTTATACTTGACCGCGCGATGTTGCGCAACATCTTCGGCGTGGGCGGTTTCTTCTTTGTGCTGACGTTTGCAATGCTGGTGATATTCCAACATACCGACATTACAGACATCAGACAGCTGGCAGGTGTTTCGCCGGGTGGCCGCAGTGAGGTGACGGTCTATGAGTTGACGTTGCTCTTCACCGTCTTCGTAATCACCCACATGGGATACATGTTCAATGCGCGCGCCTACAATACCGGTGGTTCAGGATGGAACCTGAAAGGCTGCGACGGATTCCTGCTCATAGCCACGGTGGTGACGCTGGGGCAGGTGGCCATAGTGCAGTTGCCCGTGCTCAACCAGTTTTTCAATGTCAGTCCGCTTCGCTTGTCAGACTGGGTAGTCATCCTCATTCTCGGCTTCCTCGTCAGTGCAGTGCGCGAAGTATATTCAAAAATTAAGAATTAAAGGGGACTTCTATTTATTATCGCCTTTGGCGAGAAGGTTTAGCTCGGCGGCCTGAAGGGGAACCAACGGTCGGCGGCCCGAAGGGGAAAGCCAAAGCCAAATCATTCAAATCTACTCAAATCACTCAAAATAATGAAAAATTTGAAAAGATTTGAGAGATTTCTGCCACGAAGTGGCAACCTGGTCAATAGAAAATACCTAAAGATTATGAATTATGAACTACCTCATCGCCCTTGACCTTGACGGCACGCTTACCAATGAGCGTAAGGAGATAACGCCGCGCACAAAAGATGTGCTGATGCGCCTGCAACGGCAGGGGGCACGGCTGTGCCTGGCATCAGGACGTCCACCTTATGGTATGCGTCCGCTGGCAGAACAGCTGCACATGGCAGAGTATGGTGGCATACTGCTGTGTTATAATGGCGGACACGTGGAGGAGTGCGCCACGGGCAGGGTGCTGACAGAGCATACGCTCGACGAGCGGCTGCTGCCACGGCTTGTAGAGTGGCAGCATGAGTCGGGCATGACGCTGATGACATACCACGGCGACACGATATATACGGAGAAACCTAAGGATGAATACGTGGCGCGGTCGTCGCGCAACAACAAGATGCGCGTTGAGGGTGTGGCCGACTTCGTTCGCGACACGCCGCGACCGCTCAATAAGTGCCTGATGGTGGGCAACCCGGCTGTGGTGGCAGAGTGGGAGCAGCGAATGGCCGACGAGATGGGCGACAGAATGCACATACTCCATTCCACACCATATTTCATAGAACTGCTGCCGCCGGGCATAGACAAGGGAGCCGCCATTGAAGCCGTGGTGCACCACTGCGGATTGACGCGTGACAGCCTGATTGCTTTCGGCGACAGCCATAACGACATTGATATGCTGTGTGTGGCCGCCGTGGGCGTGGCGATGGGAAATGCAGAAGAAGAGGTGAAACGTGCCGCCACCCACGTCACGCTCAGCAATGAAGAAGACGGCGTGGCGGTGTTTCTTCAATCCTTCAACCCTTCAATTCTATAACCCTTCAATCCTTCAATTTTTTAATTTTTCAACTCTTCAATTCTTCCTATCATGCGCAGCAAGACACAAGACCCAAACCACACAACGTTGCAGGGCGAGCGCGTGCTCGACGAGTATGTGATAAGTCACAGCGACCCAGAACCAGAATACCTGTATCGCCTGTGGCGTGCCACCAACGTTCACATGCTTCATGGACGCATGGCATCAGGACGTCTGCAAGGTCGTCTGCTCAAGATGCTGGTGCAGATGATAAAGCCCGAGAACATAATAGAGGTAGGCACGTTCTCAGGCTATTCCGCCCTGTGCATGGCAGAGGGTATGGAGAGCGGACGGCTCTATACATTTGAAATCAATGACGAGCAGGAACCATTCACGCGCCGCTGGATAGAAGAGTCGCCGTGGGCAGAGCGCATCACCTTTATAATAGGCGACGCACAGACAGAGGCGGCGAAACTCGGAGTGCAGTTTGACATGGCTTTCCTCGACGGCGACAAGCGCACATACGTAGAGACATACGAGGCACTGCTGCCGCTGATGTCGCCGGGAGCGTTCATACTGGCCGACAATACTCTGTGGGACGGTCATGTTACAGACCCAGAATATGACCGTGACCGCCAGACGCAGGGCATACGCAGGTTTAACGACCACGTAGCAGCCGACGACAGGGTGGCGCGGGTGATTCTGCCCCTGCGCGACGGACTTACGATAATAAGGAAACGCTAATCCCGATGAAATGGGGATTTTTTGAAACAAAACGTGCATTATAGGAAACAAAACGGGTAGCTTAGTTTAGAATTAAAGTGTAAATTTGCAAGCGGAAATTTACACTCAGAAACAAATCCTTAAACAACAATCATAACTAAACTAAGCAACATGGACTTAAAAAATCATCTTTACCGTACAGACGGCAAAAGAGGGATTTTGCGTAAATCCCTTTACGCTGGCATGGCAATGACCATGCTGGCTGCTGGTGCGCCATGTGTCCAGTCGTTTGCAGCATCGCCGGAAGCGTTGGTGCAAGCACAGGACAGTAAGGTTCAGGGAAAGGTCACTGACCAGAACGGTGAACCGCTCATCGGCGTTTCAATTCAAGTAAAAGGTACTCAGGGCGGAACCGTGACCGACATGGACGGCAACTTCTCGCTCAATGCTGCACCGGGCTCAACGCTCGTCGTCAGCTATGTGGGCTACCAGACACAGACCCTCAAGGCTTCATCTACGATGAGCATCACCATGCAGGATGATGCACAGTCGCTCGATGAGCTCGTGGTGGTGGGCTACGGCACCATGAAGAAGAAACTCGTCACCGGTGCTACAACGCAGGTGAAGGGCGACGACATCATGAAACTGAACACCACGACTGCACTGCAGGCACTGCAGGGACAGACACCTGGCGTTAATATCGCTGCTACATCAGGACAGCCTGGTGCAGACATGAACGTAACCATCCGAGGCCTTGGCACCATAGGTAATTCACAACCTCTTTATATCATAGATGGTGTGGCTGGCGACATGACACTGCTTAACCCTGCCGACATTGAGCGCATCGACGTATTGAAGGATGCTGCCTCTGCTGCCATCTATGGTGCACAGGCTGCAAATGGTGTCATACTCGTTACGACAAAGAGCGGTCAGGAAGGTAAAGGCAGGATTTCTTACGACGGCTATGTAGGCTGGCAGTCAGTGCCACGTAAGTTTGAAATGCTCAACGCCCAGGAATACATGACAATAATTGATGAGGCACGACTCAATTCTGGTATGTCACCAGTTGACTGGCAAGCAATCAACTTCATCCATGATGCCAACGGCAACGTATATGATACAGACTGGATAAACCAGGCATTCGAAGACGGTGCACTCACTACGAGTCACAACCTCTCCGTCACCGGCGGTTCAAAGACTTCCACATACGTTGTTTCTGGCGGATACATGGGACAGGATGGTGTCGTAGGTGGCTCTGACGTGTCATATTATAAGAGATACAACTTCCGTGCAAACTCTGAACATAAATTACATGACGGAATGGTAGTTGTTGGTGAGCACGTAGGATTTGCATGGAAAGACTCACGCGGCATGAGCACAGGTAATATATGGAACAACAACCTGCGCTCTGCATTCGCAGCATCGCCTATTAATCCTGTGTATGATGCTTATGGCAATTATTCTGGCACAAAGTTTAGTGACTGGAACCCCAATGACGGCAATCCTTACGGCAACATGACGTCAAACCGTTTCAACCGTAGTCAGGGAGCTACGCTTGATGCCAACGCTTACATGCAGATAGAACCCCTGAAAGGTCTGAAATTCAAGACAGTATTCGGTATCAGCTACAACAGCAGCGAGTATCGTTCATATACTCCGCAATATGAATACACTGCCCAAAATGCACACAACATCTCAGAAGTGTCACAGAGTAATGGTCATGGCAAGGCACTGACATGGACTAACACTCTAAGTTATGATTTCACTCTGAAGGGCGGACATGCCATCAATACCCTTTTCGGAACAGAATGGTCACGCTATGACGGAAACTACACAAGCGGCAGCAACAATGCCATAGTAGCCGGCTTTGATGATTGGGAACACGCATACCTTTCAAATACGGAAGGAACGCAAAGTATAACCCTGAAAGGCGCACCGTATGACGACACCCGTGGCATGTCATTCTTCTGGCGTGCAGGATGGACTTGGAAAGAGCGCTACATGATTAACGCAACATTGCGTGCCGACAAGTCTTCAAAGTTTGCAGAAGGACACCGCACTGGTTGGTTCCCATCAGTCAGCGGCGGCTGGACAATATCAGAGGAGAAGTTCATGGCAAGCACAAAATCATGGATGGACTTCCTGAAACTCCGCGTAAGCTGGGGACAGGTGGGTAATGCTAACGTGCCATGTTTCCGTTTCCTTGCTCCTGTTACGGCAGAAAACACTCATTACAATTTTGGTACAGATGGCGGACAGACAGGATGGTCAACGGGTGCCTACCCAAGTAGATTGGCTAATCCCGAACTCAAATGGGAGACATCAGAACAGTTTAATGTAGGTGTTGATGCACGCTTCATCAACAGCAGACTTGCACTGACAACAGATTTCTATATCAAGAAAACCATAGACTGGCTTATCAACGCACCTACGTTTGTAACATCGGGTGTACCTGAAAAACTCATAAATGGTGGTGACGTAAAGAATACGGGTGTAGAAGTTAGTCTGACGTGGAACGACAACATAGGAAAGGATTTCCATTATAACATAGGTGGAAACTTCGCATATAACCACAACAAGGTTATTAACATACCAACACCAGACGGAATAAATCACGGTCCGGAAAATCAGGTTTATACTAACGCAGAGGAATACTATCGTGCAGAAAATGGCCATGCTTTGGGTTATTTTTGGGGATTCAAGACTGCTGGTATTTTCCAGAACCAGCAGGAAATCAATGACTGGATTGCTGCCGGCAACGGTATTCTTCAGTCTAAGGTACAGCCTGGTGACGTAAAGTATGTAGACATCAACCACGACGGCACCATTAATGCAGATGATAAGGTTGACCTTGGCAACGGTATGCCTAAGTACACCTTCGGTCTCAACCTTGGTTGTGAATGGAAGGGATTTGATTTCTCTATGAACTTTATCGGAGCAGCAGGATTCAAGATAGTACAGTCGTATCGTGATCCAAGTTCTTCACAGGGCAACTACAGCCGTGCAATACTCAACCGCTGGACAGGTGAAGGCACATCTAACACCATGCCACGCGTGACATACGGTGACGTAGGCAACTGGATTTTTTCTGACCTCTACACACAAAAAGGTGACTATATCCGCCTGCAGAACCTGACACTTGGCTATGACTTCAAGCGTCTCATATCTTGTAAGGGAATATCTAAACTGCGCCTCTACGTACAGGCACAGAATCTCTTTACCCTTACCAAGTATGACGGTATGGACCCTGCTATAGGTTCATATAACGGTAATGACGGCAACAGTGGAGACTCATGGGTGTCTGCAGTGGATCTGGGATACTATCCACATCCTCGCATATTCATCATCGGTGCGAACATCGCTTTCTGATGTTGGAATCCCAAACAGTTTCTCCAAATTACATCTAAACAATTTAACAACGAAATGACAATGAAAACCAAGAATATAATTAGAAGCGGAGCATTTGTCCTTGGTATGCTCAGTATTGCGTCATGTAGTCTTGATACAGAGTCGCTGACAGAGCTCACCAGCCAAACAGCATACCGCAATCAGGAAGCGGTAGAGATAGACCTGGTGGGATGTTACGACGGTTGGCAGGCTACCATAAGCAATGAAGGCTTGGGCATGTATCTCATGGCAGAGCTTGCTTCCGACCAGGCGCACGGAGGCCTTGGCTTCTCTGATGCAAAGAACAATAATGCCATTGACCAGTTTGACCTGTCAATAGCACCGTCATATAATAACCTCTTCAACACAGATTGGGAGAACTACTACAAGGCTATCTTCCGCTGCAACTCAATCATTCAGAATGAGAATGTGACACAGTGGGACTCTGAAGCAGATAAGGGGTTAATTGTAGGTCAGGCTCGTGCACTGCGTGCAATATTGTACTTCGACCTCGCGCGTTTGTTCGGCGATGTACCTTTGGTACTTGTTCCTACAGAGGATAACGTACCTCGCACTCCTGCTGCAGAGGTGTATAAGGCAATCTTTGAAGATTTGAAGTATGCTGCAGAGAACATTCCTGCTGACGCATTTCCTATTGACAAGCGTAACAGCAATGACGGTCGCATCAGCAAATATGCTGCAGAGGCTCTGCTCGCACGCGTGTACCTTTATTATACAGGTTACTATGGAGCGGAGAATGAAGCCTGCACGAAGCAGGAGGCTATCGATGCCCTTGAGGACGTGATAGAGAACGGCGGCTATGAGCTTGAGCCTAACTATGCAGACCTCTTCATGCCAGCCTGCACTAAAGACGTCTCTACAGGTACGGGAACGGAGCAGCGTGCATGGGAGACCACTTACAAGGGCAAGCACTATAACAACGGTGGTTGGACTGGCGACATCTCTAAGGAGGTTATCCTTAACCTGAAGTTTGCTGCAACAGGAGACTACAACGGTAATGCTGACGGAAATGCCTTCCAGGTATATCTCGGTCCGCGTAACAAGAATGCTACTAACGTTCTCGTAGCTGCAGGATGGGGAGCATGCTCCGTAACTAAGGCATTCGTTGACGAGTTCAAGGATGACCCACGTTTCAGCACCTGTTGCTGGAGCTGTGCTGACGCAAGTTTCGACGCTGACGTTAACGATACATACGAATACACAGGTTACTATACACGCAAGTATGCGCCAATGTGCTTCGCTGACGGCACTCGTCAGGAGGTAGGCTTCGATCTCGGCATCGCCCACATGAACCTGACATATTATCAGGACTGGACAATAATGCGTTATGCTGACGTGCTGCTCATGCACTCAGAACTTACAGGTACTGCTGACGGCCTTAACAAGGTGCACCGTCGTGCTAACCCAGGCGAGTCTGTGGCTTACAGCATTGACAACATCCGCAAGGAGCGCGCCATAGAGTTTGCCTTCGAGGGCATTCACTACTGGGACTTGATGCGCTATGAGAAGGACGGCGCTTATGCCGGACGCGCAATCAAGGCAGCTCAGGATGGAGCAAAGGTTGTTACCGGTGGACAGGAGACTACCGTGAAGTTCAATATAGACAACTTCACAGCCAAGAAGGGTTTGATGCAGATACCTAACACGCAGATAACCCTTTCTGGTGGTGTGCTGACACAGAATGCAGGATGGTAATCTCGCTTTGCTCGAAGTGAATAGTGAAAAGTGAACAGTGAAAAATACAAATCACATTCACTGCTTCACTGAATATCAAACAGAGAATTATTTATTATGAATTATGCTTTATGCATTATGAATTATAATAATATAGAATAACAATGAAAACAAAAAATATAAATATAAGAAAAGCGAACCGGAAGGCATTTTTCACTTTTCGTTTTTCGTTTTTCACTTCATTATTGCTGCTGGCAGCAATAATGACCGGCTGCTCGCCCGACGACTACAGTATGGGCGGAGCGCAATACACGGCCGACCAGTTGAAGGCACCTGATGCCTACACCGTGACAATCAACGGCAACAGGGTTACGTTGACGTCAAAGCTCGTTGGATGCACACCGCTGTGGGTAACTCCTAACGGACGCTCACAGGAGCAGGAAGTGACACTTGAACTGCCTTTCGCAGGTGAGTATGAGGTGACACTCGGTGCAGAGACACGTGCCGGTGCAGTGTTTGGTGAACCATACAAGTTTACTATAGCACAGAACGACTTCACCATGCTCGACAACCCACTGTGGTTCTATCTTGCAGACAAGAACTATACGAAGGGTTCTTCATTCCCTGACGAGCAGACACTCATCGAGGGCATCAGCAAGAAGTGGTATCCTGGTGACAAAGACTACGGACTTGGCTTTACTGGTCCTGTGATGTATATGACACCGTATGATGTAAAGAACGACGGCAGCGGTACGGATGAGGAAAAGGCAAACGTGACATACAAGCCAGTTCCGTTCGGTCGTGCCAACTGGGCACCAAACTTTGACCCTGGCTTCCAGTCATGGCTCGTGGCAGAGGATGACCCATACATGGACTCATACATGGAGTTCTCCATGGATGCCGCCAATGGTTGTGTGGCTAAGGTTTACCGTGGCGAAAGCGGCTCAAAGGGAAACAGCACTGGTAAGAACCTCGTCGGCAAGTTCAATCTCGGACTGCTTGACAAGGAGCATCCTACAATCTCTTTCTCTGACTGCTTCGCACTGCACAACATGGGCTTCGATGAGGTGTGCTCAAACTACACTCAGGACATCATCATTGCTGAGATGACACCTTATTACCTCTGCCTTGTTACCAAGCGTACGAACTCAGAGGGCAACTGGTACATCGTTTGGAACTTCGTATCAGAGGAAGTGAAGAATACCGACGGTGCCTGCATACCAAAGGAGGAAGTGCAACTGCTTGAGAAGTCTGACCCAGTACTGCCAGAGTTCAGCAACCTTGCAACAGACATGTTTACAGTTGAGAGCAACGGCGTGACATACGTGGGCAATGCCATTACTTACACCGTCAACGCTGACGTTCCATACGACTTACTGCACTGGAATGGTGCTCCACAGGCAAACGCATGGGAGTCTGTGACACACGACGGCGAATATAACAACTCATGGGCTCCAATGCCGGGTGATGATGTATGGGACAACGAACTCACCATTACCAAGAACAGCAACGGCACATACAGCTACACATACGGTGAAAGCGAGGGTACGATGACTATCGGCGAGGGTACCGTGACATTCTCTGATGAAGTGACATTCCTCACTGTATCCAACGATTTCCGCACCGTAGCAGTGAAGGGCACGACATTCACCATCCTCAAGATGGCAGCAGCAGAGGGCATGACTCTCGGTGTACCTGACCAGAAGGATGCAAAGGGCAACGTAACATCTTACCTCGTAGTAAACCTTGACACCAAGCCTATCGGTGGTGGACAGACTGGCCCATTGGTAGTGCCTCTGACTGAAGACTATGCAGAGCATTCATGGGTAGAAAACAGCTGTTTCCGTCTCGGCTTCCATCACTACGGTGACGGTGGTACAGGTATCTTCAAGGATGCTTCAAGTGTTAAACTGAAGAAGGGTCAAGCCATTAAGGTTACATTCACCCTTAAGTCTGATGTTACATGGATAAAGGCACCTAAGTGCGCCCTCATCGACAACAACATCAAGACAACATGGGAGCCAGGATGCTTCGACCTTGAAGATGCAGTATTGGTGAACCTCACAGGTGAAACAACCGTAACACTGGTCAACAACACTGACGCTACACAGAAGTTTACTCCTACCTGTCTTGATCTGTCAATACAGCTCGATGGCTATTTGGATGGCTTTGACAGTAGTGTGACACCTGACCTCATACAATCAATGAAGTGTGTAATCGAATAAGTAAAATAAAGGAACAACAATGAAAAACAAGATATTATACGGCTTCATCTTCGCTCTCATGGCAGTGTTCGCAGTGTCATGTTCCGATGATGAATATGCCATCAATACTAATCCGCTGCTTGGTGACAACTCAGTTGTCACCGGCACGGCGGACGTGACCCCTGTGTCAGCCATTGTCAAGGGTTCTGTAAGCGGACTTGACGGACAGGCTGCAAGTTCATACGCCACAGGTTTCTACTATGGCACTGCTGCTGACAACCTCACCGAGCGTGTGCAGGCAAACAGTGCTGCAGAGTTTACCGCTTCTATCTCTGGTGAGCCAGGACAGACCATCTATTATCAGGCCTTCGTGACCCTGCAGGGCAGGCTTACCTACAAGGGTGACGTCAAGAGTCTCATACTGACTGATGCCACAGCCACGACAGGCGAGGCAAGCAACGTTGAGGCTAACAAGGCTATGCTCGTTGGTAGCGCAGACAAATTCACCGCAGACTCTAAGATGGGTATCCTCATCTCAAGCAAGGAAGACGCTGAGGCTGTGCGTAACGGCGTGAAGTTTGAAGGCACGACAGCAGACAACTTCGACGTTATCGTAAGCGGACTTCTGCCTAACACCACCTATTATTATACTGCATACGTTGACCTCGGCGGCGGTGTCGTATATGGCCAGGTGAAGCAGTTCACCACTCCTGCACAGCAGTTTGACGTGGACAACGACCTCGTTGACCTTGGTCTTTCTACCAAGTGGGCACGCTACAACCTCGGTGCTTCTTCTGAGACAGAGCTCGGCGGTCTGTTCGGTTTCGGCGATATGACTGGTTTCAACACCAGCGTTGACCCTGCCGACTATGCTTCTGTCGACATCTACAAGACAGCACAGGACGTTGCCAACCAGGTGTATGGCGGCAAGGTTACCATGCCGACGATTGATGAGTTTGAGGAACTGTTCCGCTGCTGCGAAGTGGAGTGGCAGACCGTAACCACAGCCGACGGTGAAGTGGGCGGCTATAAGTTCACTGGTCCTAACGGCAACTCTATCTTCATGCCTGCAGCAGGTTCACGCACAGGTCAGAACTTGAGCGGTGTAGGCACTGAGGGACACTACCTCTCTGGCTCTATCAACCCAAGCGACAACCAGTTTGCAATGAGCTATCTCTTCACCAGCGGTGGCAACGCACGCTCTACCACACCTGTTTATCAGGCACTGTCAGTGCGCCCGGTATCTGTTGCCAAGAACATTCCGTTCGACAAGACCCTGCTCTACAAGACATGGGAGATTGACCTCACCACAGAAGGGGAATACGTGACCTTCCCCGGTCCTTCATACTTCTATGGAACAGACGATAGTTGGGCTACAGTAACTAACAACGAACCGATAGTTTGTGATTCATGGTGTTGGGATGCAGACTTCGCAGGCAACTCATGGGTAGTAAACGGCAGTGCTGCCAACTGTCAGGGTTCTATCACATTCAAGGAAGATGGAACCGTTGAGGTGAAGCACGTGTCTGCTGAAGGTGTTGAGACGGTGGAGAACGGCACCTATACTGTTGATGAGGATAAGAAAGAAATAACCCTCGTGGGATGTAAGGTACTCGCTCCGACAAATTTCACCGGCGATTATGCAAGCAACCTCACTGACAATATACGCATACTGTCGCTTACCGACAAGTCATTGCAACTGGCAGTGCTTCGCACCGATCCGTCGCAGGGACCTTGCCTGCTCTCTATCAACATGATTCCACAGTTAGAGAAGTATGGATATACAGCCAAACTGATATGCTATGGCCAAGGAGTAAACGGTGATCTGACCGATGGTTGGAATACTCCTTCAGTAACCGTGGCAGGCGGACAGACCGGCACATACACCATTACGTTCAACACTACTGAGCCACGCGCCAACGGTCAGGTATATTGCCTTGACATCGTAGGCTTCCACGAGGCTTATCCTAACGCCTTCGTGAAGATTGATGCCATCAAGGCCGACGGTCAGGAGGTTAAGTTTGATGCCAACAAGTTCTTCTATGGCGACATAGAGAGCAACGGCAACTTCCGCATTGAGATGGCAAACATCTGGGGCAAGGGCCACAACGACGATTGGAACGGCCTTGCCGACACTCCATTCCACCCAGAAGGTGGCGAGACCACCAACGAGACTGCTCTCGCATTCAACGAGACATTCGAGGTGACATTTACCGTCGTATCGCTCGATGCAACGCTGGAGTTCAACGTGAAGCAGACGGCAGTAGGCCTTAACTCTCCTTGGGCTACGCCTGGCAACTGGGGCAAGGAGAATCCTGCTGCGATAAAGGTGGAGAATGTGGATGGCAAGTACCAGCTCGCCAACACCGATAACATCCCACTGACACTGAATGCTTCTGAATGTGAAAATGGCATTGCACCAGCCAATGGTGCCGTAAACCTCGTTGACGTAGTTGGCATACGCAGTTTCTTCGATGGATTCAGTGCAGAGTTGCTGTCTGTCAACAACGACGGAAGCAACGTGCCATTCACAGCCGCCAACCTGAAGACTGGCGACCTTGAGGGCAATGGCAATTTCCGCATCGAGCTTCACAACATTTGGGGCACGGGCACGGCTGATAACCCAGCATTCAGTGGAGCAACCACTGTAGAAGGCAACAACTGCGTTACCTCTCTGGGCTTCAACAACTCAACTGTTTACACCATAGGCAACTTCTCTAAGAACCTGTTTGCTTTGCCATGGTAATAGAATGAATATGTTAGTTATTTGTTAGTGATTAGCGCATAGTGATTAGTGTTTCAATACCCTGCGAGGGGGTAGGGTGTTGAACACTTCTCACTATCCAGAAATCATTATTCATGCAAAAAACATTAATATAATGAGAACAAAAGATATGAATGTAAGAAAAGATAACTGGAAAGCATTTTTCACTCTTCACTTTTCACTTTTCACTTCATTGTTGCTGCTGGCAGCAACAATGATGGCCTGCACTAAGGACGACCCTAATCCGCTGGCCGACAGCACCGGCGACCTGCCGGTGTCTGTTACCGACCTGCTATTCCCCATCGAGGGCGGCACGGCAGAGTTCACCGTTCAGGGCGGCACGGCTTTCGTGCGCTCAAGCGAAGGCTGGGTGACGGTGACACGCAAGAGCGGCAACAACAAGCAGTCTGTATTCACCGTGAACTGTGAGGAAAACACCACCAATGCTGAGCGCACGGCGACCATCCTCGCCAACCTCAACGGTGCTTTCAAGAACATCACCGTGACACAGGCCGGACCTGCCAAGAAGGAAGAGGGTGAATATACCTTCCGCACTGCCGGCGAGGTGGCACAGGATATGTATCCGGGCTGGAACCTTGGCAACACTCTCGAAGCTTGCGACGGCACCAGTCTCTTCAGCAATAACGGCGGTACTGCCAGCGAGACTGGCTGGCAGCCTACCATGACCACCAAGGAAGTCATCGATGCTGTGAAGGCAGCCGGCTTCAAGTCGGTACGCATACCATGCTCATGGATATGCGGACACATCAGCGGCGGCACAGAGGCTGCGCCGAGGATTGATGCCACATGGCTGGCACGCGTGAAGCAAATCGTTGACTACTGCGTGGAGGACGGTCTCTATGTAGTCCTCAACGACCACTGGGACGGTGGATGGATAGAGGTGCAGGGATTCACCAGCAACACTTCTTCTTTCCATGCCATGACCGATGCTGAGGTTGATGCGAAGATTGTAACGCTGAAGAGCCTGTGGACCGACATCGCCAATGCCTTCAAGGGCTACGATGAGCACGTCATCTTTGCAGGCCTAAACGAGCCTTTCCAGCAGTACGACCTGTTCAGCACACGTCATGAGGCACTCGCTCCTATCCTTATTAAATATAACAAGGCTTTCGTTGAGGCAGTGCGTGCCACTGGCGGCAACAACCTCAACCGCGTGCTTGTGGTTCAGGGACCAAGCGTGAACATTGCTTCCACCATAAGCTACATGCCAGCCACCACTCTGCCTGAGGCTGCCGGCAAACTCATGGTCGAGGTTCACTTCTATGACCCGGGACAGTTCTGCGGCACCTTCGATGCATCAGGCGACAAGGCGTTCTATTACTGGGGCAGCGGCAATAGCGGTGCCGACCATAACGCTACATGGGGCGACGAGGCATACATGCAGGGACAGTTTGGCAACCTGAAGACCGCCTTCACATCTAAGGGCTATCCCGTCATCATCGGCGAGTATGCCGGACTGCAGCGCACGCTGACTGGCGGCGACCAGGCCAAGCACGATGCCTCTGTAAAGGCTTTCTATAAGTGTGTCAATGAATATGCCACCAACAACGGCATCGTAGCCTTTGCATGGGACACCAACGACGTGGCAGGCCTTGGCAAAGAGAGCGGGTCATCCACCATCATCGGCCGCTCAGCAAAGGCAGTGGTAGGTCAGAATGCCATGGACGGAATCCTTGCCGGCGTTGCCGCCGGACAGTGGATGAAGTAAACAACTAATTATTTCTACAAAAAACTTATTAAGACCGGTTTCGCTGATTGACCTAATTGTCAATCAGCGGGATTGGTCTTAATGTGTTTGTATTTATATGATAAAAGCCATCGTAAAATTTGCACCACTGCGAAATAATTAGTAACTTTGCAGATGAATAACAAATGTTGTAGGTATATGCAAACAACAAAACCGACATATCAGCAAGTGTATGGCATGGTGATGCAACTGTCACCAGATGACAGGATGCGTCTGCGTGAGTCTCTTTGGAACGACGAAAACAAAGAGCTTAAACCTTACACTGTAGAGGAAATACATGAAATGGTGAGAGAGGCTGAAACCGATATTGCTGCAGGCAGATGTTGTACTGCAGAGGAAGGTTGGAAAAAACTGGAGGAGGAGTTTCCATGGCTAAAAGATTGATTTGGACAAATCAATCTTACAAAGCTCTTAGGTCTCTTGCATTGTGTGTTGGGAGTGTATACTCTAAAGAAACTATAAAACAATTTAAGGAAAATGCAATTCATAAGTGTGGGTTATTGCAACAAAATCCACTAATGGGTTCTATAGAGTATAGTCTATATGGATTGAAGTATGAATATAGATATATTTTAGTTAAACCATATTTTAAAATTGTATATCGTATAGAAAACGAACATATATACATTATTACGATTTGGGATACACGAAGAGACCCAAGACAAATGTCAATATATTTAACAACACAATAGATATAGATGGAACAGACATTACTTATATACAATACGCTGACAAGACAGAAGGAAGCGTTTAAGTCTATCAACCCCGGACACGTGGGAATGTATGTGTGCGGCCCTACCGTTTACGGCGATGCACATCTGGGACACGCACGCCCGGCAATCACTTTCGACATTCTTTTCCGTTACCTGCAGCACCTGGGCTACAAGGTGCGCTACGTGCGTAACATCACCGACGTGGGCCACCTGGAGCACGATGCCGACGAGGGCGAGGACAAGATTGCTAAGAAGGCACGACTGGAACAGTTGGAGCCTATGGAGATAGCGCAGTATTACACACGTCGCTTCAACTCTGCCATGGAGAAGCTCAACGTCTTGCCGCCGTCGATAGAGCCGCACGCCACCGGCCATATCATAGAGCAGCAGCAGTTGGTGCAGCAGATTTTGGACAACGGCTACGCATACGTCAGCAACGGTTCGGTGTATTTCGACATCGAGAAATACAACAAGGACTATAAATACGGCATACTCTCAGGCCGCACGCTGGAGAACATCAAGGACGCTTCGCGCGACACCCTCGCCGGTGTGGGCGAGAAGAAGAATCAGGCCGACTTCGCACTGTGGAAGAAGGCGCAGCCGGAGCATATCATGCGCTGGCCGTGGCTAATGCAGCAGACAGAGGTTGGCGAGGGTTTCCCCGGCTGGCACTGCGAGTGCACCGCAATGGGCAGGAAATACCTTGGCGAGGAGTTTGACATACACGGCGGCGGCATGGACCTCGTATTCCCTCATCATGAGTGTGAGATAGCACAGGCGCAGGCATCGATGGGACACCAGGCCGTGCGCTACTGGATGCACAACAACATGATTACCATCAACGGTCAGAAGATGGGCAAGTCATACAACAACTTCATCACGCTCGACCAGTTCTTCACCGGTCAGCATGAGTTGCTGTCAAAAGCGTTCTCGCCCATGACCATACGCTTCTTCATCCTCTCCGCCCACTATCGTGGCACCGTTGATTTCTCAAGCGAAGCGCTGGAGGCTGCAGAGAAGGGCTTTGCCCGACTGATGCAGGGACTGAAGGACCTGAAGCGCATACAGACCGCCAAGGGGTCAAATCCAGAGATAGAGAAATATGTCAAGGAACTCCCGCAGAAACTCTACGATGCCATGAACGACGACCTGCAGACGCCTATCGTCATCAGCGAACTCTTCGAGGCATGCCACCAGGTGAACCTGCTTGTTGACCGCAAGGCAAAGATCAGTCAGGCAGACCTTGAGAAACTTGCAGAGACCATGCGTGTCTTCACCGTTGACATACTGGGACTGACCAACCAGACCTCTGCCGGTGCATCGTCAGACAAGGACAAGGCGCTCGACAAGGTTATGCAGATGGTTCTTGACATGCGTGCCAAGGCGAAGGAAGAGAAGAACTGGGCCGTCAGTGACCAGATTCGTGACGAACTCTCCGCTGCCGGTGTGATAGTCAAGGACACTCCCGATGGAGCCGTGTGGGAGGTGTAATCTGACGTATAGGCAACTACACAGTTACCAAGTCAATAAACATTTTGTTATTTCATATATTGTAAATGAGGATGTGCAAATCAGTTTTGCACATCCTCATTTATTTTAGAGTCTATATGGTAGAAGAATAGAATACTACATAGATAAAAAACAGTGGTTCTGTTTTAATCAGTTTGTAAAAAAAATCAGGTTTTAGATTATCCTTCTGACTGAACCTTTAGCGATGCGAGAATCTTCTCTACTACATGCTTCATCTTCGCATCGTCCTTCTGCTGATACCATATATTGCCAGTCAAGGTCTTACCGTTGCTCACCATGGCGAACGATATGCAGACAGCCTTCAGCTTCACATACGTTCCCTTGGCTTTGTCCCATATCTCTTTGTCGCCCACAGAACGGATGGTAGTGATATTTTCCTTCGTAACGGCTTCGTCGCTCTTCAACTCCAATGCTGTCATCAACTCCTTCCTCTCTGTCACCCATGTCTTCAGGGCAGCAGCATCTAAGGCCTCGTATTTGAGCAGAACCTCGACCTTGCTCACACCGTCCTTTCCCTCGGCTATAAAATCTGCGCTAAAAGCATCCTTCGGCTCCCATTCGGCGGGATACTGCAAGGCGAATTCCTCGTCACTATAGCTTGTCATTTTTACTTCCTGCGCGTCTGCCACTATGCTGAATGTGAACATAGCGACAAGCACCATTACAGAAACTTTCATAAACTTTCTCATATTTTTTTGTTTTATTTGGTTTATCATAAAAAGGGTTCTAAACATAATAAAAAACCGCCCGAAGGCGGCCCGCCCATAAGAGAGCCCTACGAGAGCAGCCCCCTTAACGCCCAATAGGTGCGAGTTTACCGTAGCGACAATTCCATCGCTGAAACTGCATCGGCAAAGTTACAAACAAAAATTCAAACCACCAAATAAAAACGAAAAAAAATTCGTTTATTTCAAGTATGTAGACGACTGATTATTTATTTTCTTGAACACGGATCAAACCGATTGGACGGATTGGCTGTGCAGTGGGATTTGGTAGATGAATATAAGACAACACAGACAACAAGGACAACTTCTGTATGTCAGAAATGATATGTGAGAAAAGTTGTCCCCGTTGTCCTAAGTTGTCTTCAAATTTTCGCAAGTTCAAACACTTATGACAAAAATTGTACATTGTGCATTATACATTGTTCATTATTTCTTCACCTGAATGCTCTTGAGGATGTTCTTCACGTTCTTGTCGGTAAGCGGATAGCTCCTCACGTCGATGCTGATGGCACCCACATCTTTCAGAGGCAAGGCAAGAGTCTGCGACGTGCCGAAGCCCTCGTCGAAGAAAGTACGCTGGAAAGTGTTCGAACCAAACGTGATGTCCTCTTTCTTCTCTGCGGCGTTTTCACCGTATCTCTTCAACGCCTCGTCGATAATCTTCTCTGCGGTGTAGGTGCGGCTGACAAACGACCAGATGTCGATGCCGTAGCCGAAGTTTGTCGATTCCTTGGGCTTGACCTCAGGAACCAGCGACACGGAGCTGATGCTCCCCGATTTCTGTTCCTTCACAATCCAGCCCTTAGGCACCTTGACGGAGAAGTTTTCCGTCTCTATCACTGCAGGACCCTTCTGCTGAGCCGCTGCCCCAAGCCATGCCATGACAGCCATGACGGCAATAAGAAAAATCTTTTTCATTTTCAGTTTTTATTTTATTATTTTCTCATCCTTCTTTTTTTTTCTGCAACTTCAATTTTAGTTCTCTTGCTTTCTGCGATAAATCCCCATTTTAAGGTATTGCACAGAATTTGGAAAAGCATTAACTTTGCACTCGCAAACTCGCTAAGGCGACCACGAGCCTGCTGCGCAGACACTCGTTGTTTGCTTCATGCGATAACATTGCACTCGCAAACTCGCTAAGGCGACCACGAGCCTGCTGCGCAGACACTCGTTGTTTGCTTCATGCGATAACATTGCACTCGCAAACTCGCTAAGGCGACCACGAGCCTGCTGCGCAGACACTCGCTGTTTGCTTCATACGATAACATTGCACTCGCAAACTCGCTAAGGCGACCACGAGCCTGCTGCGCAGACACTCGCTGTTTGCTTCGTGCGATAACATTGCACTCGCAAACTCGCTAAGGCGACCACGAGCCTGCTGCGCAGACACTCGCTGTTTGCTTCGTGCGATAACATTGCACTCGCAAAAAGGGATACCACAAGACTAAAGCGTGGAAATCTTAACGCAAAGGCCTGTATGGCATCCCAAACAAAATTAGACGTTGCAAAGGTATATGTTTTTTTTCAATATAGCAAAATATTTCGGACGTAAAGCATTTTTTTGCGTTTTTTTAACCTTGCCTGTTTCTTTTACAGCAGCGCAGGACAGTACTTCCATGGGACAAAAGGACGTGGAACTCAGCGACGTGGTCGTGGAGGGTGGCACTGTGAGGAAATTCCAAGGCACGGTGAATGCTGAGATGATTTCCACCACCGAACTCTTTCGCGCTGCCTGCTGTAACCTCGGCGAGAGTTTCTCCACCAATCCTTCGGTGGATGTGAGTTATTCTGATGCTGCCACTGGTGCGCAGCAGATAAAGTTGCTCGGACTTTCTGGCACTTACGTGCAGATGCTGACGGAGAACATTCCCAACTATCGCGGCGCGGCTATGCCTTATGCCTTGAGTTATGTGCCTGGCACATGGATGCAGAGCATACAGGTGTCGAAGGGGGCCTCGTCGGTAAAGAATGGTTATGAAAGCATAACGGGACAGATAAACGTGGAGTTTAAGAAACCACAGGCGACGCAGTTTGTTGAGGCTAATGCCTTCCTCAACACTATGGGGAAATGGGAGGCGAACTTCCAGGGCAACCTGCACCTTGGAAAGAAATGGCGCACGGCGCTGCTGCTGCATTACGAAGACATGAACTCTGCCCACGACAGCAACAAGGACGGGTTCGTAGATATGCCTAAGGTGCGCCAATACAGTGCCATGAGCCGCTGGTTCTATAAAAGCACGCACCACATGTCGCAGTGGAGCATAAAGGGAATGAAGGAGAAACGTCGCGGCGGACAGATAGGGCATGACAACAACCATGCGTGCGACCCTTATCTTATAAATATTGACAATGACCGCTATGAGGCTTTTGCAAAGAATGCGCTTCTGTTTAACGACTCGCACAATACCAACATTGCGCTGATACTCTCTGGTTCACTGCATCTGCAGGATGCCGCCTACGGCAACAGACAGTATGAGGTGAACGAGAAGAACTTCTATGCCTCGCTGATGTATGAGGCAGAATACGGCGAGCACCACAGCCTGTCGGCAGGGGTGAGCCTGAACCATGACTATTTTAGTGAAGAGTTAAGAGTGAAGAGTGAAGAAGGTTCATCACATTTTTCACTTTTCACTTCTCACTTTTCACTCCTTCCCAAAGAAACCGTCCCCGGTGCATACGTGCAGTACACATATAAAATGGGAGAGACGCTGACAGCCATGGCGGGACTGCGCATAGACCACAGCAATGTGTATGGCACATTCTGGACACCACGCGCACATGTGAAGTGGGCGCCGGGCAGCATTGTGTCGCTGCGTGCATCGGTGGGCAAGGGCTACCGCACGCCACATGTGCTGGCAGAGAACAACAACCTGCTGGCAAGCAGCCGCAGTCTGCTGGTAAGTGAACGGATAAGCCAGGAGGAGGCATGGAACTACGGCATCAGCATGCAGTGGAACATACCCGTAGCCGGCAAGACGCTGAACCTCAATGCAGAGTATTATTATACGAACTTCTTGCACCAGATGGTCATCGACATGGACACTGACCCACACGCTGTGATGTTTCGCAATCTTGACGGCGACTCATATTCGCATACATGGCAGGTGGACGCTACATATCCGTTCTTTAGAGGTTTTACGGCAACAGCCGCATACCGCCGCACAAACGTGAAGTGCACCTATGGCGGACTGCTGATGGAGAAACCGCTGACAAACCGCTACAAGGGACTGCTCACCATGTCGTATAAGCCCGGACTGGAGAAATGGCAGTTTGACCTCACGCTTCAACTGAACGGCGGCGGACGTATGCCTGCTGCCTATCAGAACGCTGACGGCACACAGTCGTGGGGCACGGAGTTTAGGGCATACGAACAGCTCAATGCGCAGGTGACGCGCTACTTCCGTCACTTCTCCATATATGCGGGTGGCGAGAACATCACGGGCTTCAAGCAGAAGAACCCCATCGTCGGTGCTGACAATCCGTGGGGCGACATGTTCGACTCCACAGTGGTATGGGGACCTATGCGCGGAGCAATGTATTACATTGGCATACGCTTCAACTGGAAAAAGATATAAGCCTCTAACTCCCCCCCAAAAAAATAAGTACACCATTATTAATAAAAAACAAAGCAAAATGAAGAAAATTGGAATGTTTATGGCTGCCATGATGATTGCGGCCACAGGTTTTGCAAAAGACATCAAGACCGTAGTATTCAACACCGCACCTGAGATGCACTGCCAGAACTGCGAGAACCGCATCAAGGAGGGACTGAAGTTTGAGAAGGGCGTGAAGGACATCAAGACAGACCTTGACTCAAAGACTGTCACCATCGAGTATGATGCCGACAAGACCAGCACCGACAAACTCGTGGAGGCTTTTGCCAAGATTAACTACACCGCAACAGAGGCTAAGGCTGGTGGTTGCAAGTGCAAGCATGCTGAAGGTCAGGGCTGTTGCAAGAAAAAAGCAGAAGGTGAAGGCCATAAATGTAAGCACGCCGAAGGCGAAGGCCATCAGTGCAAGAAGCATGCCCAGACAGCAGAAGAAACAAAGTAATCCATTGACGTTAACGTAAGAAAAACTATTTTTCCCAAACAAAATTAGACAAACAAAAACAAAATTAGACAAATGAAAAAGATTTTCAGGAAACTCGCCGTGCTGGCACTTGCGTGCCCGCTGGTACTTGCTGCGTGCAGCAGCGACGATGACGCACAGCGTCTTATCAATGTAGTGTTTAACGCAGCCCCTGCCGTTGACGGCACACTCGAACTCAGTGCCCTGGAGGGTACAGAGGTGATGTTCACCGACGTGCGCAACCAGGATGCCAAGTCGTTTACGCTCGATGCTGAGGGTAAGGCAAACGTTGCAATCGCCCCAGGTACTTACAACATCTCCATCAGCAAGACTGTGAAGAACGAGCAGGGTGAGGACGTGAAGATGGCTATGGTTATGGAGAACGTGGCACTGACACAAGACCTGCAGGTGGTTGACGGCAAGGTTACGTCGCTGCCGATGAGTGCGCTGGGCCAGGACTTCATCTTCTCTGAGGTGTTCTTCAACGGTGAGACAAACTCTGGTCGCATGATGCACCCCGATCAGTACATCGTGCTTTTCAACCCAACAAACGAAACTCTCTATGCAGACGGTATCTGCATTGCCGTGACGCAGCACATCTCATGGTGGGACAAGAAGCCTTGGTATGACTCATACTATCCAAACCGTGTGCCTATCGGTGGATTCATCACCATCCCTGGCAACGGCACCGACGTGGCAGTGGCTCCAGGCGAGAAACTTGTCATTGCCTTCACAGCAGTGAACCATGCTGAGGTAGTTACGACAGTAAACGACGTAGAGATTGCTTATGACCATGCCGTTGACCTCTCTGGTGCTGACTACGAGATATACTACGGTCCTGATGCAAGCGACGTGGACAATCCTGATGTGCCAAACGTGCTGATTTCAGAGAACGGCGACTCTTATGGTTTCTTCTTCCAGCCACGCGGCTATGTAAGTCCACTCATCTTCCGCCTTGCTGACGGCAAGCAGGAGACCATCGATGCCTTCATTGCTGCAAACGCAAGCAGGTTCACACAGACCACAGAAGAAGGCGACGTGGAGAGCGTAATCTGGTCGGTTGAGACAAGCAAGATTCTTGACGGCATACAGACCAGCGACGTGCCGCAGGACGTGAAGACACGCTGCATCCCAGTGGTGGTTGACGAGGGTAAGTTCCTTGTAAACGGCTGTCACCGTCAGGAACTCTGCATCCGCAAGGAGATAAAGGTTGGCGACAAGATTTTCTATCAGGATACCAACAACAGTTCTGAGGACATGGAGGACGTGAACGAGCGCAAGGCCGCCGGCAAGTATCAGACAGCATTCCCTCTTGGTTGGAGAAAGAAGTGAAAAGTGAATAGTAAATGATAACCCGACTATTACTCTCTCTCTTCCTAGCCATCATCACGCTTTCGGCTGCTGCCCAGACGTGCACGGTGAGAGGAAGGGTATATACAG
The DNA here is from genome assembly GCA_017413085.1 of Prevotella sp. GTDB lineage: Bacteria > Bacteroidota > Bacteroidia > Bacteroidales > Bacteroidaceae > Prevotella. The sequence goes on from JAFPVC010000052.1 coordinate 32,998, forward strand.
AACACGATGGCGAGGCGGCAAGCTTCGCCATCGTGAGTATTAATTCGCAGGAACTCAAGACCGTCTGCGACATCAACGGACGTTTCGAACTGCACGGCGTGCCAGTGGGCAAGCAGGTGATAGAGGCGGAATGCCTCGGATATGCAACCACGAAGCATACCTTCACGGCATCGCAGGGCATGGCTGACATCCGTCTGACCCTGAAGAACAACAGCTTCGCACTGCCTGAACTGCAGGTGATGGCAAAGAAAAGCCGCATGGGCAAGGTACTTGTTGACGAGACGGCGCTGGAGTACATACAGCCCACGTCGCTGGCCGACGTGATGCTCTTGTTGCCCGGCTCGGTGTATAAGGAGAACAACCTGACACAGTTTTCGCAGATATCGTCGCGACAGGTGGGCTCTGATGCCAACACGTCGCTCGGCGTGGGCGTGGTGACCGACGGCGCACCGATGACCAACGACGGCGTGCGCACGCAACTCGTGGGCGTGACCTCCAACTCGTCGGGCAGCAGCGACGGCGAGATAAAGAGTCGCACGGGCATGAACCAAGGTGCCGACATGCGCATGATTTCCACCGACCACATACAGAGCGTGGAGTTTACGCGCGGCATATCGTCGGCACGCTACGGCAACCTATCAAGCGGCATGATAAGCATACAGTCGAAGCACGGCGTAACACCCCTGCGCATCCGACTGAAAAGCGACCTGAAGAACACCCTGGCATACATAGGCAAGGGATTCCGCCTTGGCGAAAAGGCAGGCACACTGCATGCCGGACTGGATTTCCTGCACTCTATCGACGACATACGCGAGGAGATGGACAAGTTTTCACGACTGACGGGACAGCTGTATTACAATAACCAGCTGATGCTGGGCGCATACAGGCTCAACCTTGATGCGCGCCTGAGCCAGACGCTGACCGTCAGCAAGATGAAGAAAGACGAACTGACATACGAGTATGATGAGCTATACAAGGCCGACTATTCGCGCACGGCGCTGATGCTGAAGGGTGGGCTGACGCTGGGCAAACCGTGGATGGACCACCTGGAGATGGTATTGCAGGCAGACTATACCCGCGACCGCATTACGCGCCACCGCATGGTGCTATCGGGCACAGGACCGCTCAACGTGCCGTTGGCCCACGAGGAGGGCGAGCACGAGGGCATCTACCTGCCGCGCAAGTATTACAGCGACTTCTACATCGACAACAAGCCACTCAACATCTATGCGCAGCTGAATGCCGTGTCGCGCCTTGCGCTCATGAGGCACACGATGCTCAACATGCAGTATGGCCTGGAATACACCAACGTGAAGAACCACGGACAGGGGGCTGTCATAGAAGACGAGACGCGACCGCCGTTTCCCTACGACAACTCATACATGCGCCCGCGCCCCAACTGGGCCATACCGTCGCTGGGCACGGGGGCAGCCTACATGCAGGCCGACTTCATATATGATGACAGGCAGCGCAACGTCGTCACGCTGTCACTGGGCGGACGACTGACCGAGATGATGAACCTGCCTTCAGACTACTACCTGCACCGCCGTGTGCTGGCAGACCCGCGCATGAATGTGTCATACACCTATGGTGCGCAGTGGAAGCACACCCTGCGCATGGGCTATGGCACGGAGAGCAAACTGCCCACGCTCGACTATCTCTATCCGGAGAAGCTCTACAAGGACTTCTACATGCTCAATGCCTACACCAATGACCCGCAATACCGCCACCTGATAACATATACAAACATCTTTGACGTGACCAACACGCAGCTCAAGGCCAACAAGAACCATAAGTTTGAGGTGGGATATGACCTGGACTACAGGGGCTTCAGCCTGTCGCTGACGGGATTCTATGAGAAGTCAGACCAGGGCTTCGAGTATTTCAGGCAATACATGCCGCTGACCTATGACCTGTATCAGACACTGCGCGAAGGCGTGGACATCAGCGGCCGCACTCCGCAGAAGGAGGATTACGAGCATGAGCGATACACCGTCTTTACCACGGCGAGCCGTGTGCAGAACTCAAGCAAGGTGACGAAGCGCGGACTGGAGTACCGCATCATCTTCCCACGCATAAAGAGCCTGCTGACAACGGTGGAGGTAAACGGTGCATACTACAAGACGGAGTATGCCTCGTCGTTGCCTGAGTATTACTATCCCGACGTCAGAATAGGCGGCAAGGAATATCCTTACGTCTGCATATACGACCGCGATGCGCGCACGGTGTATTCAAGGTTAAACTCAAACGTATGGTTCAACACCCACATACCGAAGTTCAAACTCTTCATAACAAACTTCTTCCAGATAGTGTGGTATAACTCTTCGCAGTACAAGGACACTCACGACATGGTGCCGGTGAAATACATTGATTCCGACGGACTGGTGCATGACATGGATGATGCCATGCGCACCCTCATAGCTGCCGACCACCCCGTGGTGCGCTATTTCAAGCAGACGCTCGACCCTGCCAAATATGCATTGACGAAGAAACCTGTTTCGCTGCTGTGGAACATCAAGGCCACAAAGGAATTCAAGCGCGGCACGAAACTGTCGTTCTTCGTCAACGGACTGCTCGACGTGAGTCCGGCATACGTAAGCGGCACGAGCATTACGAAACGCGAATGGCACGACCCCTACTTCGGACTGGAACTGTATGTTAATTTATAGGGGGGGTAGAGTAGTTAAGGGGAGTTAGGGGAGTTAAGGGGAGATAGAGTAGTTAAGGGGAGTTAAGGGACAATAGTATCAGACTGTGTGGATAGAAATAGTATCAGACTGTGTGGATAGACAAACGTAATGTCCTTTAACTCCTTAACGGAGCGCAGCGGAGTGATAACTCCCTTTAACTCCCCTTAACTCCTTAAACAAACAAAAACATCGAATAACGAATGAAACGTATAATATATATAATGATTTGCGTGGTTGCAGCAGCGTATGCAGCAGCACAGGAGCCTGTCAGCCTGTCGCTCTCTCCTGCAGAGGAACGCTTTGCGTTCTTCACTGCCACTGCCGACCGCAGCAGCAGCCGTGCACTGACGGATAACCCTGCATGGCTTGCCACAAAGCAGTTTGTGGGCGACACCACGGCGCTGCAAGGACTGGTATATGCCGGTGTGGCGGGCTCTGACGCCGACGGCGACTTCATGCACTATGAGGGCACAGGCGCTACCGACTGGCGCATAGGAGCCAGTGGCACCTACGTCACGCCGCACAGCGGAACCCTTTCGGGCAGCATACAGTATGCGCGCGGCAAGCACCGCAACATCGGGTGGAGCGCCATGCGCATGCCCGAACTATACTTGCCCTACATCTCTACAGATTCATGCGGCGGCGACTTTAAGTTTGACAGCTACTATGCCGAGGGCGCATACTCCTTCAGCATCAACACATGGACGCTGGGGGCGCGTATGTCGTTCTACGGCGAACAGTCGTGGCGACTTACTGATCCTCGTGCGCTGAACAACACCACATGGCTGCGCTTTACCGCCGGAGCAACCAAGCAACTGGGGCAGCACCTCGTGATGCTCAGTGCCGGCTACGGGCGCAACAAACAGCATGAGCAACTGCGCTATTGGCGTCCGGGACAGCAGGACCGCTTCTTCGTGTGCTATGGCTTCGGACTCTACGATACACGCCAGAGTGCAGTGTCGTTTGGCAAGGCTCGTATGTTCTACATAGACGAGTTCACCGCACGTCTGCAATATCTCTCACCTGCATCAAAAGCCCTGCGGCTGCATGCCTCGTTAGGATATACCCACCACAGCATGGCGACGGAGGAGAGCGATATATACAACCTTTATGAGAGCCGAACCGGCATCATCGAGCCACAGATGGTGCTTGCGTGGCAGCCGGATGAGAGATGGACGGTCACGCTGGGTGCCAGTGCAAGCATTGAGGCTCGCAAAGGCTATGAGAACATAATAGAGGAATATCTTGCCAATGCCGACTACAACAGTTATGACTTCCGCACCATCGACTCGCAGCAGAACTATGTGAGGGATGTGAACACGGCAGATGTCTCGCTGAGTGTTTCAAGACTGTTCGGCAGGCTTTCACTCACTGTCCTTGGCGGGATGTCAGCCAACGGCTATGAAGAGAAATACCTCGGCGGCGTGTATAGCATAAAGGTGAATACCTCCATGCCTTACGTCGGACTTGAAACCGGCTGGCAGGCAGGTCGCCGCGACCGCCTGGGCGCATCCCTCCGCTATGGCAAGAGCACCATAGGTTCGCACCATTACGACGTTTTGATGCAGAACACCAAGGTGAAGCACCTCGACTTTCAGCAGGCTTTCGCACCCTACGCCTATCGTGCGGCAGACCTGACGAAGTTCGCTCTTTCCCTCTCATGGGAACACAGTCTCGCCCACCTCGCCGTAGGATTGTCGGCAAGCTATTATTCAGCCAGCGGCAACCGTCTGGCGGATGCCGTATATACCGGCACCATAGGCTATGCCTCCACCGCCCCTATGATTTCCGCCCAGCCCGATGTTCACAGAGAGCGCAGGGGTAGCCTCGCAGCATACGTGAAGTTCTGAGTGGTTCACAGCCTGCTGTGCTCAGCAATGTCAGTATTGGTACCTTTGTTGTGTTTTTTTACATATAATTAGGCATGTAATTATCCATATAATTATCATTAATAATCTATTCTGCAGATATCATTTGACCTTATCTCTGATGTCATTAATGAATAATTATATGGGTATTCATGGACATTATATGTTGAAATTGTATTGACAAAGATGATAGCTTTTACAATCAGATTTGCTTTGAGGCTCTTTTTTGTTGATTCGTAGGCATGTACTGATACATTTTTTATACCAATTTCCCTTCTGATGAGAGAACTGTCTCAAAGATGAGGCTTTGGCGGTTACGGAGACATTCCTCACGTTGTGCCTCACAATACTGTGCGGCTTTGAGGACTGCCTCAGAAGAATTCCAGTCGCCGAAACGATTCTGCGCCACTTGGTCGGGGTTGACGTACACAGCATCTTCCATCCACTCGTGGCGCAAAATCTTTGAGGTGATGGTGGTCTTTCCAGAACCGTTCGGGCCGGCAATTACAATGAGGACAGGTTTGTGTGTTTTCATTATTGTGCTGTGGCTATTTTTTCGGCATCATGCTTTAGTCGAGAAAAGAAAAGAACAGTTGCTTCTTCTCTCCTCTGCTTTGCTTCAACGGCAGCCTCGTGCATCAGTTGGGCGAGAACCTCGTCTGTGGGTTCCTCCATGCTTGTCAGCTTGTATGTGTCTATCGTTTGTTGTGCCATACATCTTGTTTGTTTGTTCATCGTTGCAAAATTACGAAAAAAAGCTTGTTCTGCCAAATAAAATACCTAAATTGTTGTTTTGTACATCGCAAACAGCATGATAAAAACCTCATTTTTAGGTATTGCAGGGAATGGAGAAAAGGTGTAACTTTGCACTCGCAAACTCGCTAAGGCGACCACGAGCCTGCTGCGCAGACACTCGTTGTTTGCTTCGTGCGATAGCATTGTCACTCGCAAACTCGCTAAGGCGACCACGAGCCTGCTGCGCAGACACTCGTTGTTTGCTTCGTGCGATAATATTGCAGTCGGAAGATTGAAAGATTAAAGAATTGAAAAATTGAAGTTGCCATGCGGTAAAACTTCAACTCTTCATTTTTTAATACAAAGTCAAAACTCTAAATAATAAAAAGAAAGAAATGAAAAAGACTATTGTAGTATTTGGCAGTTCTACGGGAACTTGCGAAGGAATTGCTGGCGACATCGCTGCAAAACTCGGTACTGAGGCAATCAGCGTCAGCGATCTCACGGCTGACGTGATAGCAGAGAACGAAAACCTCATTCTCGGAACATCCACATGGGGTGCCGGCGAGGTGCAGGACGACTGGTATGACGGACTGAAAGTGCTGAGTGGCGCTGACCTCAGCGGCAAGACCGTGGCTCTCTTCGGCTGCGGCGACTCGGCATCATATTCCGACACCTTCTGCGGCGGCATGGCAGAGATTTACAATGCGGCAAAGGCTGCCGGCGCAAACATCATCGGCGCCGTTGATGCTGCAGAATACAGCTTCGATGACTCGGAGGCCGTCGTTGACGGCAAGTTCGTAGGTCTGGCACTCGACAACGACAACGAAGAAGGCAAGACCGCCGGCCGCATCGATGCATGGGTGGCGGCAATCGGTCAGTCATTGTGAATTTTTAAAAGCTAAAGTAATGAATCCATACAGCGACAACAAAACAGAGTCTCCCATCGGCTCAGACGCTCCGATGCGCGTATTGATGAACCACATATACGAATATCAGAAGGGTGTGCGCCGCATGGTGCTATATACCTTCAACAAGAAGTATATGCAATATGCCGTGGAACGGCTGGAGCGCCAGGGCATAGACTATGTGGTGTCACCGTTGCAGGGCGACAACGTCAACCTGTTCTTCGGCCGCAGGGAGTGCCTTGATGCCATCCGCATGATAGTGGTGCGCCCGCTCAACCAGTTGTCGCCGGAGGAGGACTTCATCCTTGGTGCCCTGCTGGGCTATGACATCTGCATGCAGTGTGAGCGCTACTGCGACCGCAAGCAGAAGTGTGAAAGATTAAAGAGTTGAAGAATTGAAGGATTGAAGAATTGAAGGTTTTACCGCATGGCAACTTCAATTCTTCAACCTTTCAATTTTTCAATTTTCTTTTTGTTCTATTTCTCCACAATCAAGAAAACTCATTTTAAGACCCGTTGACGAGAGTGGGTGGACTATGAGTCCGGAATGAGGGTCGAACGCAGTGGAGGTACTTTAAAACGACAAATACGAGGTTAGTGATTATTGGTTTTTGATATAAATGCAAAAAAAGGTGCAAAATACGACTGTTACGGTTGTAATTTGCACCTTATTACGTTGTAATTGCATCGCTTTTGTATGGTAATCAGGCCCTGATTACCATACAATCAGGGCCTGATTACACTGTAATTTGGGCCTAATTACAGTGCGTTAAGAAAACTTTACATTTTTAACATTTACGTAAATGTCGGAAATCCGTTTGTTTCGGATAGAGCAGGATTAACCAACTTTAACTTCCAAGGAAGGCTGAAATCAATTTTTTTTTGTTAATTTTGTAATTCCTATGAAGTGGATTGTAAAGATGGTGAAACATGATGTGGTGAAGTTGGCAGTGCCTCTTGTGGTGTTGGCGACGCTCTTTGTCATGGGACTGAGTGCAGTAACCAACCATGAGAGGGTGGATTTCTGTCAGCTGGAGAATCGCTTCGGCAATGAATATCCAGAATGGGAGGATTCGCTGTGGCTGTCGGGCGAGTGGCAACGGCAGGCCACTGATGCCGTGAGCGACAGGCTTCCTTTTGTGAAGGGTGTGAAAAGCTCGTTCTTCTGGCTGAGAAACGGGCTGCTGTTTGCCATGCAGAAGCGTATGTATAGTTTCACAGACTATTATGTTAATTTCCGTCGTGACGTATTCTTCTATGGAGATAAGGAAGATTTTAGTCTGCTCTATTGCGCCAAGCCTCTCTCTGATAAGCGCCAATCCATCATGCAGACGATGGCAGGGAAGATAAACAGTGAGGCGTCGGGAAATCCCGGCGTCGGTTTCTATCTGTATTATGTAACAAAAGACGATGACATGCGCTTTGACAATGGCAGGGTGTATGACTATTTCGGGCAGTTGTGTTCACTGACGAACCTTCCTGAGACGCATGTGGACAGACTGAAGGTGGGAGATTTCTGCACGTTCAGGCGTTTTTTCTATCGCACTGACCACCACTGGCAGTGCTTCGGTTCATATCAGGGATATAAGGACATATTCCGTTTGCTTGGTCTTGATGAGCAGGGAGAGCGGTTGAATGAACCCGTGGCAGACCCCGACAGTACGCTTGGAGTGCCTGACGATTCACCGCCTGTGTTGGCAAATGGCGAACCGCGGCCCGTTCTGGTGTCGCGCATGTATCATGGCAGCAAATGCAATGTGACGGGTACTGCGGGAAAATTCCAGTGTAAGATGTATGCCTACCAGTTTAATTACTCGCCCATGAAGATAACTGTGGATGGGAAACCAAGCAAGTATGGCAATGAGGATTTCTATCTGCACAACAAAAATGTGTCGGAAGAGTTTGAAATCAGTTATGGCAAAATGTATGGCGATGACATAGGAGAGTTGGTATTCTCTACCGGGCGCAGTGACAGACCGAACATACTCGTTATTGGCAACTCGTATGACAACCCATTGCTGAAGTTGATAGCCGGACACTACAACACACTGTATTCCATAGATTTGCGTTGGTATGAGAAACAGAAAGGCAACCCTTTCTGCATGGACGACTACATACGCCGGCATAACATAACAACGGTTCTGTTCGTTGGGAGCGGAACAATGTATTATTCTTCGGATTTCCTGAATTTCTAACATAGTAAACACAAAGAGATGTCTTTCGATACTACATCATTCCTCTTCCTCTTTCTGCCCGCGGTGCTTACACTGTATTTTGCCGTGGAGATTGCAGGACGCCTGATGGCAAGGAACAGTGCTCATGGCGTTGCTGCCGTGGTCAACCCATTGCTGCCAGTGCAGAATGTGGTGTTGCTCACAGCATCGCTGTTCTTCTATGCGTGGGGTGAGCCTGTCCATGTGCTGCTGCTTCTTGCGGCCTCAATGGTGGCCTGGGGTGGCGGAATGTTGATGTCGCGCTGGCGCGGCACGAGGGCAGGCAAGACGGTGATGGCGGTCACGGTGGCATTGCTTCTGCTGTCGCTTGCTGTGTTCAAGTACCTTGGTTTCCTTACCGACACGCTTAACAGTGTACCCTGCATAGACATTCCCGTGGTGGAGATGCGCTTGCCCATAGGTATCAGCTTCTATACGTTCCAGATATTGTCATACGTGATTGACCTGCAGCGCGGTCAGGTCGGTGTGCAGCGCAATCCCCTGCGCCTGTTGCTCTATGTCAGTCTGTTCCCCCAGCTTATAGCCGGTCCTATCGTGCGCTATCAGACAGTGGAGCGCGAACTGACCCGGCGCAGTTTCTCCGTTGATGATGTGTATAACGGCACATTGCGTTTCATCCGTGGACTTGCGAAGAAAGTCATCATAGCCGACAATGTGGCTCGCTTTTCGGACGGTGTGTATGACATCTATGCGCAGAGCATGGCGGGAGCCGATGTGTATGACAGCGTGGGTACCACAGCCCTGTGGCTTGCTTCGCTGGCTTACACGATGCAGATATATTTTGATTTCTCAGGTTACAGTGACATGGCTATCGGACTGGGGCGCATATTGGGGTTCCATTTCCTTGAAAACTTCAATTTCCCATACGTATCACATTCCATAACCGAGTTCTGGCGCCGTTGGCACATATCGTTGTCTGGATGGTTCCGCGATTATGTATACATACCACTCGGGGGTAACCGTCGTGGGCTGCGCCGCCAGCTCGTCAATATAATGACGGTATGGGCATTGACAGGCTTGTGGCACGGTGCCTCGTGGAATTTCGTGTTGTGGGGCATGTATTATGGGGTCTTGCTGATAGTGGAGAAGTCGTTGAAACTTGGAGAAAGAAAAAGCGCGGGATTCAGTCTGCACAGGTGGTTCCTTACATTCGTCATCGTTGATTTGGGCTGGGTGCTGTTTCATATTACTGACTTCAATGATTTGGGGCTTGTGCTCCAGCGTATGTTCTGGTGGCATCCCACGGACTGGTTGCGCATGATGGCTGAAAATTCAGACACGCTGCTTACGCTTCCCTACATACCGCTTGCGCTGGTGTTCTGCTTCCCGCTCTTTGCACCAATAGTGACAAGTCGCCGCCCAGTAGTCAGGTTCCTGCGTCCGGCACTGGCCTTGGCAGCCCTGGCTTTGTGCTATGTGTATATAATCAGTTCTTCATTCCATCCGTTTATCTACTTCCGGTTCTGACGCGCAGCAGGGATTGCAGTCGTGACAGTCGATTACGTCCCCCTTTCTTAGGGGCATGGTATGCAAAAGTTTCGATTGTGTTACTGTTTTGTTGCCTGGATATGCTTTTTTCGGCAGATTTTTATTAATTTTGCATATCAAGATGAAGAAAGCACTATACATATTTGCACTGCTGGCGCTGCCCGTGCTCAGTGCGGCGGCAGCAGACTACCGCTTCCACTCCATAGACGTGAGGCAGGGACTGTCGAGCAGCACCGTCAACACCATGCTCGTGGACAGCCGCGGCATGCTGTGGATAGGCACCTCGATGGGACTGAACCGCTACGACGGCTACGAGGTGCGCCCCTTCCGCTATTTCGATGCGGAGCGCAAGCACCCGGCGATAAGCGTGGACCGCCTGATGGAAGACGGCGGCGGCAATATCTGGATAGCATATAACGGCCAGACTGCTCGCTATGACATGGCGCGGCAGAGCTTCGCGCTTGACGGCAGGGAGTATTTCACGAAACTGGGCATCATGCTGCCCGCAAAGTATCAGTTTGCCGTCAGCGACAAGGGAAACCTGTGGTTCGTGGCCGACGGGCAAATCATTCACTACGACTATGCCTCGCACCGTCGGCAGCAGTGGAAGACGCGCCTCGCACTAGCGGGCAAGACATGGAACTTTGCCGACTGTGCCGAAGGACTGTATCTGTGCGACGAGCATGAGGTGTGGCGCTTCATAGCCAAGACCGGCAGCGTGCAGCGCATACCGCTGCCGCAGGATATGCTTGCGCCGGGCAACAGGCTGCGCGTGTATGTGGATTCGGAAAACACGCTGTGGGTATACTCCACCGTGAACGAGGGCATCTGGCACTACGGCGGTGCACAGCCCATGATAGCCAGGCACGGAGGCTCAAACGCCATCCGTGGCATATACGACGACGGCAAGGGCAATGTATGGGTGGCTACCGACCACAACGGCGTGTTCGTATGCAGCAAGGCCGACGGCTCGAGCATCCACATGCGGAATGTGCGCGGCGACCTGTCGTCGATAGCGTCAGACAATGTCACCTGCATCACAGCCGATGCCAGCGGCGCAATATTCCTCGGCCACTTCAAGAACGGAGTGTCAGTAAGCAACAGCCACAGCACGCTGTTTCAGAACTGCGGACAGTCATTGGGCGACATCAGCACGATGCTCTTCAGCCGGGGCGGCGACCTGTGGCTCGGCACCGACGGCCACGGCGTGTTTGTGAAGCCCAAGGGCGGAACGGAGCAGAAACTGCCATTTCCCGACATCACCATATCGTCGTTCGTGGAGAGTAGCGACGGCACGGTATGGGTGGGCACTTACAGCGGCGGCATATACAAGATGCGCGGCACAACGGTTGACAAGGTCTTCACGCATGAGAACGGCTCGCTGCCGGGCAACTCGGCATGGCAGATGGCAGAGGACAACCACCACAACCTGTGGGTGGTGTCTGGTTTTCTGCCGCCCTATAAACTCAGCATGGAAAGCGGCCGCACCGCCACTGTCAAGGCCGGCGGCAAGACTGTGGCAGGGCTGTCGCTCGCCTTCGACGGGCGGCACACCATGTATGTAGGCACATACAACGGCATCTGGGCGTTTGACACCAATACGGGAAAGTCGCAGTTTCTGCTGGGCAACCGCAAGGGTACGCAGCAACTGCTCAATTCGGCTGTGGTCTCCTTGTGCTACGACCGCCGGCGCGATGCCCTGTGGATGGCTCACACCACTGGAGTCAGCATGTTTGACATAAAGCGCGACGAACTGTATTACTTCAACGAGCAGAACGGTCTCTTCGACAGTTATGTGAAAACCATAGTGCAGGACAAGCAGGGCAACATGTGGCTGTCTACAAGCCACGGCATATCCTGCATACAGGCACAGAAGGACGGAGGCTATGTGGTACACAACTTCTCTGACCGCGTGGGGGTGCAGAACAGTTATTTCAACACGTTTGCGGCGGCCTGCTCGCCTGACGGCGACATACTCTTCGGAGGTGCCGAGGGCTACACGCTCATATCGCCGTCGGCAATGTATGCAAACAAGCAGAGGCCGCAGCTGAGGCTGGTTGAGGTGACGAGAAGCGGCGAGGCGTCGTCAATGGCAGTTAACGTTCATGTGGAAATGGACGACGAGGGGGGAGTGGAGCCTGTGCAACTGTCATACGACGACCGTCAGATTACGCTGCGCTTCTTCACCGGCGACCTGTCGAGCGACGGTCGCGTGCTCTACGCCTACAGGGTAAGGGGACTGAGCAACGACTGGACATACACCACAAAGAACAAGATAGAGTTTTTCTCTCTGCCACACGGCACATATACGCTTGAGGTGAAAGCCGCCGACGAGAGCGGCGAGTGGGGTGAGGTGCTGTGTGTGAAACTGCGCGTGGCACCGCCGTTCTATCTGGCCTGGTGGATGCAGATACTGTATTTCCTGCTCGCTGCCGTGGCTGTCTATGCGGGATACAGAATGGTGCACCGCCGCCATCGCCGCCGCATAGAGGAGCAGCGCCGCAAGATGGAACAGGCGCAGCAAGTGCAGCTGTCGGAGATGAAACTGCGCTTCTTCACCAACATTAGCCATGACCTGCGCACGCCGCTGACGCTCATAATCAGCCCGCTGCAGAGCATCCTGGAGGAGTTGAAGGGAAAAGACGCCAAGGCTGGCGACAATGGCGTCGTGGCATCGTTGAGGAGCCGCCTTGAAATGATTTACCGCAACGCCCGCCTGCTTTACAACCAGGTGAACATGCTGCTGGATTTCCGGCGCCTCGACGTGGGGGCGGAGTCGCTGAAACTACAGTCAATCGACGTGGCGCAGTATGTAGGCAACATCTGCCAGTCGTTCCACGACTATGCCAGTGAGCGCAATATAAGTTTCGCTTATGAGCCGTCTGCCGAGCATGTGTTCTTCACCGTAGATGCGGCAAAGCTCAACAAGATAATGTATAACCTGCTGAGCAACGCCTTCAAGTTTACGCCCGATGGGGAGAATATTACCGTGTCGCTCAAGAATGCTCAGCCGTCGGCCTCAGATTCTCGTCTTGTGATATCTGTTGCCGATACCGGCTGCGGCATCAGCGATGACGACAAGGAGCGCATCTTCCAGAGGTTCTATCAAGTGCGCACGGATGACCCCAAGGCCGGCAGCGGCATAGGTCTGCATATAGTCAATGAATATGCCCGCATGCACGGTGGCGCGGTGGCTGTAACCGACAATCAGCCGCAAGGGTCAGTGTTTACCGTAACCCTGCCACAATCGGAAGCCACGGCAGTGTCGGAGGAAACAGCGGCCGTGAGCAAGGAAGACAGCGTAGCGGCTCCACCCCATACAGACATGACGGGGGATGAGGCCACTTCTGCCACCACGATTCTCGTGGTTGACGACAACCGCGACCTGCGCACATACATTGCCGATAGTCTGCGGCAGGCCTACAAAGGCAAGGGCTACAGCATCATCACCGCTGCCGATGGACAGGAGGCTCTGGAGCAACTGGGCAGTAACGACGTGACTCTCGTCGTTACAGACATAATGATGCCGCGCATCGACGGCATGGAACTGACGCGCCGCATAAAGACAAACATCAGGTGGTCGCACATACCCGTCATAATGCTCACCGCCAAGCAGACCGACCACGACATTATCGGCGGACTGAAGCTCGGTGCCGACGACTACATAACCAAACCCTTCAACATAGAGCATCTGCAGCTGCGCATCGACAAGTTTATGGAATGGACGCGGCAGAGCCATGAGGCTTTCCACCGTAAGATAGAGGTGAACCCAAGCGAGATTACCATAACGTCGCTCGACGAAGAGTTTGTGGAGCGCGCAGTAAAACTGGTGGAGAGCCACATGGCCGACAGCGACTACTCAGTGGAGAACTTCAGCAGCGACCTCAATATGTCGCGTGCCAACCTGTATAAGAAGATGATGAGCATCGTGGGCATGGGGCCGCACGACTTCATGCGCTCCATACGCCTAAAACGTGCCCACCAGCTGCTCGAACGCTCGCAAAAGCAGGTGTCGGAAATTGCATACGCCGTAGGCTACAGTTCGCCCAAACGCTTCTCAGAGAACTTCAAGGCCGAATATGGCATGACGCCCACAGAATTTGTGAAACAATGCAAATCGGCGGTGTGATAATACAAAACAGACTGTAGATTGAAACATTTCTGGTAGCAAGTCTGCGAGATAATAGTTAACTTTGCACTCAGATAATTGAAGGATTGAAAAATTGAAAAATTAAAGTTGCCATGCGGTAAAAACTTCAATTCTTCAATTCTTCAATCCTTCAATCCTTGAGATTAAATTACTAAACAATAAACGATATGAAAAACTATTATTTCGTTTTGGCACTGGCTGCCGGCATGATTGGCGTGCCGGCGTTGGCCGCAGACTATACGCAGACAGACAAGGGAGTGACAGTGAATGTTTCGGCAGAGACGACTTCACTGACTGGCTTTACTACGGCACCGCGACTGGTGCGCATACAGCCCGTGGGCGATGGCATAATGCATGTGTCGGCCACGGCAGAGAAAACATTCCGCGACGCTCCGAGCCTGATAATAGTTCCGCAGAAAAGCCATGAGGGCTACACCGTGACGGAAAACGGCGGTGTGGTGACGGTCAGTACGCCGAAGATGAAGGCAAACGTGCAGACCAGCACCGGCGAGGTGTGGTTTACCGATGCCGCCGGCAACATGATACTTCGCGAGCTGCATGGCGGCGGCAAGGGCTTCCGCCCGTATACCTGCACTCAGATACATGCCGACGGCACACCTGAGACATACCACGGTTGGAGCACCCGCACGGTGTTTGAGAACATACATCCCAATGAGGCCATATACGGCCTTGGTCAGCATCAGGCCGACGAATGGAACTACAAGGGAAGGAACGAGGAACTGTTTCAGTATAACACGAAGGTGAGCATACCTTTCTTTGTGAGTTCGGAAGGCTATGGCGTGCTGTTCGACAACTATTCGCTGTCACGCTTCGGCAATCCGTTGGACTACAGTCAGCTGAACCATGTATTTACCCTGCACGACAAAGACGGGGCGGTGGGCGCACTGACAGGCACTTACACCGCACCTGGTCAGGAAACACTCATACGGCGTGAGGACAGCATATATTTTGAAAACCTCAAGTCGGCAAAGAACCTTCCGAAATTCAATCTTGCAAATGCCACGGTGATATACGAAGGAACGATAACGCCGCGCATGACGGGCGAATACCGCTTCTCGCATTACTACAGCGGTTATCAGAAGATTTATATTGACGGAAAGTCTGTATATACAGAGGATTTGACAAATAAGGGTTCAAACGAACAGGAGATATGGCGCACGGCGTGGAATCCGAACGCACGCAAGTTTGCCATTAATCTTGAGGCCGGCAAGACATACACCATACGCATAGAATGGAAGCCCGACGGCGGCGAGGCATACTGCGGACTACGCGCGCTTGAACCAGTCAGCGACGAGGAGCAGCAACGCATTTCCATGTTCAGCGAGATGGCGCAGCAACTGGATTATTATGTTATCAGCGGAAAGCGCACCGATGACATAATATCAGGCTATCGCAAACTGACGGGCAAGGCACAGATTATGCCTGACTGGCTGTTAGGATATTGGCAGAGCCGTGAGCGTTACAAGACGCAGGATGAAATACTTGATGCCCTGAAGGGCTTCCGTAAGCGCCACCTGCCAATCGACAACATAGTGATGGACTGGAACTACTGGACGCCAGACTCATGGGGAGCGTTTACCTTCGACCCCTCGCGATTCTCCAATCCGAAGGCAATGATTGACAGCATCCACGGCATGAATGCCAAGATAATGATTTCATGCTGGCCGAAATATTATCTGACGGTAGATAACTTCAGGGAACTCAACGACCGCGGCATGATATACCAGCAGAGCGTGAAAGACAGTCTGTATGACTGGCTGGGATATAAATACGCTTTCTACGACGCATACGACAAGGATGCCCGAAAGATATTCTGGCGTCAGCTCTATGAGAAACTCGGCACCATAGGCATGGACGCATGGTGGATGGATGCCTCGGAGCCAAACGTGCGCGACTGCACCGACATGGAGTATCGCAAACTGTTGTGCGGGCCTACGGCATACGGTTCGAGTGACGAGTATTTCAATGCTTACTCTATCGTGAATGCAGAGGCTATCTATGACGGGCAGCGTGCATACGAAACGGCAGTAGAGCGTCAAGGCATAAAGGCCGACGACAGCCGCACATTGCAGAACTCCACGTCATGGAATGAATGTGGTTATGACAATCAGTTCTCGCCAGATAATAAGCGTGTGTTCCTGCTTACGCGCAACGGCTTTGCATCAGAGCAGCGATACAGCACAGCCACATGGTCGGGCGACATCGGCACACGCTGGGAGGATATGAAGGCGCAGATAACAGCCGGACTGAACTTCTCCATCTCCGGCGTGCCTTACTGGAGTCAGGATATTGGCGGTTTCTCAGTAGAGAACCGTTATGCCAAGGCGGCGGGCGAGTTTGAAAAGACCGGCGTGGAGAATGCCGACATGAAGGAGTGGCGCGAGCTCAACGTGCGTTGGCATCAGGTAGGCATGTTTGCACCGATGTATCGTGTGCACGGGCAGTATCCATTCCGTGAGCCTTGGAACATAGCTCCAGAGGGACATCCGGCATACGCTGCGATATGCGAATGTCTCGACATGCGCTATCGCCTCATGCCTTACATCTACTCGCTTGCAGCCGATGTGCATTTCAACGACTATACCATCATGCGCCCGCTTGTGATGGACTTTAATGATGACCCGAAGGCCTTGAATGTTGCTTATCAGTTTATGTTCGGTCCTGCCATCATGGTAAATCCTATATATAAATATGGTGAGCGCAGTCGCGAGGTGTATATGCCGAAGGGCTCTGTATGGTATGACCTTTATACCGGCAAGGTGGTGAGCAATGGCGGCGAGACAAAGACACTCGATGCTCCTTACGAGCGCATACCGCTGCTTGTGCGTGGCGGCAGCATCGTGCCAGTAGGTCCTGCGTTGGAATATACGCAGCAGCGCAAGGCTGAGAACATCCGTCTGTATGTATATGAGGGAGCCGATGGCGAGTTCAACCTGTATGAGGATGAGGGAACAAACTACGGTTATGAGGCCGGACGCTATGCCAACATCCAGATATGCTATGACGATGCAAAGAAGCAACTTACCATTGGCGACCGTCATGGTGAGTTCCAGGGAATGCTGAAGCAGCGCACCTTCACTGTGGTGTTCTGTGGTAAGCAATCGCCCAAGGGGTATGCCCCAGAGGCCCAAGGCATCGTGGTGAAGTATGACGGAAAGAAGAAAACCATACGGCTACGCACGAAGTAATTCATTATGCATTAGACGAATTGTGCATTATGACGATAATGTCGTTTGACGGTTTTTTAGAAAAATATGTGAGTGTTTTCAATAGAAAACAGACAGTTTTTCGTTTATAAATAAAAAAACGGGACATAAAATTTGTGTCTGCAAAATAAATTAATTATCTTTGCAGGTGCTTTATATACATAACTAAGAAATTATGACACCGAAACAATATGGACATTTCGATGACGCTCAGCGTGAGTACGTCATTACTAATCCTGCTACCCCGTTCCCATGGATAAACTATCTGGGCAACGAGGATTTCTTTTCACTTATCAGTAATACCGCCGGCGGTTATTCTTTTTACAAGGATGCCAAGTTCCGCCGCATCACACGCTACCGCTACAACGGCGTGCCGATGGATAACGGCGGCAGGTATTTTTATATAATGAGCAACGGCTCTCTCCCTAACGTGGAGGATGGGGAGAGAATCTTCTGGTCTCCATCATGGAAACCCTGCAAGACTCCGCTCGACCGCTATGAGTGCCGCCACGGTATGGGATACACGCGTATTACTGGTGAGCGCGACGGTATAGAAGCCAGCATGCTGTTCTTCGTGCCGCTCAAGACTCATGCCGAGGTGCAGCGCGTGACGCTGCGCAACACGTCAGGCGAGGTGAAGCGCCTGCGTCTGTTCTCTTTCACGGAGTGGTGCTTGTGGAATGCCGTGACCGATATGGAAAATTTCCAGCGCAACTGGTCAACGGGTGAAGTGGAGATAGAGCAGGGCGATTACTGTGCCATATATCACAAGACGGAATACAAGGAGCGTCGCAACCACTATGCCTTCTACTCGGTAAATACAAAAGTAAGTGGTTTTGATACTGACCGTGAGTCATTCATAGGACTGTATAACGGTTTCGAGGCACCGCAGTGCGTCATTGAGGGACAGTCGCGTAACTCCATAGCCCACGGTTGGAGTCCTGTTGCATCGCACTCTATCGACGTTGAGCTGCAGCCCGGTGAGCAGCGTGACCTTATCTTCCTGCTGGGCTATGTGGAGAACGAGCAGGACGATAAATTCTCTGCTGAAGACATAGAGCGCAAGCGCAAGGGCGAGTTGCTGTCGTCGCAGGATTCTGACGTTACACTTGTCAATAAGCGCAAGGCTCATGCATTGATAGAGCGTTTCAGTAGGGTAGAGGCTGTGGATGAGGCATTCCGCGAACTTCGTGCATATTGGGATGAACTTCTGGGTAAGTTTACGTTGAAGAGTTCTGACGAACGCCTGAACCGCATGGTGAACATCTGGAACCAGTATCAGTGTATGATAACGTTCAACTTCTCACGCTCTGCAAGTTTCTTTGAGAGTGGAGTAGGGCGTGGCATGGGCTTCCGCGACTCAAATCAGGATCTCGTGGGCTTCGTGCATCAGGTGCCGGAGCGTGCCCGCCAGCGTATCATTGACATAGCATCCACGCAGTTCCCTGATGGAGGCTGCTATCACCAGTATCAGCCTCTGACAAAACACGGCAACAACGACATTGGCGGTGGCTTCAACGATGACCCTATGTGGCTTATCTTCGGTACTGTGGCATATATAAAGGAGACAGGCGACTTCTCCATACTCAGCGAGATGGTGCCGTGGGACAACGAACCGGGTACAGAGGTGACACTGCTAGAACATCTGCGTATCTCATTTAATCATGTTGTAGAGAACCTCGGTCCGCATGGCCTGCCGCTCATCGGTCGTGCCGATTGGAACGACTGTCTGAACCTGAACTGCTTCTCATGGAACCCCGACGAGTCTTTCCAAACCACAGAGAACAAGACAGAAGGCTCTAAGGCCGAATCGCTTATGATAGCCGGCCTGTTTGTGTATTGCGGAAAGCAGTTTGTGGAACTCTTGGAGCAGTTAAGTGATTCTTCAACTCTTCAATCCTTCAATCCTTCAACTCTTCAATCCTTTAACTCTTCAATTCTTCAATCCTTCAATTCTTCAATCCTTCAGATGGAGCAAGCTGTCAAGCAGTATGGTTGGGATGGTGACTGGTATCTGCGTGCCTATGACTACTATGGCAATAAGATAGGCTCGAAGGAGAATGACGAAGGCAAACTGTTTATCGAGAGTCAGGGTTTCTGCACCATGGCAGGCATTGGCCGTGAAGAGGGCATGGTGGATAAGTCACTCGACTCATGCAAACGTTATCTCGACACAGAGCACGGCATGGTGCTCAACTGGCCTGCCTACACCACGTATCATGTGGAGATGGGTGAGATAAGCTCTTATCCTGCAGGATATAAGGAAAACGCCGGCATCTTCTGTCACAACAATCCTTGGGTGATAATAGGTGAAGCACTTGCTGGTCGTGGAAACGATGCTTGGGAGCATTACACCAAGATATGTCCGGCATGGATTCAAGACCAAGACCTGCACAAAGTAGAACCATACGTCTATTGTCAGATGGTGGCCGGTCGTGATGCCGCACGCCCTGGCGAGGGTAAGAACTCATGGCTCACGGGTACGGCAGCTTGGAACTGGTTTACCATTACGCAGTATATTCTGGGCATACAGCCTGCCTATGATGGTATTGTCATATCACCATGCTTGCCAGAGAGTATCAATGAGTATACTGTTCACCGTCGTTTCCGCGATGCTGACTACGACATAACGGTACAGAACCCACACAACCTGCAGCGTGGTCGCATTGCACTCACTATCGACGGTCAGCCTGTTTCCGGCAATAAAATACCATACACCGCAGGCCACCACACCGTGGTAGCGGTTATAACTACTTCAGAAAACTGAATAATTAACCTAAAACAATGGCAACACTGAAAGAGAAAATAGCCTATGCCTTAGGCGATGCTGCTTCTGGCGGCATAACGTGGAAGATAATGTCGATTGCCTTCCCTCTGTTCTTTACAAATGTCTTCGGACTATCATTTGCAGATGCTGCGGCCCTGATGCTTGCGGCCCGCCTGTTTGATGTGGTCACCGACCCGCTTATGGGTAGTCTGGCAGACCGCACCCGCTCACGCTGGGGTACATACCGCCCGTGGCTGATATTCGGTGCAGTGCCCTTTGGCGTGATATTCGCACTGCTGCTTTATACTCCAGACTTCGGTCCTGTGGGCAAGCGCATATATGCCTATACGCTCTACTTGTTGATGATGGCTGTATATACCATGGTCAATGTGCCATACGGTTCGCTGCTCGGAGTGATGACGGAAGATGACAATGAGAAGAATCAGTTCTCTGCTTACCGTATGGTGGGGGCTTATTTCATGGGGTTCATTACACTGCTGTCGTTCCCTTACCTGCAACGCATGGTAGGAGGTACTGAGGCTCACCAGTATGCTGTGGTAGGAGCAATATTCGGTTTTATCGCCACAGTCATGACGCTGGCATGCGGACTGCTTACCAAGGAACGCCTGAAGCCCGTTATGGCCGAGAGGTATTCCATGAAGCAGTTTGCCGACCTTTTCCGTAACAAACCGTGGATATATCTCACGCTCATAGGCATCTGCACAAACTTCTTCAATGGTTTCCGCTATGCTGTGGCAGGCTACCTACTGTCATACTGCCTTGGCGGTGACATAACGGTCGGTGCGCTCATTATCAATTACACCGTGTTTATGGCCTTTGGCGAAGTTACCTGCATGATATTCGGAGCATTGTCGCCTCGCTTTACTAAGATGGTTGGCTCAAAGCACATGGCCTTCGTATGGTCGTCAGTCATCTGTTTGGTTTTCTCGGTGCTGTTCTTCTTTATACCAATGGATAAGTCGTATATCTGGCTGATGATACTTGTTGTGATACTTACCTCTGCAGGTGTAGGCCTTTACTCGCCGCTGTTGTGGTCGATGTATGCCGATGTGGCCGACTATGCCACAGAGAAAAACGGAACATCGTCAACCGGACTGATATTCTCGTCGGGTACCATGGCACAGAAGTTTGGTGGAGCCGTCAGTGGCTCGCTCATCGCATTGCTGCTTGGTATAGCTGGTGCCAATATGATAAGCGATGACTTTGGCAATACAGTCATCGATCCTGCGAGCATCACTCCTTCGGTTCTCACCATGGTGTGGAGCTTGTTCTCATTGTTCCCGGCTGTCATAGCCCTTGTCATGACTGCCTTGGCGTATCTCTTTCCATTGAAAAAATAACTAACATAAAATTCCAATAAGATGAAGCTGAAAAGCCGTTTTACCGTATCTGTGGCTTCTTGCCTTACTGCTATTGCAGCCATACTGCCACAGCAAGTGTGTTCACAGGGCTTGTTGCCGTATCAGGATGAGTCGCTGCCTGTGGAGACACGAGTTAAGGATGCTCTTGGACGAATGACGCTGAGAGAAAAGTGCCGCCTGTCATATGCACAGAGCAAGTTTTCTTCACCGGGTTGTCCACGTCTGGGCATCCCCGAATTGTGGACGAGCGACGGTCCGCACGGAGTGCGTGTGGAGATAAACTGGAATAACTGGGCTTGGGCAAATTGGACTAATGACTCCGTGACCGCCTTCCCTGCACTGACGGCTCTCGCTGCCACTTGGAACCCTGAGCTTGCCGCCCTTTACGGCAAGTCTGTGGGCGAGGAGGCACGCTACCGTGAGAAAGACGTGCTGCTCGGTCCTGGCGTGAATATATACCGCACGCCGCTCAATGGCCGTAACTTCGAGTATATGGGCGAAGATCCCTACCTGTCGTCAGTGATGGCGGTGCCTTACATACAGGAATTGCAGAAGAACGGAGTGTCATGCTGCGTGAAGCACTTTATACTCAATGACCAGGAGGAGTTCCGTGGACATGTTGACGTGCGTGTGTCTGACCGTGCCTTGCACGAGATTTACCTGCCGCCGTTCAAGGCTGCCGTGCAGAAAGCCAACGCATGGAGCCTGATGGGCAGCTACAATCAGTATTATGACCAGCACTGCTGCCATAATGAGCGCACGCTCAATAAACTGCTGAAGGAAGAACTTGGATTCAAGGGCGCAGTGATAAGCGACTGGGGCGGAGCACATAATACCCGCGAGGCTGCACTTTACGGCCTTGACCTTGAGATGGGTTCATATACCAATGGACTGACCACGGAGGCAACGGGCTTTACATACGACGACTACTATCTCGGCAATGCTTACTATAACATGGCGGCAAAGGGCGAGATACCAATGAAGGTTGTTGACGACAAGGCTGGACGTATGCTCACTCTGCTCTTCCGCACGGCTATGAACACAAAGAAACCATACGGTTCGCTGAATTCACCTGAGCATATTGCTGCAGCTCGCAAGATAGCTCAGGAAGCCGTGGTGCTGCTGAAGAATGATAAGAAATTGCTGCCGCTTGACATAAAGAAGTATAAGAAAATACTTGTGGTGGGCGAAAATGCCACCCGCGAACTGTGCCCAGGCGGCGGTTCTTCAGAACTGAAGGCAAAAGACGAGGTGTCGCCACTGCGTGGACTGCAGGAGCGCTACGGCAAGGACGTGGAGATAATCTACAAGCCGGGGTATAAATCAGGCAAATGCAGTTATGGCGGCATTGATGTCATCCCTGACAGCGAACAGGCTCCGATGCGTGCTGAGGCAGTGGAGGCGGCTAAGGACGTAGACCTTATTATATATATAGGCGGACTCAACAAGAACCACTTTGAGGATTGCGAGGGCGGTGACCGTCGTTCCTTCAATATGTCATACGGACAGGACGAACTCATCAGTCAGCTTGCGCAGACAGGCAAGCCCATGGTAACAATAATTGTATCGGGCAACGCATACGCCATGCCGTGGCTCGGCAAGGTGTCGACACTCGTGCAGTCGTGGTATCTTGGCAGTGAGGCAGGCCATGCCCTCGTCGATGTGCTCAGCGGCGACGTATGCCCCAGTGGCAAGACCGTCTTCAGCTATGCCAAGAAACTGGAGGACTATCCTGCACACAAGTTCGGCCTTGCGGCTTATCCGGGCATGGAACCCAAGGACATGCCTGACGACATGAAGTATGAAGGTGACAGACAACCCAAGTCGGAAGCACTGCTGAAGACTCTGCTTGCCAAGAAGAGCGCAGAGGCTCCGAAACTGAATACTTCGGCTGACCCAAGCACACATTACGGCAAGGGCAACGAGGTGCAGGTGTATGCCGAGGACATACTGGTGGGCTACCGTTACTTTGACACCGCCAACCGTGGTGCAGACCTGCTCTTCCCATTCGGCTATGGATTGTCGTATACTTCATTTAAGTATTCCGATGCATCAATCAGCGGTGCAAACGGTAACTATACCGTATCGGTTAAGGTGAAGAATACGGGAACGTGCAAGGGCAAGGAGACCGTTCAGCTCTATATCGGCGACGACAAGGCAAGCGTTATCCGTCCGCAGAAGGAACTGAAGCACTTCAAGAAGATAGAACTCCAGCCGGGCGAGGAGCAGACGGTGACGTTTGCTGTTACCGAAGAAGACCTGAAGTTCTATGACGAGGAGCAGCACCAGTGGCGCTCTGAGGCAGGCACGTTCAAGGCATACGTTGGCAGCAGCAGCCGTGACATACAGGCCAAGCTGAGTTTTGAAAAGAAATAACTGCAGGGCATACTGGTGGGGATTATTAGGCCCCGCCTGCAGTATAGAATAGATATCGGGGGCGCATCGAGACATCTGGTCTTGGTGCGCCCCCTTGCATGTTGTCGGCATGGTGGTTTTTTTGTGTTAAAATGGTGGTAATATTATGTCGCAGGTGTAATAACGCTTTGGTATTTGTAGGTATTTTCGTAATTTTGCGTCGATTTTAAGATAACAAATACAATGATTATACTAACTAAATTTAATTTTTTCAATCAAATGAACAAAAGCAATTTCAGACTATTCGTCTGGTCGTTCCTTGTCATGATACTCGGAATGACACAAACGGCACTTGCTGACGTGGATGCGGCGTTCACGGATATCAAGGCCGACTTTAGAAACGGTGCGTTCCTGACTTCGGGTGAAGGACAGGTGACTGCCGGACTGAAGATGAACGGTGATGGCAGTTATTCACGCGTGGCTGCCGATGATGCCGACGCAAATGCTGTAATCACAGCGATGTATCACTCTAATGACCACGGCTTGTCTAACTTCACCGCCACGGTCACTGTAAACGGTCCGGTAAAGATAACCTTCGGAACGTGTGCATGGGGCGGCGACGTATCGGTGAAGAATTCCGATAGCGAGGTAGTGGCAAGCCTTAACACCAATAATGGTGCTTGCTATCATAATAACATTGAAAATAACATCATATCTACATATTACAAAGGTGGCGCCACCACACTGGTAATATCAGGTGGCAGCTATGTTCCTTATTTTGCTGTCGAGGCTGCCGACCCTGCCGACCTGAAGTCAGAGGCTACGGTAAGCTTCGCAGCAGGTGAGGCAACAGGAGCGCTGGTGCCCGCAGCCATAAAGGGAGATGTTGGAGCAAAGATAACTCTGCCAAAGAACTTCACCATGTATGTTGAGGGCAAGACACTCACCGCATGGAGCGACGGAACCAGTGAGTATGCACCGGGGGCTGAATACACCGTGCCTGAAGCAAACATCACTCTGCAGCCTGTCTTCACAGAGAATACCGTAAGCCTTGCTGACCGCACGGAGCCTGTGACGCTGAACTTCGACTTCCAGCGCATGAATGGTGCTCCTGCCGTTGCTTATCAGAACGCAACAGGTTTCTGGGTTACACAGGCAACTATCGGTAATGCTACAATCGATGTCAAGGCAGACTTCGACACCAACAACGGAGGCAAGTTTGCCAACGGCAGCTGGAACGACTGGGCGCAGCTCAACAACGGCACCAAGTTTACCATACCTAACTGTAAGGGTGCTAAAGTGAGCATAGAGGCTTACTCTGCTCCAACAACAACAACCATTGACGGACAGACAGACTATACCGCTCAGGGAAATGTCATTTCCTATGAGGTAGCCAACGCCAGCGAGACAATAGACATCGTAATCGGTGATGGCTCTTACTACCGCTATATCAAGACCGTACTGCCTGTAGTGCAGAGCGCAGGTGGTAAGACCTACACAGACGAGGCTGTTACAGTAGAGTGGCCATTTGCAGAAACCTCAAAATTGGCAGAGTTCACAACTACTGTTGATGGTGTAATATCTGTTGCTTCTTCTAGTTATACCCCAGAAGATGCAGCTGTTGCTACAGGTGCGAGAAGTGCAGATCCAAATAATGGCCTGCAATTTATCACATTCACTGGTAAGAATGTTCAGTTACATTGGTATGTAAAGCCAGTTGCAGGCCTGACATTCACTCCTACGCAGATTAAAATGTACGTTCAGCGCTTCGGCACGAACACAAAGGATGGTGTTGTTGTTTCCGCTAAGGTTGGTGAAGAAGGAACAGTGTCAACCCTTGGTACTTTCACGGCACGCCGTGCTAACTGGACAACAGATAAAGAATTAACTCAGTTTGGTTGGTCGGAAGTACCAGCAACGCTTGTAAATGAAGTTGTTATAGACCTTACGGCTGCACAGCAAAAAGCCCTTGAGTCTGGTGAAGGTTTCCACCTGTATGCGACCACAGGATTGGCAGGTGATAAAGCAGGTGGATTCTCTGATATCCGCATTTCAGGCCTTGTGAACGGTACATCTGCAGATGTTGAAAAATATACTCTTACAACTACACCAAATATTGCAGAGGCTGGTAGTGTAAGCGCATATCCTGCAAGTGATTCTTACGAGGCAGGTACAGATGTAACTCTAACAGCTTCGGAAAACTTCGGTTACGACTTTGTTAACTGGACTAATGCCGCAGGCGACGTTGTAAGTACCGAGGCAAAGTTCAAATACACCATGGATGCTGACGCAGAGCTGACAGCAAACTTTGAGAAGGTTAACACATACGAACTTAACCTCGTGGTTGATGGAACAAACGACTATATGGTTAAGATTTCACCAAAGCCAACACTCGTTGATGGTAAGAAAATGTATGAGGAGGGTACTGCGGTGCAGCTCACTGCAGATCAGTATGATGGACTCGTTACATTCATCAACTGGAGCGACAGCGAGACCAACTCTTCAAAGATTGTCTCAATGACTGGCAATGTTGACATCACAGCATATTATGTAGAGAATGATATTATTGCAGGTTGGGACTTCTACAAGGCAGGAGGAAATGGCCGTAAGGCAGATTTCGCTGCACAAGACAATGATGCAGACGCACTGAATCTTGTGAAGACTGAAACTGGCGAGACCAGTGGTTGGCTTGACAAGAGCACTCTGGCTGCTGGAGGCTACGAGAGTTTCACAGGTGCTGCAGTAAACTGGCGTACAGGTGCAAGCAATGGTGATGTAGGTTACTGGCACTGGCAGACCAAGGTAAATGCAGAAGCATTCAAGGATATAAAGGTTCAGTTCCAAATGCTCTACAATTATAATGCTTACCAGACATACAACGCTGAGTATTCTCTCGATGGCACTACATGGACTAAGTTCGGCAGCGTAACGATGGGCGGCGCAAGAGCCGTAGGTACTTTCAACGAGACACTGCCAGAAGCAGCCAACAATCAGAGAGAACTCTATATTCGTATGATTGCAGATAAGACATCATCTGTTGACGGTTCTGCATCAGCTAACGACGGCAATACGCTTGGCATGTTCTTCATCACTGGTACACCTGAGATTGTAAATGACGGCGTTGCTCCAGCACTTGTGTCAAACATTCCTGTAAATGACGCTATAGGTACATCAGCGGCAGGCAAGATTGTGCTGACATTCGACGAGCGTGTTAAGGTGGACAACACTGTTGCTGCAGACCTTAATGGTCAAAGCCTTACCCCAGTAGTTAGTGGTAAGACAGTGACATTCAGTTACAAGGGTCTGGAATACTCAAAGGACTATACATTCACACTGCCAGCAGGTAGCGTTAGTGACCTTACGGACAATTACATTACAGAGCCAATAACCATCAATTTCACTACGATGGTGCGTCCTGCAGTCGCTAAGCAGTTGTATGACGCAGTTGTAAGTAATGTTGACGAACTGCTCGGTGCCATCAGTAGTGCACAAGCACGTAGTGATAAGAATGTACGTTACCGCATATTCATTAAGAATGGAACATACACCATTCCTCTGAAAGACCAGACTAAGAGTGGCGCAGAGATTCCAGGCGGTAGTGGTGCAAGATATGTTATTCCAGAGTGTATCACGTTCATAAATACACAGAATGTATCATTCATCGGTGAAAGTCGTGACGGCGTCATCATCACCAACGGTATTCCAGCAGATGCGACATTCTCAGGTACCTATGGTGTGACAAGCAAATATGACGGCATAGGAAACAGTGATGTATTCCAGCTCAGCGGAAGCGACTACTACTTCCAGGATTTGACTATCGAGAGTGGTATGCAGGATGCAACAGGTCGCGGCTTGGCTGTTCATGACATAGCTACACGCACCATCTACAAGAATATGGCTCTGCGTGGTTTCCAGGATACATGGACCTCAAACAACGACAAAGGTCTCTACTACTTCGAGGATGGATATCTGCGTGGACGCACTGACTATATGTGCGGTAAAGGCGATGCCTTCTTTAATGGCGTAGAACTGCGCCAGATAGCAGGTGGCTATGCAGCCGTACCTTCAAAGCCAAAGGCCCTTGGATGGGTTTACAAAGATTGCGTCATCAATGGCGAGACAGCAGTGGTAAAAGCTTCTACTCAGGAAGTAGCTACTGCTGAACAGGCAGACGGAAACTACACTCTTGGACGTCCTTGGGGCAGCGGCACACCTACTGCGCTCTTTATTGACACCAAGATGAACGTTGTGCCTTCAGCAATTGGCTGGAATGAAATGTCTAACGGTTGGCCTGCACGCTTCGCAGAGTTTAACTCAATGACTTCTACTGGTAGTGTCATTGACCTCAGCGGTCGTAAGACAACCTTCGGTGAAGGCCACGAAAACAATCCTGTACTGACAGCAGAAGAAGCTCTGTATTATGGCGACCTCCACAATATGTTCGGCGACTGGGATCCTACGCTTGCAACAGAGCAGGCTCCGCTGGTACAGAACGTGGTGCTTGACGGCAACACACTCTCATGGGACGACAGCCAGTATGCACTGCTCTATGCTATAGTGAAGAATGACGAAGTTGTAGCATTTACAACTGAAAATACATTCGACATCAGTACCGTTGAAGAGTCTCTTGGCGCCAAGGCTGCAAGTGCTTCTGCCGATGTAGCTGTTGATGTATGGTCAGTACGTGCAGCCAACGAGATGGGTGGCCTGAACGAGGCTGTTGAAGCAACCAAGGCAGATGCCATTGAAGATGTTAAGGCTAAAGAAATAGTAGGCATTCGCAATGGCAAACTGTATAACGTGGCAGGCCAGCGTGTTGATGCTTCGTTCAAGGGCATTAAGATTATGAACGGAAAGAAATATGCTGAGTAAATCCTTTTTCGTGTTTGGTGAAGATAAAGACGAAAACGGAAATGAAAGCAGAAAATGAAATGAATAATTGACAATTGAATATTACAAAATCGGGCATATCTCTCGTGGGTATGCCCGATTTTTCGTTTTATTGTTTTTTTCGTTTCGTTTTCGTTTTCGTTTTATTTTATTACCTTTGCAACCTCAAAGTCGAATTTTATGTACTGATAACCATTTGCAGAAATAAATATTAAAAGTGAATTATAACCCAAAAACAATGTTCAAGAATTTCAACGGAATTCATCTGGTCGATGCATATCATAAGATGCGCCAGGAGAAGAAGTCGCGCCCATCAAGGGTTGCAAAGAAAATCATCGAGGCCATCATCGTGGCCATCGTGACACTTATCGTATGGAACCTGCCGCAGAGCTGCTTTGGCATCGACGGCTTAACCGTAGTGCAGCAGCGCATTATTGCTATCTTCGTGTTCGCTACGCTGATGTGGATCATGGAGGTGGTACCGTCGTGGGCCACGTCGGTAGCCATTATAGGTGGAATGTTGCTGTTCTGCAGTGACTCGGGTGTGAAATGGATGTGTGATGAGGAGCAGGTTGGCACGCTGTTGTCATACAAGGGTGTTATGGCGTGTTTTGCCGACCCTGTGATTATGCTTTTCATCGGTGGATTCATCCTTGCCATCGCAGCTACGAAAACAGGACTTGATGCTCAGTTGGCCAAAAGCCTACTGAAACCTTTCGGTAAAAAAAGTGAAAACGTGCTGCTTGGCTTCCTCGTAATCACTGGCTTGTTCTCAATGTTTGTCAGCAACACTGCAACGGCAGCCATGATGCTGACCTTCCTTACGCCGGTGTTCAAACAACTGCCTACTAACGGTAAGGGACGCGTCGCACTGGCACTGTCTATTCCTATTGCTGCCAACCTCGGTGGCATGGGCACACCGATAGGCACACCGCCTAACACCATAGCATTGAAATACCTGAATGACCCAGAGGGACTTAATCTCGGCATCGGCTTCGGACAGTGGATGCTCTTCATGGTGCCGCTGGTGTTCTTGTTGCTGTTCCTCAGCTGGATACTGCTGAGAAAGATGTTCCCGTTCTCACAGAAGACCATAGAACTTCATATCGAGGGCAGCATGAAGCAGGGCATACATTCCAAGGTAGTAATTGTTACGTTCTTTATAACGGTTCTGCTTTGGTTGCTCGACACTGTTACGGGCATCAACTCATATACCGTGGCGCTCATACCGTTTGTGATATTCGCCTTGACAGGTGTGATTACACGTAAAGACCTTGAAGAAGTAAACTGGTCAGTCATCTGGATGGTTGCAGGCGGCTTTGCGCTTGGCTATGGCCTGAATGCCTCAGAACTGGCAAAGCAGGCAGTGGCAAGCATACCGTTCGGCGAATTCTCTCCGATGTTTATCCTTGTTATCTCGGGTATTATATGCTACGCACTCAGTAACTTCATTTCCAACTCTGCTACGGCGGCTCTGCTCATGCCTATATTGGCAGTGGTATGCACCGCTATGGGCGACAAGCTCGGTTCTATCGGTGGCACCTCTACAGTGCTTATCGGTGTGGCTATCGCAGCATCAAGTGCAATGGTATTGCCGATTTCTACACCGCCTAACGCATTGGCATACGCTACGAATCTCGTTGAGCAGAAGGATATGGCGCGTATAGGTCTTATCATGGGCATCATTTCAATGGTGCTGGGCTATACGGTTCTGTATTTCATAGGTCAGGCAGGAGTGCTCTGATTGCGCTCTGAAGCGACATCACTATAAAAAAATAAATGAAAACGAAGGCGAAAAACTCTATTTTCGCCTTCGTTTTCATTTGTCTGTACAATTATGGAGTTTAATGATGCAATAATACGGATTTTGCCACTGTGTACGCACACAACCGTTGATAATTGTCAATTATGTGATAAAAATGAAAAGATTTTTAGAAAACTGTGTGCGCACACAGAAAAAAAGTAGTAACTTTGCATTGTCAAAAAGAAAAAGGCAAAGATAATAGAGCATAAGACGAAAGCTTAAAATTGTTTTGATTCGAATCGTCGAGAGACAGATTGTTGTTATCAAAAGATTGATTTAGTAAGGATAACGAAAACTGACATCAGTCCAATGGAGGGAAAGGTAATGGCAAAGGCAACGGCCAGCCGGTACCACCCCCACAAGGACGGTCAAAAAAAGCACATACAAAGAACACACTTTTCATAACGGATATTGTTTAGGTTAGTAGATATATTTTTTGTTCACCCTGCCGGTCGTGAGATTAGCAGGGTGTTTTTTTGTGTCCCAAACAAGTCCAAATCCGACATTTGCGTAAATGTTAAAAATGTAAAGTTTTCTTAACGCACTGTAATCAGGCCCTGATTACAGTGTAATTAGCACCTGATTACAGTGCAATCAAGCCCCGATTACACCGTAATTTGGTGCTGATTACAACGTAAAAAGGCACTAATTGCAGCAGAAACAGCTGCAATTAGTGCCTTTTTAGTATTCTCTTCCATTTTTAAGAAAACGCCGACGCTACAGAATGCGTTTTAAGGTGCCTCTGCGCGATTCACTCCCTTTTGTGGTGTGTGTGTCCACCGACTTCATTTCTTGTGCTTAAAATGAGTTTTCTTGATTGTGGAGAAATAGAACAAAAAAAATGGTTGAAAAATTGAAGAGTTGAAGGATTGAAGAATTGAAAAATTGAAGAATTGAAAAATTGAAGAGTTGAAGGATTGAAGTTTTCTGCACTGATACCATAATAATGGTAACGATATACCAAATTATTGTTATTGTGGGAATGGGCGAAAAGCAGTAACTTTGCACTCATAAATCAGAGACGTGCGCTAGCCTCTGGCTGACATACACTATTTATTCGTGCGATGACATTGCACTCATAAATCAGAGACGTGCGCCAATCTTTTGATTGCGTAATGTATAATTTAATAAGAAACAAGATGGAAGTAAGGTACTACAAGATATTCAGCAAGAGCCTCCAGCGTGACATGGAGTATAAGACCTACGGCAATGCAGGTCTTGGTGTGTTGGTCTTTCCAAGTCAGAATCAGAGATTCTATGAGTGGGAAGACAACGGTATGATAGATGTCCTCGCTCCAATGATTGAGACGGGACAAATCCATCTTGTATGCTGTGACAGTATCGATGCCGAGACATGGAGCCGCAAGGAAGGGGATTACCGTAAGCGTATCGAACTGCATGAGCGTTGGTTCGATTATATTGTCAGTGAACTGATACCAGAGGTACGCAAGGGTGATGAACAGTTTGTCGTGACAGGCTGCTCAATGGGCGGATACCATGCTGCCAACTTCTTTTTCCGCCGTCCCGACCTGTTTAATACTCTGTTCTCAATGAGTGGATTGTTCTATGCGGACTATTTCTTCCCAGGCTACAATGACGAGCTGATATACCGTAACTCGCCGGAGGCTTACCTCAAGAATCACAATGAGCCAAGCCTGCTTCTTGATACTTATAGGAAAAAGAAGATAGTACTGTGCTGCGGACAGGGACAGTGGGAAGGCATCACACAGGCATCCACTGGCAGACTCGGCGAGATACTTGACAATAAGGGCATCCATGCGTGGGTTGATATCTGGGGAAAGGACGTGTTCCACGACTTCGTGTGGTGGCGCAAGCAGGTGGTATATCATTTCGGAAAACTGCTTGAGCAGCGCATTGCCGCCTAATTATTTGCATGTATCTGTTGAAAGTATGATATATTTCAATTTATTTTTGTAACTTTGCACCCGGAAACGATGAACTTTATATTTATATCACCACAGTTTCCTCATACATATTGGCAGTTCTGCCGAAAGTTAAAGGATAACGGAGTGAATGTACTGGGCATTGCCGATGCCCCATACGAATCGCTGAGGCAGGAACTGAAGGATTCGCTGACGGAATACTATCGCGTAGAGAACATGGAGTGTTACGACCAGATGTTCAAGGCCGTGGCATTTCTGTCATATAAGTATGGCAAGATAGACTGGATAGAGTCGAACAACGAGTATTGGCTGGAGCAGGATGCGCGTCTGCGCACCGACTTCAATGTAACCACGGGCATACAGAGCGACAGGATAGGATTCATCAAGGAGAAGTCTGAGATGAAGAAGATATATCAGGATAACGGCATACCCACGGCTCGCCAGCAGAAGGTGAGCGAGGGGCTGGACGCATCACTGAAGTTCTGTGGCAAGTGCGGTTATCCGGTCATTGCCAAGCCCGATGTGGGTGTAGGCGCAGGAGGTACGCACAAGATACATGATGAGCAGGAATTGAGAACATTCTTCAAATCATATGCTGATGGTAAATACGTGATAGAGGAGTTCGTCACGGGTGAGATATGCTCTTATGATGCCATCATCAACAACTTGGGCGAAGCAATTTTCGAGTCGATGACTGTATGGCCGCCAAGCATCATGGACATTGTGAACAAGAAGCTCGACCTCTCATACTATGTAGCAAAGGAGATACCCGAGCCGTTGAGCGTCATCGGACGTGAGACGGTGAAGGCCTTTGGTGTGGTCAACCGCTTTGTGCATCTTGAGTTCTTCCGTCTTGACAAGGCAAGGAAGAACCTCGGTGACGTCGGTGACTTCGTGGCACTTGAGGTGAATATGCGTCCGGCAGGAGGCTATACGCCTGACATGATTAACTTTGCCCATTCTACCGATGTATATAAGATATGGGCAGACATGGTAGCATTCGGCAAGTCGAAGTTGGCTAAGAGTTCGCAGCACGATGCAGGCAATGCCTTGAGTACTGCATGGCAGGACGAATATTTCTGTGTGTTTGCATCGCGCAGGGATATCTATGAGTATGTGCACAGCCATGAAGAGATACTGGAGAGGTATGGCGGCAGTATGGTGATGTGTGAGCGTATGCCGGAGATACTGTCGGGAGCGATGGGCAACCAGATGTATACCGTCAAACTGAAGAAAGAAGAAGAAAAGGACGAATTTATAAGGTTCGTCCATGAAAAGAAATAAGGAAAATGAAGATAGACTATATAAAGCATTTTAGCAAGTCGCTCGGACGCGACATGGAATATAAGACCTATGGTGACAGTGGTCGCCCCGTACTTGTGTTCCCTTCACAGAACGGACGGTTCTTTGACTATGAGAACATGGGGATGGTGAATGCTGCAGCCCCTTTTATTGAACAAGGCAGGATACGCCTGATATGTGTTGACAGCATTGACGGTGAGACATGGAGCAACTATGGTGGTGATGCACGCTGGCGAATAGAGCAGCATGAGCGTTGGTTCCACTACGTTGTTGACGAGGTGATACCGGAAGTGCGCCGCGGTGACGAGACTTTCATCGTGACGGGCTGTTCGATGGGTGGTTTCCATGCCGGCAACTTCTTTTTCCGTCGCCCCGACATATTTGACACCCTCATTGCCTTGAGCGGACTGTATCATGCAAGTTATTTCTTCGGTGACTACACCGATGAACTGGTCTATGGCAACTCTCCTATAGATTTCCTCACATGGATGCCGGCTGACCACTATTACTGGGACATATACAGGCAGCGCAAGATAATCTGTTGCGTAGGGCAGGGTAGTTGGGAAGACGACCTTCTCGACTCAACGCGCCGCCTTGATACCGTGCTTGCACAGAAGGGCGTGCCACACTGGTGCGACTACTGGGGGCATGACTGTGCGCACGACTGGCCGTGGTGGCAGAAGCAGATAGGGTATTTCCTTGATAAGGTTCTGAACTAAAGTAGAGGGAAAGTAGGAAAGCAATGGTAAACAAGTTTGATTATTACTACCCGGCAGCGGGTGAGAACAGGCGAATACACCTCTACCTTCCAGACGATTATTATCAGTCGGAAGAGCGTTATGCCGTGCTGTATATGTTTGATGGCCACAACCTCTTCTTCGACGGCGATGCCACGTTTGGCAAATCGCTTGGACTGAAGGAGTTTCTTGACGGCTGGTGGAAGAAACTGATAGTCGTTGGCATAGAGTGCGCCCATGATGACTGGACTCGTGTCAGGGAATACTGCCCGTATGATATAGAGAGTAGGATATATGGTCACATACCAGGGTGCGGACACCAGACGTTTGAATGGATTGCCAATGACCTGAAGGCGCATATAGATGCCAACTACCGCACGTATGCACAGCGTGAGGCCACGGCGATAGCCGGCTATTCCATGGGTGGCATGATGGCTATGTATGGTATCATAAAGTTCAACCATGTGTTCTCGAAGGCGGCGGTCATCTCACCTGCTTTTCAGCCGGCAATGCATTATTTCCGCAATGACATAGCCAACGGAACATTCAACACCGACAGCCGTATGTTCCTGTCATGGGGCAGCAACGAACTCAATGACGAATGGGACCTTGAGAACCGTATCCATGAGATAGAATGGCTTGCACAGCAGAAGGGATTCTCCACATATCTGTTGCGCAACGAGG
The DNA here is from genome assembly GCA_017413085.1 of Prevotella sp. GTDB lineage: Bacteria > Bacteroidota > Bacteroidia > Bacteroidales > Bacteroidaceae > Prevotella. The sequence continues at coordinate 68,123 of JAFPVC010000052.1, forward strand.
GTGGCAACCATAATGAGGCCTCATGGCAGTATGAGGTGCCGCATTGGATGAGGTTCCTTTGGGAAAACTAAAAAAACAGACCTATGAACGTAGTATTTCTTTCTCCGCATTTTCCTCTTCACTTCTGGAATTTCTGCGACAGGCTGAAGAGGCTTGGAGTCAATGTCCTCGGCATTGGCGACAGTCCGTATGACAGTCTTGCAGGGGAGGTGAGAGACTCACTCACTGAGTATTACTATACACCATCTATTGAGGACTATGACAGCGTGATGCGTGCCGTTGGGTTCTTCATTCACAAATATGGCAGGATAGACTATGTGGAGAGCCAGAATGAATACTGGCTTGAACAGGAGGCACGGCTGCGCACCGACTTCAACATCAGCAGTGGTTGGAAGACCGCCGAGATGGATGCCGTGAAACTAAAGTCAAGGATGAAGGAAGGCTATCAGCGCGCCAAGGTGAAGACGGCACGCTATCATCTTGTAAACAATCTGGATGAGGCTCTGGCATTTGCAAGACAAGTGGGATATCCCGTCATAGTGAAGCCCGACAACGGCGTGGGGGCAAACAACACATGGAAGGTGTTGAACGACGACGAACTGAAAACGCTGTATAATGTAGAGATAGTGAGATACCCCGACTTCCACTTCATCATGGAGGAGTTTGTGCCAGGCCACATAGAGACCTTCGACGGTATCACCAACGAGCGTGGCGAGATACTCTTCTATACGGGTCAGGTGATGAGGGTGACGCCGCTTGCAATGCTGCAGGGGGCGGGGGAGAATGTGTCGTACACGCAGAACGTACAGGCACTGGATGACTTGAGAGAGGTAGGAAAGCGCGTGGTAGAGGCATTTGGCGTAAGAAACAGATTCTTCCATTTTGAGTTCTTCCGTCTTGACAAGGCAAAGAAAGGGCTTGGCAGGAAGGGCGACGTGCTTGGACTGGAAGTGAATATGCGTGCTCCAGGCGGATATATTCCTGACAAGATGAACTATGCCTACGACGTGGATGTGTATCAGATATGGGCAGAGTCGCTTGTGTATGGTGAGAACCGTTCTTTCCCAGAGTATGGCTTCAAGCGCTATGTCACCCATTTCGGTCGTGGAGCCAATGTGAGTTATGCACATTCGGCAGACGACGTGCATGGCTATCTCGGTGACAAATTGCTGCTTGAGAAGATACCTCCGAAGAGTATCTCCGGTGGTATGGGTGCCCAGGTCTTTATTGCAAGAAGTGAAAGTCTTGACGAACTCAACGCACAGGCCGACTACGTTTTGGCGAAAGAATAATACACAAATTCTGCATTAATTATGCATTGTGCATTGTGAATTATGCATTATGCATTGTGAATTAATATATGTTGCATACAGAGGACATAGCAATCAGGCGTCTTCTCCTTTCCGGAAACTTCGGACTGGAGAAGGAGATGCTGCGCATAACACCCGACGGACATCTGGCACAGTCGCCTCACCCGTTTTCGCAGGATGAGCCTAACATCACGCGCGACTTCTGTGAGATCCAGGTGGAGATTAACACGCCGGTGTTCAAGAGTGTCCATGATGCAGTGGAATGTCTCTGTGATATTACCGAACGAATCAGCAGAAAACTTGATGGCGGTGAATTGCTTTGGCCCTTTTCCAATCCTCCATACATACGCTGTGAGGAAGAAATCCCCGTAGCGCAGTTTCATGGCAGCCAAGCATGGAAGACGGATTACCGCAACTATCTCTCTGGGCGTTACGGACGATACATGATGACGCTGTCGGGCATACACTTCAACTATTCGTTTGCAGGTGATTTGCTTCGGCGCAACTACGAAGTGGAGACAGGTATCCACATGGAGCAGGGTGAGGAGAATGTGGACTACCGCAGGTATGAGAGTGAACTGTATCTGAAACTTGCCGAGAAACTGACGGCATACGGTTGGGTGGTGACAGTGCTGACGGCAGCATCGCCTGTCATGGATTCTTCTTTTCCTAATGCTGCGACAGGCATGGCAAGCGTTAGGTGTTCGGAAAAAGGTTATTGGAACACGTTTACGCCGACCTTCGATTACAGCAGTCTTGAGGACTATGTTGACAGCATCGTGCATTATGTGAACAACGGCAGTATAGCCACTCCGAGCGAACTGTATTATCCTGTGAGGCTGAAGCCGCGCGGTGAGAACACACTTGAAAGGTTGAGAAGTTACGGTGTGAACCACATCGAACTGCGAACCATCGACCTTAATCCGCTCAACAAGGCAGGGGTGGATGAGAGAGATGTGGCGTTCATCCAGTTGCTCATGGTGTGGCTGGCGTCACAGGCAGACATCACGCTTACGCATCAGCAACAGCTGCAGGCTATAAGTAACTATCATCTTGCTGCGCATTTCTCGCTTACCGACACCAGTGTCATCGGCGTTGACGGAAGCAGGCAGACGCTTGCCGATGCAACAGTCTGCATACTTGACGAGATGGCTGCTTTCTATGATTCGCTTGGAATAGATGTGAGGGCGGTGCTTGATTTCCAGAAAAGGAAAATCACGGACTCTGTGCACTGCCGGTATGCTGACATCATCATGCAGAAATATGGCAGCGACTTTGTGCGGAAGGCATTGGAAGGCATTTCGACTTCCAAGGATAAGAATAAAAAAAGATTGTATTTTGTAAATAGTAAACAGTACATAAGGAAATGTGCGAATTATTTGGAGTAAACTCAAAACCGAGGATAAAAGTAAACCGTTACTTGAAAACATTCTTCTCCCACTCGGAGATACACCGGCACGGATGGGGAATGGCGTTGCTGTACCGCAATGCCGCATCAATAGAGAAAGAACCCGTGAGTGCCAACCAGAGTAACTACCTGCGTGAGCGTATCAAGGCTCCCATTGTTGTCAGTAACATGATGGCGCATATACGTCTCGCTTCCGTAGGCCGCGTGCTCTGGGGCAATTCGCATCCGTTTGTAAGGTTTGATAACAGCGGACGTTCCTGGACACTTGGACACAACGGTACGATTTTCGACTTCCCTGCCCTTGACAAGTACAGGGAGACACAGGAAGGACAGACTGATTCTGAGCGTATCCTCCTCTATATAATAGATAAGATAGACGAGCGTCAGAATGAGTTGCACAGACCACTTGACGAGCAGGAGAGGTTCCTGTTTGTAGAAGAACTCGTCACGACGTTGTCCATTGGCAATAAGTTGAACCTCCTCATCTGGGATGGTGAGAATATGTACGTTCACACCAACTATGCCGAAACGCTGCACATGCTCAGAAAGGGTAGTGATACGTTGCTGTTTTCCACAAAACCGCTTACGGTTGAAGACTGGCAGCCGGTGCCGTTCCTGCGCCTGCTCGTTTTCAGAGAAGGGGAACTGATATTTGAGGGAGAAAAGCGCAGTCAGCAATATTATGACAGGGCTGGCATCAACGAATATAACAATTATAATGAATACGAATATGCTGTATTGTAACGTGATGTACAATACAGCATATTCTTTTTTGTTGAAAAACAGTGTCTTTTATGTTAGGGTGAAGAATTATCCGGCCTTGAACATTTCCTTTATGCCTCCGATAGAACCCATCAGGTTGGCAGCCTCGTAAGGCAGGTAGACGGTCTTGGTGTCCTGTCCACTGGCGATGTCCTGCAGTGCCTGTATGTATTTCTGTGCAAGCAGGTAGTTGGCAGGATTTGTGCTCTTGCCCACGGCCTCGGTAATCTTGTCGATAGCCACGGCTTCAGCCTCGGCCTTGCGTATGCGTGCCTGTGCCTCACCCTCGGCATGAAGAATCTGCTGCTGCTTGGCAGCCTCGGCGCGGTTGATGACGGCGGTCTTGTCGGCCTCAGACTTCAGTATGACGGCCTGCTTCTCACCCTCAGATGTGAGAATGGTGGCACGCTTGTTACGCTCTGCCTGCATCTGCTTCTCCATAGCCTGGAGCACTGTTGCCGGTGGGATGATGTCTTGCAGCTCAACGCGGTTCACCTTGATGCCCCATTTGTTTGTAGCATCGTCAAGCACAAGACGCAGCTTGGAGTTGATGGTGTCGCGCGATGTCAGAGTCTGATCCAGTTCCATTTCGCCGATGATATTACGCAGGGTGGTCTGCGTGAGTTTCTCGATGGCGTTTGGCAGGTTGCTGATTTCATAGACAGCCTTGAATGGGTCAACAATCTGGAAGTAGAGCAGGGCATTGATTTCCATCTGTATGTTATCCTTGGTGATAACGTTCTGTGACGGGAAGTCATACACCTGTTCGCGCAGGTCTATGCGGTCGGTCATGATGTAGCGTCCGCGTGCCATGGCCACCATGTCCTTGGCACGGTCGATGAATGGGATGATGACGTTGATGCCGGGTTCCAGAGTGTTGTAATACTTACCCAGTCGCTCGATGATTTTCGTTTCAGACTGCGGAATGATGACGATGGTCTTCTTTGCCACCACGATGGCGAGCAGTGCGACCACGATAAGGAAAACGGTTACTAATTCCATAGTTGCTAAGTTTTAATTGTTAGTATATATTAATAATGTGTCAATTGTTGATTGCGGCAACTGTCAGCACGATGCTGTCGCGTGATGTCACCTCCACTGGTGTGCCGGCTGGTATCGCACTGCCGTCGGCTGAAAGCGAACGCCATTCGTCGCCGTCGATTTTAACGTAGCCGAAGCCGCCGGCGCTGATGGTCTCAATCACTGTGCCGCGCTTGCCTATCAGTGCGTCGGCATTGCTCTTGCGCTCCTTTACGCTGCCGTGCAGCTTGCGTTGCAATGGCGGACGCACGAACAGCAGGCACAGCACCGAGCATACAGCCCACAGCAGCACCTGCACCCATAGCGGCAGTCCAACGGCTGCAGCCACTAGCGATGCCAGTGCACCGAATGAAAAACAGATTATGTAGAAATCGCCGTTGGTCAGTTCGAGCAACATGAAGGCTACGCTAGCTATCAGCCATGCGAGCCAAAGGTTTTCGGTAAAATACTCAATCATAGCAGAATTTGTTTAAATGAATTATCCTTATTCTTAATCATGCGTTATCAAAGCCACGGCATAGGCAGAGATTCCTTCTTGTCTTCCTGTGAATCCCAGTTTTTCTGTTGTGGTGGCCTTGATGCTTATGTTGTCTTCGTCGGTGTGCATCACCTGGGCCAGACACTTGCGCATCTGTTCCACGTGTGGATTAAGCTTGGGGCGCTCTGCGCATACAGTACAGTCTATGTTGCCTACGGTGTAACCCTTGGTGGCTATAAGGTCGATGGTCTTGGCAAGCAGAATCTTTGAGTCTATACCGTCGGTCTCGTCTGCAGTGTCAGGGAAGTGGTAGCCAATGTCGCGCATGTTGGCCGCACCGAGCAGTGCATCGCAGATGGCATGAATCAGTACGTCGGCGTCGCTGTGTCCCAGCAGTCCGTGTGTGTGCTCTATCTTGATGCCTCCGAGCCAGAGGTCGCGTCCCTCCGCAAGGCGGTGGACGTCGTATCCCATTCCTATTCTAAACATATTTTTTCAGTCGGTTGATTATCAGTGAACATATCTTGCTTATAATCCATGCTATGGGCAGCGAGATGACGAGCGTAAGCAGGAAAGTGGGCCAGTAGCCGAGGTGCATGCGCTGAAGCGGATTAAGCACAAACTGCACGTGCAGCAGATACACTTCGAGTGATATGCCGCCCACCCATGAAAGCATTGTGCGGTTCAGGGCGAGAATGCGCAGGTCTTTTCCTTTCCATGAGTTGCACGTCAGCAGTTTGCTCACGATGAGTATGGTCGTTACGGCCAATACTATGTAAAGCATTCGCTCCGTATAGAGCGGAAACTTGCCGTGTCGCATTTGTTCAAGCCACACGCACGCCGCAAGGCTCGTAATCCACATAACGGCAATCATCCACCATGCCTTGCGGTCTATCGTGCGGTTCTGCCTGACGGCTTCGCCGCAGTTGATGCCGAGGAAGAAGACAGGTACGCGGCTCCAGAATATCTCAATGTGTCCCACGGCTTGATGCACCGGTGTAACATACTGCACGATGATGCACCACATCAGCGGCAGTACGACGAGCCAGCGGAATATTCCGTGGCGACGCACCAGTTCCATGTAGAGTGGGGCAAACAGGTAGAGCATCATAGTGGCCGGCACATACCAGAATGTCAGTTCGTCGTAGAGCCAGAAGTCCCAGTTGAAGAGCACGTCGCCTGCAAGGTCTATGTAACTGTCGGCAATGGCATTGCCCGTGCCTCCGAATGGCAGTGGATAACTGGTGTGGCCTGCGTTGAAGCGGCTGATGTAGAACCATCCGGCAATGATGAGCCATGCAGGATATATGCGCAGGGCGCGGTTCAGGTAGAAGCGTCGCCAGTCTTGACGCTTGACCCATGAGAACCACAGACCGATGCCTGACAGGAAGAAGAAGATGTCGACACCGAGGTTGCCCATGCGACGCAAGCCATAGAATGCGTCGCTGCGAGGTGTATCTACGTGAAACAGCATCACGATGATGATGGCGAATCCCATCAGTTCGCCACGATACTTTGATATGTTGCCCAGTGATATGTCCTTCATCTCTTTGTCCTTTAGTGTTTACTGTCTGAACAGGAATGTCAGGTGCTTGTATATTGTGGTCATGAGTCCGTAGTGCTTGCGCATGATGCGGAAACGCTCAATGAGCGAGGCGCGGTGGTTCTTCACTGTCAAGCCTCCGTCGAGGTAACGGCACAGTGTGGCGTGTGTGTTCACTATTGGCAGTCCCCGTCTTTCGGCCTCGCGCATTACGCGTATGCACCAGTCTACGTCGGCAGATAAGTGGTAGCGCAGGTCGTAGGCCACGGTTTTTGTTATCTCTGTGTTGGCGTAGAATGCCTGATGGCATACAAGCATACCGTTGGCGAATGAGCGCCATGTCAGATTCTCCGGCGGTTGCAGACGTCGCATTCCGAGACTGTGACCGTCAGCATCTACGATTTCTGTGTTGCCGTAGATTACGCCGCAGTTGCCGTTAACGTCGCTCTTCGCCACTGTTGTCAGTGTGTGTTCGTCGTAGAAAGTGTCGCCGGCATTGAGGAATACGAGATACTTTCCCTTAGTCAGGCGTATGGCTTTGTTCATTGCATCATATAAACCACCGTCAGGCTCACTTACCACCGTGACTTCATGCGTATTTTCCGCATCCGCATACTGTCGTGCGATGTTGAGTGTCCCGTCAGCCGATTTACCATCCATTATGATGTGCTGCACGGCAACATAGTCTTGACGGGCTACGCTGTCGAGTGTGCGCTGCAGCACGGCTTCGGCATTATATGTGCAGGTGATTACGGTAATCATTTAGAATATGGGTTGGGCGAGCAGTTGATACATCAGCACCTTTGCCATGCGCTCGTGTCCTGCGTCGTTGGGATGCAGACGGTCGGTCTCGGCATTGCGGAAGAATTGTGCATACTCATCGAGCATGGGATACAGTCCGCATAGCGAGTTCATGTCAATTACTGGCACCGACCATACGTTGGCTACCTCCTTTGTCGCATCGATGTAAGCCTGCAGGTATTCGCCGCACTGGTTGGTGTAGTCCTCGGAACACTGCCAGTTCTTGTCGTTGGCATGGAAGTTTTGGCGGTGTATCGGGGTCATTACTATTATCTGCTTGGTGGGATACATGCGCTTTACCTTCTCCATGGCTATGTTGATGCGTCCGCGATAGGTATTTTCGTCCATGCACAGATACTGGCGGCGGCGCATGGTCATCTTCTTTTGCTGCCCGTGGCCGTACATCACTTCTTCAAACTTCTCGTCGTGCCACTTGCCGAGCGGCACTCCGTTGTTATAGTCGTTAGTGCCCATCAGTATGAGGATGGCATCCACGGTGTCGCCGTGCTGTGCCATAAGTTGGTCGGCTTGTCGCGGTATGTCGTTCCACTGGCGGCCGCTTACGGCATACACATACGGGGTGATGCCGAGCCACTGCTCAAGGAATGTCCAGTACTTGCTCTTGGAAGCCGAGTTGCGCGGGTCGGTGATTGAATCGCCGAAATATGCTACTTTCTTGCCTGCCCACGGGTGCTGTACCGTGAATGTCTGCGGTTTCTTTGCCTCGGCTGTCATTGCTGCAACGAGACACAATGCGATAAGTAATGTTTTGATTATCTGTTTTCTCATTTCTTTCAATTTTTCAATCCTTCAATCCTTCAATTTTCAATTCTTTCTTGTTGTAGCTTGTCATTTCGTCAGCAAATAGCCTGTTGGAATGTTTCAACGTTGCAAAGATACCATTTTTCTGTGAAACACGCAAAAAATACTTAATAATATTTGCAGTTTTGTTGTTTTATTCGCTGCATGGGTGTTGAGTATAATACAAATTACGCCTTGACTGTGTCGTTGAAGCAGAAAACAGTCAAGGCGTAATTTTGTATGTTATATTTCTTTCGCTTGTTGTTTGGGTCGCACTTATACACGGTATAGCAGTCCGTTCTTTAGGTCTGCCTCTGCGGTTTCCTTAATCTTAACGTGCAGTTTCTTGCCAGTGGCATTGAACGGTATCTGCTCCGTGAAGCGGTAGTAGCGCGGACGCTTGAAGTTGGCTATGTCCTCGCTTTCCTTGCAGAACTCGTCAAGAGCCTCGGGAGTCAGCTCCATGTCGTTGCGTACTACGTAGGCTGTTACCATCTGTCCGCGCACTTTGTCGGGCACGCTGGTGACGATACAGTCCTTAACGCCCGGATGAGTGTTGAGTACAGCCTCAACCTCCGTCGGGTAAATGTTCTCGCCGGAAGAAATAATCATGTCGTCCTTGCGTCCTACGATGGTGATGAACTGGTTCTCGTCCCATGTGGCAAGGTCGTTGGTGTAGATGAAGCCCTTGTAGTATTTCTTTTCTGTCTCCTCCGGTTTGTTGTGGTAATTGTATGGAGACTTTGCCGGTGAGCAGATAATTACCTCGCCCACTTCCAAGTTGTCTGCTGACACAAGATCGTCAGGTTCTGCCTTGCGATCTTCGTAAACCTTGACCACGCGCACATCATCGTCCACACATGATGCTCCTGCTGTGCCGGCGTTCTCCGGCAGGTCGAATGGGCGCAGGAATGTGTTCCAGAACGTCTCCGTTGTTCCATAACCATTGAAGATGTTTGGTGTGAGCACGCGCTGGTAGCGTATGCAGGCAGAGCGTTCCAGCGGACTGCCCATGGTGACGATTCCCTTCAGTGTGGTAAGGTCGTAGCCCTGACGCATCTGCTCGTCAGCCAGTTCCTCCAATACGGTAGGCACGCCCACGACGAATGTTATCTGGTATTTCTGTATCAGTTTCAGTGCTACGCGCGACTCAAACTTTCCAAGTATGACGAGTGTCGCACCTGCATAGAACGTAGGGCACGGACCTGCGCAGTGCAGACCGCCACGATGGAACCAAGGTGTGGTGTTCATGGTTACGTCCTTGTAGCTCATCGGGAAGTGTATCATCACGTCGTGTGCCGACAGCACCTCGTTGATGCTGGTCATGGCCACACCTTTCGGACGGCCTGTGGTGCCGCTAGTGTATAGACGGCAGGTTTCGTCGTATATGTTGTGCTCCTCACTGAGTATAGGTTCTGCAGTATTTGCGCTCTCCACATAGTCCTGATAGCGGATGGCACCCTCCATCTTCTTGTCTGATGCCACGATGACGCGCTTGGGCTTGTGCTGTGCATGTTTGATGGCTTCAAGCGTGCTGGCGAGTTTCGATTCGCATACGATGATGGCAAAAGGTTTGGAGTCATCGATGTTGTATGCCATTTCGCCAGAACTGATGCGGTAGCTTACGGGACAGCATACGCCGCCTGTCTTGTGGGAGGCAACGTATGCAAAGGCAAATTCCGGACGGTTTACCATCTGCAGCATTACCACGTCGCCCTTCTTGAATCCGTCGTCAAGGAGTGCATTGCACAGTTTGTTAGTGTCGGCGTTCAGTTCTTCGTATGTCCATGACTTGTCTGTCTCTGAGGCAATCATGGCCAGGCGCTTGGAGTAGCGTCTGACATTGCGCATGAAACCCTCTATCCACGTATAGCGGCTCTCAAAAATTTCTTTGAAATTTGACATTTTTATTTTACCTTATTATATATATAATACTTATTGATCGTTCTGTCTTATCTCCACACGGCGTATCTTGCCGCTGATAGTCTTGGGCAACTCATCTACAAACTCCACTATGCGCGGATATTTATATGGTGCCGTCTCGCGTTTCACATGTTCCTGCAGCTCTTTCTTCAGAGCGTCAGATGCTTTCTGCTTGTACTCGTCGGTCAGCACTATTGTTGCCTTTACTATCTGTCCGCGTATCTCGTCGGGCGCGGCAGTTATGGCACATTCCAACACCGCGGGATGAGTCATCAGCGCCGACTCCACCTCAAATGGTCCTACGCGGTAGCCTGAGGTTTTTATCACATCATCGATGCGCGACACGAACCACAGGTACCCGTCATGGTCACGATATACCACGTCGCCGGTGTGATACTGTCCGTTGACTATGCGCTTCTCCGTCATCTCCTCGTTGCGGTAGTAGCACTTGAAGAGTCCGAGAGGCTTCTTTCCGTCCTTTACCTTAATGACGAGTTCGCCGTGCACCATCTCAGGTACACTGTTGCCATCCTCATCAACGATGTCGATGTCATACTGAGGATTAGGCACTCCCATCGCACCGGGCTTAGGCTCCACCCACGGGTATGTACCCACCACCATGGTGGTCTCCGTCTGTCCGTATGACTCGTATATCGTTATGCCCGTCTTGGCCTTCCACTCCTCAAACACGCTGGGATTGAGTGCCTCGCCTGCCGTGGTGCACCACCTGAGCGATGACAGGTTGTAGTCGCTGATATCCTCACGAATGAGGAAACGGTAGATGGTAGGCGGTGCGCAGAATGACGTGATGTGGTAGTCTTGCATTACGCGCAGCAATACCTCTGGATAGAAACGTCCCTCGTAGTCATATACGAAGACCGTAGCACCGCAAAGCATCTGACCGTAGAACTTGCCCCATACC
>JAFPVC010000053.1 GCA_017413085.1 Prevotella sp.
GCCCTCCCCTTCAGGGAGGGGGCACCATTCGGCTCCCTTTTTGCGCAGCGGCCCCCTCCCTGAAGGGGAGGGCGGGGGGAGAGGCTTCTATTATTATTCTACCACTACCGTTTTACCATTATGTATATACATACCCTTCTTCGACGGTTTGACATCCAGTTTGATGCCGTCAATGGTGTACCATGTGTCAGCATCATCCGCATACTCCGTGCTATCCGTGGTCGAATCAATGCCCGTTGACTCCTCGCCGAAGTTGATGTCGAAGCCTACAAAGCTCTTGGCACAATGAGCATCATCGCCTATCTTGAAGTAAGCGCGACATGCACCGAGGCTTACTGATGCCTCGCCGTCTGGATAATAGAGATTGTTGCTGCTACCCATGAAGAGCACTGACTTGTCCTTGCCGGCATATACGGTCTTGTCGTATGTACCGAGGAAGCGTACGCGGTAGTCACCCGAACCACTGTCAAAGCCGTTGTCAGTGTTATCCACTGTCACGTCAGTGAAGACTGGGTCGGTGATGTTGCTGCCTGACTCCCACTTGATGATGTATGGCACGCCAGCCTCAAGCGTCGTCACTGCGCTGCTGAATGTGAGGTGGAGTGTATGTCCATTTGCCTCATCGCCAGTGATGTATGCTTCCTCCAGCTCACGAGCGTCAGCTCCGTAGAGTGGGCAGTTCACATCGGTCAGGTCAACATTGAACGGCAGACAGATGGTGTTCCACTTGCCATCCTTGTAGAGTGTACGACCCTTGAGCACGGCAGCTGTCTCCTTTTCATTATTCAAATACACGCGACTGCTGTTGTTTGTCGAATCATTAGCCAGGGTTAGACAAGGTGTTATCGTAGCCTTGAGGTTAAGACCGTCTTTCACAACGCTGTAATCACTATGGAAGTAGAGCAGCATCTGGTTGCCCGTAGAAGTCAATGTGCCTATATCCTCACCGTTTGTATTAGAATTACCATAACTTCCGTTGCCAAGACTATTGTCGGTTGTACTACCATCATAAACTGTCAGGTAGTCACAGCCGTTTTCAGAAGTAACGGTACCAGTCAAGCTGATTATATTGTCTTCTGGAGCAGTTATCAGCAGATAGCCATCGAAACTATTGCTATATTTGCCATCCTTGCCGCCGTTGTCATAGATTGCGAAAGACTGAACGCCCTCAGACACATTGATGACTTTGGCATCAGTAGCATTGTATCCTGTATATTCCATGTTGACATAGAGGCCATTCTCTGCCGTTGGATTCTTAGAGAACACAGGAGTAACGGTCACGGTGCTGGCAGGCATAGAGAAGGTTGTTGTTGTACCACTCATCCAGTCTAACAATGCCACGACATTGCCAGCCTCATCCTTAGCTGTTACCGATGCTATAATATAGTCTTTGGCAGGCTTAGCGGTCAGCGTTACCTGTTCGTTGTAACTTACCTCGGTCTTGTCTACCTCGACAACACCGCCTTCTTCAGGATTGTTGACAACGACATTAAACTTCGTGTCGGCAGGAAGAATGGTAGCTGTCAAGTCAAGGTTGCCGTCGGTAGCACTCGAGTTATAGAAATAAAGCAACATCTGGTTAGCACATACCAGCTCGCCGACATTGGCATTTTGTCTAAAACTATTATCGCCTAGGCGCTTATTAGTGCTCTTAGAGTCTCCTTCATATACATCCAGATAAGTCCAATAATTTGAAGAAGGAACAGAACCTGTCAGCCTGATCAGGCGGCCTTCAGGAGCAGTTATCAGAACACAACCATCGAAATTCTGGCTGGAATATCCGTTCTTGCCACCATCGTCATATATCTTGAACGAGGTAACGTTGTCCGGAACATTTACCTTCAGGGCATTAGCGGCTTTATCTCCTGTCCATTCCATGTTGACACAGAGGCCATCCTCTGCCGTCAGGGCATTGGTGAACGATGGGGTGACGGTCACGTTGCTAGGCGGCATGGAGAAGAATGTAGCGTCAGCGTTATCATACCACGCGCCGCCTGTCACCTTAACAGCATAACCGGCTTCATCTGTTGCAGTACACTTCTCAAGGAAGTAGCCCGTTGCAGTTTCAGGATTCAGCGCAATCTGCGTATTAGGCACAGCCAATGTAGGTGTGGCAGTGAGCTTGTTGCTACCTGTTGTCGGGTTGTTCACAGTAACGGTATGCTCTACAGTGGCACTTACCAGCGTGACAGTCAGGTCAAGACCATCGTAACCTCTACTAGTATTATTGAAGTATAGCAGCATCTTGTTGCCAGTACTATACAGTGCGCCTACGTCCTCGCCGTCATTATTGTTGTGACCATACTTCTCTTTACCTAAGCGGTTGGTTGCATTTTCGCTTTCGCCGTCATATACAGTCAGGTTACAATAACTTGAACTACCTTTCACCTTACCCGTAAGCTGAAGCAGGTAGCCTTCTGGTGCGGTGAGCAACATATAGTTCTTGCCCTTACCATTTGTCTTACTGTCCTTGCCGCCGTCGTCATATACCTTAAACGAAGCAACGCCCGTCGGTATCGTCACAGTCTTCGGTGTCGTGGCTGTATTGGCTACGCTCGGCATGTTCACATAGAGTCCGCCCTCAGCTGTCCAGTTATTGACAAACGCCGAGGTGACGTTGACATCAGCGTAAGGCATGGTGAAGGTGGCAGCGGTGTTGCCAGTGTACCAGAGAGCATCTGTCACATTCAATGCCAGACTGTCTTCATCCAGCACGGTGAGTTCGTTAAGCATCCATGTAGCGTTTGTTGGCACAACGTTCAATGTCACCTCAGTACCACCCTTGGCTGTAGCAGGATTGGCTATGATTTTGCCACCCACGCTGTCCTTAACGTTGACTGTATGAACGTCATTAACATCGAGCACCTCAAGCGTCAGGTCAAGACCTCTATAGCTATAAGAGTTCGTGCGGAAGTAGAGCAACATGTTGTTACCGCTACTCTTCAGAACACCGATATTCTTGTTGCTGCCACGGTAATAGCCGTCGCCAAGCTGAGTACTGTTTGTAGTGCCATCGTATACTTTCAACGAATTATAGGAATCGTCATACGTATCTATGGTACCTGTCAGCTTCAGCACATGACCCTCGGGGGCTGAAAGCAGCACGTAGGCATTGCAGCCAGAGCTGCTGTTACCGTCTTTGCCACCATCGTCATATATCTTGAAGGCTTTTAAACCCTCAGGAATTGTAACCTGCATAGGTTCTGCCAGTGTGCTGGTCTTCACCATGTTTACGTAGAGACCTGCATCCAGAGTCTTGTCGTCAGTAAACTCAGGTGTAATCGTTACATCAGAGCTTGGCATTACGAAGGTACCAGTGTGCACTGTGTCATACCACAAGCCACCAGTCACGCTGATTTCGCAGCCAGAGAAATCCTGCGCATGCCAATCCTTCAGTAGGTAGTCGCCTGCCTGCTGGGCTGTCACTGTGATTGTGTCGTTATACTTAGCCGTCTCTGCCGATGCAGCAACAGTGCCGCCCTGCTCTGGGTTATTCACAGTGATGCCAAAGTCGGCATTCGTATTGATGACACTGACAGTAAGGTCGAGGCCTGTATCCTCATAACTATAGTTACTACGGAAGAACAGAAGCACCTTGTTGCCTGTAGTAGTCAGCGAGCAGGAGGAGGAGGAAGAAGAACCGCCATATTTCGAGTCGCCGAGACGCTTGTCGGTGGTGCCGCCATCATATACTATAAGATAATCATCCCATATATCCTCAGTCTTTACCGTACCATCTATCTGAAGGGTTGTTCCCTCTGGAGCGGTGAGAAGCAGATAGCCGCTACAGTAAGAACTGTAGTTACCGTCCTTGCCACCGTCGTCATACACCTTGAGTCTTACGACGTTGTCAGGAATATTGATTGCCCTTGGTGCGTCAGAAGTGCTTGACTTCGGCATTTTAACCGAAGGCATGCGTGTATACAACGGAATGACGGTGACTGCTGCGGCAGGCATGGTGAAGTAGAGTGCGCTGTCTGGTGTGTACCATGCCCAGTCGTTTGTGCTGATACTCAATCCATCAGTGTCTTTTATGTCAAGACCTTCCAAATAATAGCTATCGTTAGCTGTATGTGTCACTATCACCTTGTCGCCAGGCTTTGCTTCCGTAACCGCGGTTTCAATAGTGCCACCCTTTTCAGGATTAACCACAGTGATGGTATTGGAATCTTCTGGATCGTAAACCGTCACTGTAAGGTCAAGGCCTTCACGATCTGCTCCAGTGGAGACACGGAAGTACAGGAGCATCAGCGAATCGGAGCTGCATATTGCGCCGATATTCTCGCCTTCCATTGTACCCCAATATCTCTTTGAGCCTATCCACTTTGAAGTCGTGTGGCCATCGTAAACGGTCAGGTAGTCATTATATTCCCCTCCATATACCTTAACGGTACCAGTCACTTTCAGTCTGCGACCTTGCGGAGCAGCCAGTTTCACATAGCCATAGAAGTAATTGCTGCTGCAGCTGTCCTTACCGCCGTCGTCATATACCTTAAACTTTGTGACTCCAGCAGGGATATTGATAGTCGGTGCATTGCTCAACGATGAATTAACCATGTTGTAATATGGCATATCGACGAAGTTAGGAGTAACCGTGACATCGGTCTCCACCATATTGAATGATGGTGTATTGCCACCCTTATACCAGTTGAAGTCTGTGTTGTTCACTGTGTTGCCATCAATGTCCTTCACCTCCATGCTCTGCAGGAAATGGTCTTCATTTGGCGTAATCGTCAGCGTTACTTCTTCGTCATACTTGGCTTTCGTTACAGAAGGCGTTACGGTACCGCCAAGGGTTTGTTTCACCGTGATGGTCTTATCTGCCTCAGGATTAAACGAATTAACATCCAGGTTAAAGCCTGAATATGCATAGGGGCCTTCGAAATACAGCAACATCTGATTACCAGTGCTCACTTTTTCAGCTTTTTTATTATTATAATCGTGAGTTGTCACTGTAGAAGCAGTGTTGTTGCCGTCATATATCTTCAGTTGATAGTAGCTGCTATAAGAATCCAGCTCCACACTTCCCTTCATCTTCATACGGTAGCCCTCAGGTGCGTTGAGCAACAGATAGCCTTCGTAGCTACTGCTATTCTTACCATCCTTGCCGCCATCGTCATACACTCTGAAGTGTCTGATGTCGGCAGGTATGTTCAGCACCTCGGCATCATCAAGGGTCTTGTGGCCTTTCTTCATATTGATATACGGATAGTCGCTGAATGTTGGCGTGATGGTAACAGATGTAGCTGGCATGGTGAATGTCAGGCTGGTGCCCACGTTGCCCCAGTTCCATTCGCCTGTGCTGATTTCATTGCCATCGATGTCCTTCACCACGAGGCTCTCAAGCGCATAGCCTGTGTTACGGCTAATGCTCAGCGTAACCTCATCGCCATACTTCGCCTTTGTTAAAGACGAAGTGACAGTACCGTTGGTGGTGTTTTCTACCGTGATGCTGTTCTCTGTAGATGGTCGGAAGAGACGCACCTTCAGGTCAATGCCATTATAATTGCTCGTTGAATTCATTATATGTAACAGCAGTTGGTTGCCTGTTGACTCCAGAAGTTCTACTGCCTGATTAGAATCTGTATTCTTGAAGAGTCGGGTTGCAGTGGTGTTGCCGTCAAAGATTTCAAGACCGTCATTATCATTATAATATAGCTTCACCGTGCCGAATAACGAGAGGCGGTAGCCCGCAGGAGCTGTGAGCAGCAGATAGCTGTCGCTGTTATAGCCGCAGATGCTGTCCTTGCCACCGTCGTCGTATATCTTCAGAGACTCTACGTTTGCAGGTATATTGACTGTCAGCGGTGCGTCAGCCGTGCTGTGCTTCAGCATGTTGACGTATAGTCCTCCCTCGGCTGTAAAGTCGTTGGTGAAGGTCGGAGTGATGGTCATTGCGCTCGACGTCATCTTGAAGGTGCCAGGCGTAGTGTTGTACCACAGCAGATGCGAGAGGAAAGTCCTGTTGCCGAAGGCATCTGTGGCGTTGAGGTCACAGAGCTTGTAGCCCTCAGCAGGTGTGACGGTCATCGTAACGTCGTTGCCTGAAGCTGCCGACGTAGGATTGACGCTCACCGAACCGCCGCCTGTCGTGGCTTCGTTGACGGTGATGCCGTAAACCGTGCTGGCATCTACTAACGACACGTTGAGGTCAACGCCTGGGTTGATGTACTGATCAGGTTTATCCCAGTCATTTGCATAGAACTTTATAAGCATCTCGTTTCCTGTTGACGTAAACGTGCCGATGTCGCCTTCTGGCTTATACGCTTT
The DNA here is from genome assembly GCA_017413085.1 of Prevotella sp. GTDB lineage: Bacteria > Bacteroidota > Bacteroidia > Bacteroidales > Bacteroidaceae > Prevotella. The sequence continues at coordinate 6,271 of JAFPVC010000053.1, forward strand.
GCCTATCGAGGTAGAAAAGTCTGCAGTGTTGCCGTCAAAGACATTAAGATCAGAGTTATGGTTATCAAGATGCTGACCTGAGAGTCGAATGAGATAACCTTCTGGGGCAACAATTCTCAAGCAGCCCGTGCCATGCACGGCATTACCAGCCTTGCCGCCATTGTCATACACCTTGAACGACGATTTGAAGTTGAAGGCTGCAAGATCCAGTTTGGCTGTGCCAGTCTCAGGTATGTTGACTGCATAATGGCCCAACTTACCTTCTGCATAATCTTCGTCAATATACATTGGCGCAGGAAGGCCAGTTACAGAGAAGTCAAACGTCTGCTTGCCACGGTATTCGCCGATACCGCTGATGATCATAGTGTAATCGTTGATATCAACTACAGGACTTGGACTATAGCTGATGGAATAGTCTACATCCTTGGTGAGCAATTTGCCCGTCCTGTCCTTTACGACAGGAGTGAGCACTATGGACGAACCTGTGTGCATGTAGTTGTTTTCACACTCTACACTGCCGAGCTGAACGTTCTTGGTATCCATGATTGGCACCACCTTGCCATTCCGTATCTCCCACTGTATGCCGAGGTGGGCACGGAGAGAGTCGTTTGTCATCGTACCGACGGCTGTACCTTGTTCTGTGCCGTAGGCAGTCACATAATAGTTATTCACGAATTCGTCGAAATCATATCTACTACGGTGACGGCCGAACGTAGCACTGTTGCCTGTGCTGAGGTCGATGTCAAGCTGGCCAGCCATCAAGCAATTGTATATTTCGAGCCAAGGGGTGTCATTATAGCCTATGAAGCCGCCACAGTTAGTTGTTGTGCTGCCAGTGATTTTGCCATCGAACAGGCAATCATATATTTCAAGGGGGCTCCATGAATGTGCCACGAGGCCGCCATGTGAACCTTCACTACTCAACTGACTGTTGATGGTCACACTGCTCCTACAGTTGCGAATTATGCCTGAAGCGCGTCCCACCAGTCCACCACGGAATTTGTTCTGTTCGTTGGCAGTCTCTGAACCTGCAGTAATGGTGCCAGTGACATGCAGGTTTCTGACTGTAGCGTGTGAAATGTAGCGGAAAGGAGCACAGTACTTACTGTCAGAACTCAGGTTGACGTTAAGCGTATGGCCGTCACCATCAAAGTTTCCCTTGAACGGAGCATCGTCCGTGCCCACCATCGTAGTAACATTGTTGAGGTCGGCACAGAGTTTATATACCTTATCGCCGTAATTACCATTTTCATTGTTCACATAATCGACAAAAGCATCCCAGTCGGTCACATTATTTATAAGGTAAGGACTTTCTTCCGTACCGTTGCCACTCAGGTGTTTTACTACGCGGAAGGTAAAGTTCTTGCTACCACTACAACTGCCTTTGCCGCTAATGGTCATGGTATAGAGTCCTGGATTTTTGATGGTACCAGGAGAAAAGCTGGTTGTGTAGTTGCTGCTGCTTATTGTTTTGCCAAATCCATCCTTCACGGTAAAGTTTACCGAGATATTATTACCTGTATAGTTGTATGTAGGCTGCAGACCTGACAAGCTACAGTTTGTAAGGTTATTTGCATAATCAGTAGCCGTGGTGCCGATAAGCTGAAATTCGCCTAACTGGCACTTATAACGGTATGCACCATTATCATAGTTGTCGCTCATTCCCGTTCCCATGACCTCAGTTATTTCATAGCGGAAATACTGATAGGATGTAGCGTTTTCTGTTACATAGAAGTCCTTCTTTGGGTCATAAAGACTGGTTGGCAGGCCTCCGTAAGTCTGCTCATCAAGAAGAGTCCATTTGCCGTTTGCAGAAGTTGCACCATAGAGTTTCCATGCACGTGGATTACGAAATTGGTAAGTCTGAACATCATCCGCTACAGTTATCCTATAGCCTTTCAGTACGATGGGTTCTGACGTGTGGAAATTGATAATCAGATTCTTCCAGTTAGGTGAATTAACATAATACTTCTCTGACACATAGCACCACTTATTGTATGAACTACCATCAAAGAGTTTATCTGGCAGCTCATCTGAATCAGAGCTGTTTGGAGGCAAAGAATCTGCATCCAGTGTATAAAAACTGGAAGTAGTGGAACCAGTAAACACCGTGTAGGTCTTGCCGTCTTTCGTGACGGAACCGTGTGCCCAAGCCGTCGCGACCGTGAGCACGGCAAGGACGAGCATTACCGCCGTCCTTCGCATCGTGGTGCCGGCATGCATCATCGCTGCCCGCGCCAAATGAGTAATCAATTGTTTCATTCTGTCTGTTTTATGATATTTATTTTTGATATATTTTTTTACTCAAGGAGTTAAAGGGACTACCTCCTTCTAACTTCCCCCTGCATCCTCTGCAGCGTTGGTGGCCGACTCTATTGCGTTGCCATATTCGGCTATGGAATAGAACAGGAAGCAGAACACCATGATGCCGGTTGCCATCAGCACACTGAAAGGCCAGACATCGTGAGGGAAGCAAGCCGTGATGACTATGCTGCCTATGCCGAAACCCACGATAAGGTGGCAGCCTATCACGAACGAGTGGTGACGATTGAGCACCGTCCGCTTCGTTTCCACCGTCCACCATTTGGGGGCGCCGTCGTTTACGGGCATCTGCTCCAGGCTGCGGCGCACGGAGAAATACGTGCGGTAGAAGGTGTAGGTAATCAGCAGGGCATGCACGAAGAATATGCCGAACGCACAGTCGAGTATGCCTAACTCATGACGCACAATGCAGAATGCGGCATTTGCCGCAGCCGCCCAGTAGCAAATCAGGCCGACGGCAAGGATGCTGAGGTCGCGCACCACTATTTTCCTTGTCAGGTAGCCGGGGCGCATCAGCGATATGTGGCTCCACCCGAACAGCACTCCGCCCGAATGGAAATATGACACGGTGAGTGCCGAGGCAATGACCGGACACGACGTGCGCAACCGAAAATAGGCATGGATGCAGAAGCCTATGGCGAAGATGACATAGTTGAGGGCCACGAACTGCCGTGCACGGTGATACACGTCGTAGTTGCGGTACCAATAGTTGTTATGCAGCAATACGAAGGCTATCATCGCATTGATGCCTCCGGCCAGATAAAGCACTGTCTGATATAACTGCAGTTCCATTTTTTGTCGTTAATTTCGAAATTCGCGTGCAAAGTTATAAAATTATTTTTAATTAAGGTGTGTAATTTTCAACAATGGTGTGTAATTTTCAACAATCAGGTGTGTAATTTTCAACAATCAGGTGTGTAATTTTCGAGAATTCACACACCCGAACCTCTTTTTCAACTCGTTCAGAATCAATAATATACAAAAGGCATTGTAATTAGGCCCAAATTACAGTGTAATTAGGCCCAAATTACAGTGCAATCAAGCCCAAATTACAGTGTAATCGGGCCCAAATTACAGTGCAATCAGGTGCTGACTACAGAGCCCCCAGGCAGCGTCATGAGACATATACAAAAAGCCGGCGAAACATTTTGCAATGTTTCGCCGGCTTTTGCATGAGTGTATAATCAGTGTTCTGTGTCATTCCCATTCGCCTGTCCAGCCGCCAAACTCTTTGGCGCGGGGCTGCTCGTGACCGCCGCCAACCTCTTGGTTTATGTCGGCGTTGCTGTTAGCATTGGTGATGCTGCCAGCCATCAGCTGTGCCATGCAGCCCAGCTCTAATACCTCTATTGAGGGATAAATGTATTCTTTTTTCATTTCAAAAAATATTTGAAGCCTCTCCCCCCGCCCTCCCCTTCAGGGAGGGGGCCGCTGCGCAAAAAGGGAGCCGAATGGTGCCCCCTCCCTGAAGGGGA
>JAFPVC010000054.1 GCA_017413085.1 Prevotella sp.
ACTATCATAGCTTAGTACACTATAAAGTTACTGAAAATCAGCGACTTGGCCAAATTTATTCAGTTAAATAATCATAAGAAAATATTAATTTATGTTATTGATTTATAGGGAGTTAAATATAAAATTAACGTATCAATGATTTCAGAAAAAAGATATTTATTACGACAGTTTTTCGTCAAAATGAATACAGATTTAATTCTACCGCAACTAAAACATTTGGCTATGTGGAGAAAAAACATTACTTTTGTATAAAACTAAAAGTGGGCTCTATTAATTTCCACTTAAAATAAAAAAATAATCATAGTGAAAAAGAAACTTATATTATTAGCTGCCATCCTCGTGGCTTATTGCCATGGCATGATGGCTCAGCAATCGTTACGAAAGGATTTTATTTACCCTAAGGATGAACACCGTGCATGGATTATATGGCAATGGATGGATGGGTTAGTAAGTCGCGAAGCCATTACTAAGGATTTGGAGGCTTTCAAGGCTGCCGGACTTGCCGGTGTACAGAATTTCCAGATTGGTGGTGACCGGCAGAGCCGTGTTGGTGACCCTGACATTGCCATCGGCAGTGAGAAGTGGAAGGAGATGATGCGATGGACCATGGATGAGTGTGAGCGTCTCGGACTATCGTTCGGCACGCACAACTGTCCGGGTTGGTCATCAAGTGCATACGGAAACGTCACCCCAGAGTATTCCATGCAGAAGTTGGTTATGGCATCCACGACCTACACTACTAACGTAAAATCTCTCTCATTGCCGCATGCCGAGGTTGACCCAAGGTACAATTACTATCAAGATATATGTCTGTTGGCAATGCCTGACGAGGAGGTTGTAAGTAAAGCAGACATTATAGACCTGACAAGCTATCTGCCTATGATGCAGGGCGGACGATGGAACGATACGCTCATCATTTCAAAAAAGATGATGAAGGCAATCCCCTCATCGATTGTCAAGAGGATGAGCGAGGGACGTTGGCTGCTGATGCGTTTCGGCCATACTACCAATGGAAAGACTAACGAGGCGCAGTCGCCTGCCTCCGGTCAGGGTTTGGAGTGCGACAAGATGAACCGCGAGGCAGTAAAACTTTTCTGGGACGGCTATCCGCAGATGCTTATAGACCTGGCAGGCCATCATGCCGGCAAAACCTTCTGCCGCATAGAGATAGACAGCTATGAGGCTGGCGGACAGGATTGGAGCGTGGTATTGCCTGGCGAGTTTCAGCGGCGCAAGGGCTATGACATCCGTCCGTGGTTGCCTTATATGATAGGTAAGGTGGTAATCGGGAGTAAGGAAGAGAGCAATGCCTTCCGCAAGGACCTGATAGATGTGCTCACGTCACTTTTTGCAGAGAACTACTTTGGCTACATGGCAGAACTGACAGAGAAGAGTGCTCCCGGCATGCAACTTCTTGTTGAACCATACGGTACTGGCGGACAAAAGCCTTTCCAGGTTCTCGATATGTATAAGATACTGCGGTCTGCCCCCAATGCACTTGTTGCCACTGAGTTTTGGGTACGCCCCGAGACATGGGGATGGAAGGATATGGTGCGCCATGAACAGGTAATGCGTAACCTGCAGAAGCCGTTGCTCGTGGCAGAGGCATTCACCTGCTGGCCACTCCATGCGTGGCAAGACGACCCTCAGTCGTTGAAACCCATCTGCGATCGTGCCTTCTGCATGGGTGTAAACCGCATGATGCTCCATGCCGGAGCTTGCAATCCGTGGACGAAGGTAGAGCCTGGCATGTCGTTTGGAATATGGGGTACTCACTTCGTGCCTAACCAAACGTGGTGGAAGGCAGGTGGCGCACGTGCATTGTTCGATTATATGGCTCGCTGCCAGTCGTTGTTGCAGCGTGGTGTGCCAAATAAGGAACAGTGGGGCAACGTGGGCGGTTTCAAGACCTATCGCCGTACTGACGGTGATACCGACATTGTTTTCATATGTAATCCTTCCGACACTGTTACAACGGCAGTGCTGCCAGTCAGCCAGTATGCCGGAGGTAGGCACGTAGAACTATGGAACCCCTACAACCTCGCTATGGAAAGTCTTGGCAGCGAATCACTGACGATAGAACCTAACGGCTCACGCTTCCTTGTATTCATGCCCGGCACAGATGAGTCTGCCATCAGTGATTCGCTTGCCACGCTGCTCACCTGCAGCACTTCTACGCAAAACATACTGACACTCAGCGACGGTTGGGACATCACCTTCCCTGATGTTACACAAATGACACATCAACCACTTTTCGACTGGACCACATCATCTGTTCCTGCCGTCAAGTATTTCTCTGGCACTGCTACCTACAGCCACTATTTCACACTCACCAACCGCCAGCTGAAGCAAGGCAGACTCGTACTGAGTCTGGGCAAGGTGAAGAATATGGCAACGGTGCGTGTCAACGGCATCTCTTTCCCCATGATGTGGAAGGCTCCGTTCTTGCTCGACATCTCATCTGCCGTAAAGGCTGGCAACAACAAGATTGAAATCGACATAACCAACCTGTGGCCTAACCGTATGATAGGCGATGAACAGGAGCCTGACGACATCGAGTGGTCTGAACCTTTGGTCTATGAGTATGCACCGGGTAAACCTATGGCTGGTTATTACATGGCTGCCATACCAGAATGGCTGAAAAACGGTACGCCGCGCCCATCTCAGGGTCGCAAGACTGTGGGATGCTTCAAGTTCTTCACCAAAGACTCTCCATTGCTTCCCTCTGGTTTGCTCGGACCTGTTGAGATAAGGAAGTAACGACGTGTTTATAAGCTAAACAAACAGAAACGAAAAAAGAGGTCAATCCTAATACCACCAATCGTGCCATGGCTTTCGAACTGTGGATGCATGTTTTGATGCGAAGGTCATGCACAGTTAAAATTTCAAAAATATAATCTGTAGTAAGGCATATCGTGCCATACTTTTCAAGATTTTTTATTATCTTTGCAATATCATAACGTAGTCAATCTATTACTATCAATATATGAACAGAGATAATGACATATCATATTTTGTTGCGTTCTGCATAGAGCAATACAAAAATGCGAAGGGGATAAGTGGCGACAAAGCCGCATCACTGCTCTTCTCGTCAGGTGTGGCGTCATATCTCGCAGATAACTTTGAAGTATTACACACGCAAAGTCGTCAGTGGCTAATTGAGGAAATTGATGAAAAGATAGGAAGGAGGAATTTCTAATGAAAATATATCATGGAAGCCTTGAAATAGTATCTTGCCCCGAAATCAGAGAACCTAACCGCACATTAGACTACGGTGAGGGTTTCTATACTACTACTGACTACGTCCAAGCAAAGAACTGGGTTAAGCGTCACAAGAAAGATGCTCAAGCCGGATACATAAATATCTATGAAATAGACATTGAAGAAATAAAGAATCAAAACACTCTGTGGTTTGATTCTCCTACAGAGGAATGGATTGATTTCGTAAACAACAACAGGAACGTCCCTGGTTTCAAGCACGATTACGATTTCGTCTATGGTCCAGTGGCAAACGACAGGGTGTATGCTTGTTTTGCACTTTACGAAAGCGGTGTCTTAAACAAAGAAGACCTTATCAGGGAGTTAAAGGTGTATGACTTGGTAGATCAGTTGCTCTTCCATACAGAGAAAGCATTAAAGTCACTTACATTCTTAGAAGCTGAAAGAATAGAGTTGTCATAGGAAAATGAACTTAGAAGTCACACAACAGAATCTATATCTCTTCCTTCCCGGAAAGATAGCCAACGTTGCCAACATCATTGCTGACAACGACCATTGCTCCGTACTTGAGGCAATGAGGCGCTTCTATGCTTCTGCCACATACCAAGGACTACAGAAAGAAGAAACAAAGCTATGGCATCTCGGTGCCGTGGCACTATATGAGATGTTCCGCAACAACGCTGCGGAATAACATCCGCCACACCGCTCCCCTCGTGGCGTAAAACCGTCGGGGAGCCGCACCCGTGCGTCAAACGGGAGACATATAGATTAAACAATAATTGTTAGCGTTGCTAACTTATTCGTACTTCCTCTGAAATTTGGCGATTTAAGAGAAGTACTATGAATAAGAGTAAGTTCAACGCCTGCACCATAGGGGTGTGGGCACTGAGCTTGTCTTCGTAGTACGGGTCCCGCCAAATACCCAGAGGAAGAGATAAGACGAGGTGGCTGCACCTTTTTCTTATCCCTTCCTTTTGTGTATTTGCACCGTTGTTCCCCGTAACGAAGTTTTTTCCATAGCCAGCGCTCACAGTAACTGACCTTATCGTGCTATGAGTAAAGAACAAGAACGTGCTGAGCTGCACCGCACCATCTGGCAGATTGCCAATGACCTGCGCGGCAGTGTTGACGGTTGGGACTTCAAGAACTATGTACTCGGATTCCTCTTCTACCGTTTTATTTCCGAAGACCTTACCGCACACCTCAACCGTGAGGAGGCTGAAGCCGGCAACAGCGGCTTTGACTATGCCTGCGACGTGGCGGATGACGACATCGACGATGATATACGCAGGCAGACCATCGACGAGAAGGGTTTCTTCATATACCCTTCTGAGCTGTTCAAAAATGTGGTGGCACGTGCCGAGGATGACGACAACCTCAACGAGACACTTAGCCGCATCTTCAAGAACATTGAGGGCTCTGCCATCGGCACCGACAGCGAGTCTGACATGAAGGGACTGTTCTCTGACATCGACGTCAACTCGCCTAAGCTGGGCGCTACGGTGAGCAAGCGCAACGAACTGCTTACGAAGATTATGCAGAAGATAGGCGCCATGGACCTTGGCGGCGACCTGCAGGATGCAAAGATTGATGCCTTCGGTGATGCGTATGAGTTTCTTATGACCATGTATGCCAGCAATGCCGGCAAGAGCGGTGGCGAGTTCTTTACCCCTCAGGAGGTGGCTGAGCTTCTGGCGCGCATAGCATGTGACGGCAAGGACAAGATAAACAAGGTATATGACCCTGCCTGCGGTTCGGGCTCCCTGTTGCTTAAGTTCGTCAAGGTGCTCGGTGCCGAGAAAGCCAAGCAGGTATCTTTCTATGGTCAGGAGGTGAACATCACCACCTACAACCTCTGCCGCATCAATATGTTTCTTCACCATGTGCCGTTCAATATGTTTGACATACAGTTGGGCGACACGCTGACCGAACCTAAGCACATGGCAGAGATACCGTTTGACGCCATCGTCAGCAATCCGCCCTACTCCACCCGTTGGGCAGGCGATGCAAATCCTTTGCTTATCAACGATGACCGCTACAGTCCTGCCGGCGTACTTGCGCCAAAGACCAAGGCAGACCTTGCATTCACCATGCACATGCTCCACCACCTGTCCACCACCGGCACTGCAGCCATAGTGGAGTTTCCCGGTGTGCTCTATCGTGGCGGTGCAGAGCAGAAGATTCGCCAGTACCTCATAGAGAACAACTATGTTGACACCGTGATACAGCTGCCCTCCAACCTCTTCTTCGGCGTAGGCATCGCCACCTGCATCATAGTGCTGAAGAAGTCGAAGGCAGACAACAGCGTGCTCTTCATTGACGCAAGCGAGGAGTGCGTGAAGGACGGCAACAAGAACAAGCTCACAGACGACAACATACAGGCGGTGTTCAGTTACTATGCCGACCGTAATGACGTAGAGTATAAAGCCAAGCTCGTAAACTGCAAGGACATCCTTGCCAATGACAGCAATCTATCCGTCTCAAGCTACGTGGAGCAGGAGGACAAGCGCGAGGCGATAGACATCAAGACTGTCAATGCCACACTCAGCAAACTCATAGCAGAGGGCAACAGCCTCAACGCCAAGATTGACTCTATCATTAAAGAAATAGGAGAATAGAATATGGTGGAGTGGAAGAAATTAGGAGAGGTGTGCGAGGTTTTAAGAGGCAAACGATTAACCAAATCGCAACTAAATGAAACAGAAGGCTACCCTGTATTACATGGTGGCTCAACACCAATGGGTTATTATTCTGATTATAATCGTAAAGCAAACACAACAGTTGTAGTTAATACAGGAAATGCAGGAAGTGTTTTCTTTTATGATAAAGAATTCTGGTCATCTGATGCGTGTTTTTCTTTATACCCAAATAAAGGAATAATTGATAAATATCTCTATTTGTATGTTTATGGTTGTGAAAAAATACTTAAGGGAAAGATAAGAGCCGGAGCTATGCCTACTATTGATGCAAACACAGTAGCATCACTGATCATCCCCATCCCATCCCTTGAAGAGCAGGAGAGGATAGTTGGCATCCTTGATACGTTTACTGCAAGCATTGACAATATAAAGGCGCAGATAGAGCAAAGACGCAAACAATATGAACACTATAGAAATACACTCCTCACCTTCAATAAAGATGATGACAGCGTGGAGTGGAAGACGTTGGGGGAGATATTTAACACAAGAAACGGATACACTCCATCTACTACTAATGAAAAGTTCTGGAAAGAAGGAACGATACCTTGGTTCAAGATGGAAGACATACGAGATAAAGGTAACATCTTATCCGATTCATATTTACACATAACACCTCTCGCTGTAAAAGGAAAAGGACTGTTTAAATCTAATTCTATTATTCTTGCGACATCTGCCACAATAGGTGAACATGCACTAATATTAACAGATTTCTTATGCAATCAACGTTTTACAAATTTCTCGTTAAAAGAGAAATATTCTGATGAAGTTGACATGAAATTTATATATTATTATATGTTCATTATAGATGAATGGTGTAAGCAACACATCAACCAAGGTGGCTTCGCTTCTGTTGATATGACAGGGCTATATAATTTGACTATCCCTATTCCTTCACTCCAAGAGCAACAACGCATTGTCTCTATCCTCGATACCTTTGAGGCAAGCATAACAAACCTTGAGGCTCAGTTGGAGCAGAGGCAGAAGCAATATGAATACTACAGAGAGAAACTTTTGACGTTTGAATAAAAATAACAAACACTCTTTGACTTACTGAAAACAAAAAACGACAGAACCATTTGGCGGTTTCTGAAGATTATAGTAACTTTGCAACAGAAACAAAGGGAGAATAGTAAAAACTAGGGGGACTAGAGAGAGATAGGGAGAGCTAGGAGAACTAGGAAAGACTAGCAAGGACTAGCAGGACTAGCAGAACTAGCAACATAACATTAAAACAAACGAACTAAAGAAGAAGACAACTATGGCTGAACAGGACATGAATACTGAAACGATGGGGAATAAGCCTCTGCCGAAGGTGCTGCTGAACGAGGTGCAGTACCAAGACTTGTATTTCTATCAGAAGACTGAGGTGATATATGTGATGACCTACCATTTCGCAAAGCGTTTCCTGGACAGCAAAGGCGACCGTACTGTGGACCAGATGATTCAGGCTGCTCGCTCCGGGAAGCAGAACATAGTAGAGGGGTTGGCAGACGGAATGACATCAACGGAGATGCAGCTGAAGCTGCTCAACGTGGCTCGTTCATCGCTGAAAGAACTGCGAGCCGACTATGAGGATTATCTGCACACCAGGGAACTGCCGTTCTGGGATGCTAAGCACCATCGCTATGAAGATATGCTTACGTTCTGCAGAAAGCATAACAAAGTGAGCGACTACGAACCTTACCTCAAGCAATGGAACGATGAAGAGATATGTAACATTGCCCTGACCTTGCTACACATGACAGACAAGATGATGAAAACCTACATAAGCGGACTGGACCAGCAGTTCGTAACGCAGGGGGGGATAAAGGAAAGGATGTATGCAGCCCGCACGGGCTATCGCAAGGGGGTGGACGAAGAGTTGCAGCGACTGAGAGAGGCTAACAAGAGCCTACGCCAGCAGGTGCCTATATTGGAGCAACGCATAGAGGAGCTGGAGCGCGAAAAGCGCCACCTGGAGGTGCTGCTGATGCAGGCGAGAGGAGGGAAGGACTAGGGAGACTAGTAAAACTAGCTAGACTAGCCAAAACTATAAAACCAGAAGATACATGGCTACATATTATGACCTTATTTCAGAGAACGACGAGAGCACCGTCGTGGCACAGTTTGAACACTCATATATGATGGGCGAACGCCCATATATGAGCGAGAAGGCTCTGGAGGACCAGTTCATAGAACAACTGCAGAGCCAGCAGTATGAATATGTAAGCCTGACTACCGAGGCAGAGCTGATAGCTAACCTGCGCCGGCAGCTGGAGCTGCTCAACGGCGTAACATTCAACGACAACGAATGGAAACGATTCTTTACCACCAACATTGCGAAGCCTAACGCCGGCATCATAGAGAAGACGCGCGTGATACAGGAGGATCCGCGCTTTAACTTCACCTTTGACAACGGCGACATGAGAAACATAGCCCTGCTCGACAAGACCAACATACACGAGAACCGCCTGCAGGTGATGAGACAGTACACCCCGACAGGCGGCAAGGCTGCCAACCGCTATGACGTAACGATACTCGTGAACGGTCTGCCGCTGGTGCATGTGGAACTGAAGAAGCCAGGCATAGACATACGCCAGGCATTCAACCAGATAAAGCGATATAACAGGGAGTCGATGTGGGCTGACAGCGGACTCTTTGAGTATGTGCAGATATACGTCATCAGCAACGGTACATACACCAAATACTACAGCAACACCACCCGCGACCTGCGTCTGAAGGAAGAGGATGAGAAGCAAAGGCGGGGACAGGTGGTGAGCAACTCCTTTGAGTTTACGTCATGGTGGACCGACGCCCGCAACAACAAGATAATGATGCTGGCGGACTTTACCAGCACCTTCTTTGCCAAGCACACGCTGCTGAACATACTCACGAGGTTCTGCGTGTTTACCGTTGACAAGACACTGATGGTGATGCGCCCCTACCAGATAGCCGCCACGGAGAAGATACTGAACCGCATACAGATAGCCTACAACACCAAGCGCTATGGCACCATCGATGCCGGCGGCTATATATGGCACACCACGGGTTCGGGCAAGACGCTGACATCATTCAAGACCTCGCTGCTGGCAAGCAGGCTGCCATACATAGACAAGGTATTGTTCGTGGTTGACAGGAAGGACCTTGACTACCAGACAATGAAGGAGTATGACAACTTCCAGAAGGACTGTGCCAACAGCAACAACAACGTGGCGGTGCTGGAACGACAGCTGGCAGACCCTACTTGTCACATCATCATCACCACCATACAGAAGCTCTCAATACTGGTGAACAGGAAGAAGGAGATGGACGTGTACGGCCAGCACGTGGTGATGATATTCGACGAGTGTCACCGCAGCCAGTTCGGCGAAATGCACACCGCCATAGTCAAGAAGTTCAAGAGGTATTACATCTTCGGCTTCACCGGCACACCTATCTTTGCCGACAACGCAAGCCATACAGGCAAGGCCAACCTGCTGACCACCGACCAGGCGTTTGGCAACAGGCTGCACACCTACACCATCATCAATGCCATACAGGATAAGAACGTATTGCCGTTTCACCTGGAGTACATACGCACCATGAGGGAGCGTGACGGAGTGGAGGACGAGGCGGTGAGCGACATTGACCGTGAACGCATAATGCGTGACCCGAAGTATATAAGCAATATAGTAAGCTATATAATAGAGCACTTCGGCAAAAAGACCAAGCGCAACAGCACCTATCAGGTGAAAGACCAGCGACTGAACGGCTTCAACTCTATCTTTGCCACTGCCAGCATTGACGCGGCACGACTGTATTACAGGGAGTTTAAGCGGCAGATGAAGGAGATGCCCGAGGGGCAGCGCCTGAAGGTGGCGATGATATACAGCTACGGGGCGAATGCAGAAGACCCTACGGACGGCGAGCTGTATGACGAGAATCCAGACGACACCAGCACACTGTCACAGACAGACAAGGACGCACTGCAAGAGGCGATAGACGACTACAACAGGGAGTTCGGCTGCAGCTATGACCTTGGCAGCCAAGGTTTCCAGGGCTACTACAAGGACGTGAGCAAGAGGATGAAGAACCGTGAGCTGGACCTGCTGATAGTGGTCAATATGTTCCTTACGGGCTTTGATGCCAAGACGCTCAACACGCTGTGGGTGGACAAGAACCTGAAGATGCACGGACTGATGCAGGCATACAGTCGCACTAACCGCATACTTAACTCCGTCAAGACCTTCGGCAACATCATCTGTTTCCGTGACCTTGAGCAAGCCACCAACGACGCCATAGGACTGTTTGGAAACTCTGAGGCGCACGGCATAGTGCTGCTCAAGACATACGACGAGTATTACAACGGCTATGCTGACGCTGACGACACGTGGCACGAGGGTTACAAGGACATGGTGGAGAAGCTTATGGCAGACTACCCTATCGGCATGGAGATAACCGGTGAGGAAGCCAAGAAGGAGTTTATCAAGATATACTCATACATCATGAGGCTCTACAACATACTCACCACCTTCGACACCTTTGAGGGCAACGAGATACTGGGCGAGCAGGACCGCCAGCACTATGCCAGCACCTACATAGAGATATACCATGAGTTCAAGGACGGCAAGAAGGGCAAGGCGGAGAACGTGAACGACGACATTGTGTTTGAGATGGAGCTCATCAAACAGGAGGAGATATCCATTGACCGCATACTGTGGCTCATCCAGGAGTATGCCAAGAACCACCTGAAGGATGCCGAGATTATCGTCAAGATTAACAACGCCATTGGTGCCAGTCCCGACCTGCGCAACAAGAAGGAGCTGATAGAGAGGTTTATTGACAGCATAACGCCTGAGAGCGACGTCAACGATGCGTGGAGTGAATACATACGCCAGCGCAAGGAGGAGGAACTGCAGAGGATTATCGCAGAGGAGCGGCTGAAGGCTCCTGAGACGAGAAGTTTCATGGAGATGTCGTTCCGCAATGGTTTCATATCTATATCGGGCACGGCGTTCTCACAGATATTACCTGCCGTGTCACGCTTTGCGAAGAACAACAAGCGCGAGGAGATGCGCCAGCGTGTATATGAGAGGCTCAGCGCTTATCTGGAGAAGTTCAAGGATGTGGATAATACTTAATTAATGCATATGAGAAAAGGGTGCGAAATTCGATGATTTCGCACCCTTTTTTTCGTGAAAGCTATCACTTTACGATGAGAAAGCATAGCTTTTACAGTGTAATATGATAGCTTTCATTTTGTCAAAGCATATCAGTAACATTTTATAGTTATTTGTGCCTACTGCCATATCATTGAAAAAAAAAATGCAATTTCTTGTTTAATTTTTGGGAGTTTGTTCGTTATATAAATGTAATGACACAAGAAGAGTTCACACATACAGCCAGCGAAATGCGCATGAAATCCATGACTGCCGCCCGCAGATTCGGGTATGGGCAAGACGATGCGGAGGACATTGCGCAGGACGTGATGGCCAGACTGTGGTGCCTGCACGAGCAGATATACGATGTGGCACGCCTTAAAGCACTGGTGGCAATAACCACCAAGCACATCTGCATAGACAAATGGCGCGTGGCACGACATCATGCCGGGACGGCTGACATAACGCCTGTCATTGACGAGGACACGCTATACGACAGACTGGAGTATGCAGAACTGGAACAATGGCTTTACAGGCAGATAGACGACCTTCCGTCCACATCAGGAACAGTGTTGAGGATGCGCCAGTTGGAACACCGCGAACTGAAAGAGATTGCTGACATCCTAGGCATACGGCAGACATCAGTATCTACGTTGCTTTCACGAGCACGCAACGAATTGCTTAACAAATTAAAGAGGAGGAACCAACAATGAAGACACCTTACAACATACATGAAATATCCCAGTTGCTCAGCAAGTTCATGGCAGGCGAAACCAACCTTGAGGAAGAGCAGATGCTGGCACAATACTTCCGTACGGAAGATGTGGCAGAGGAGTGGCTTGAGTACAAGGAGATGTTTGCATTGTTCGACAGCGGACAGGTGGACGTTGACGCCGTGAACGATTCTTCCAGCCAGCATGTCGAGACTGACAGCGGAGACACACGGATGCTTCCCAAGGCTGTCAGGGAGAAGCCAAAGATTATTGTGTTCAGATGGATTGCGGCAGTTGCCGCCGGCGCACTTCTGCTTTTGGCATTTCACTTCTGGCAGGGCACCACAGAGCAGCCTTCACTTGCAGGAAACGAAACTGCTGCCGCCACTGACAGCACACGCTCCGAACAAGAGGTGACCACTCCTAATGTAGAGAAAGGAAAAACAGCAGTGGCACAGGCTGCAACATACAAGTCAGTGAACCGTGCCGCAGGAGAAAGACATTCTGTGGTTCCAAAGTCTGACACTGCTTCGGCTACGGATAATCTTGCCATGTGCATTGCACGCCTTGAGGCTGAGATGGAAAACCTTGATGACAGTGTTAGCGCGGTTCAGTTAGAGAGAATCATTGCCGCCGATGCACGTTTGCAGAAGATGATGTTTCGCATAGTCGGAAAACAGGCAGAGCAGACAGTAAACCAGATGCAGAAAGAAAATACAGATAACTACGTTAAATTCTAACACATACATAGACAATGAACAAATCAGCAAATACAATTATATTGTTGGCATTGTTCCTATTACCCATAGGTTCCGTGCTTCATGCACAGGAGAACATGCACGCACAAGCCATGCGCACGGCTTTCGTTGAAACAAGGTACGGTAAATTTCCGAAGTCCATAAAGGTTAAACTGACCCCTGCGGAAGAGGACAGTGCCAGCGTGTTCTGGACTGCACTTGACTGTGCAGGACTTGTGCCAAAGGATAAAATCCATGTGGTAAAGCTTTCGGACAACACCATCCATATCGGACCGCTATACCTTGACGGATACCGTTTCGAGTTCCGCAACGTACCCGACGACCCTACCCTGCCATTGCAGCACATTCTGAATGCTTTTGACACACAGGCGCCCTTTGCCTCGAGTTACTTCAGCTATACAGCAGGCGATGAGCAGACAGCATTCCCAGGTATAAGCATCAGCTACGGCCCTGAGGGACAAAGTCTGCCACTGAGCCTTCACCCTACAATGAATGTGCGTGTCATTGGCTTCAAGGACGAAGACGGTTTCCGTTCCACCTACCTTCTCATGTGGCACGACTCTGAAGAGGAAACCAATGATGCGAAGCACAGATATTATGCCACACACGGCGTCATCTACGAATTTCACTGTCCGAAGATGTCAAGCGTGCCACAGGTGAAGGCCTATAATCCCGACGAATATCTGGACCGCACCAATACCGCCATGAGCATAGCGCAGCATCTGTCTTACGAAATCAGGAGCAAAGAGCCGGAACGCGCAAAGGCACTTTATTCCGATACGCTTCGTGAAATGGAGCAGTACCATTTCCAGACGATGGTGAATAAACTATACAACTCTGCCGAGACACCGAATCTCAAGACAAGCTATGAAGCCCTGCATCTCAAATTGCAGCGCATGGTGAAACTGAGCCAAACGGCCACTAACACAGAACTGCAGGCAATCTGCCACACCCTGAGGAAAGAGGTTGACAGCTATCCGTTCCAGTACTCCGGGTGGCAGGCAGAAGAACTGATGCGCCAGACCGACGCCATTGCCGCCGCAGTGCCAAATGACATGAAACGACAGGTAGCCGACGTGCGTACCGCCATCAGCGTCATGCGGAACCACACAGTCGGAATAGACAGTCTCAACCAGGAAGATCAGGAATACCTAAACCGTAATTTCTGGACTGTCAACCTACAGCCATCAGACCACGGGAACACTGCTATCACTGCACGAGGCGAGCATTACAGCAATGATTCGCAAACAGGCTACTTCAACGTCAAGGGCGAGGCCGTCAGGGGATTCCATGCCGAAAACACGCTCCACAACTTACGTCCCGGCCGCTATAGAGTCTCTGCCGTGGTGCGTGCCGCAGAAGCAAGACACTCCGGCATACATGTCTTTGCCCAGACTGGAGATGGTACAGCCAGAGTAATGACTCAGAAGGAAATCCCGGCAGACGGTGACACGGGCGGCAATGTATGGTTCTCTGCGCTTCAGCAACTGCAGAACCTCTCTCACGGGGAACACATTTATAGCCTGGACATACAAAAACTGACGGCCAACGGCGGTCAAGGATACGGATGGAACCGCATCTATCTTGATGACATCACAGTCAGCAATGGCACCCTGACCTACGGTGTTACAAACACCACGACATCCACACATTCCGACGAATATGTCTGCAAATGGTTCTCTGCCTGCGATTTCATCGTCGAGAGGATTGGTGACTAAGTGCTTTTGGGGAGGGGGATTTACATTTCCTTTACAACAGAAATGGCTATGGAACGACGCTTAATCGACAAAAACTCCAGATTTTACACTTCTTATTCGAAAAAAGTCGTATCTTTGCACCAAATTTATAAGTTAATCGAAAAAAATTAATTGCACAAGACATAGTTAGGGGGTGTTGAAAAATGAACTGGTCTTTTTTATAAAAAACGTATTATTATAGCTCTAAATTAAACTATTATTAGTAAATTTGCATCGTTAAAGTTTAATTTAAAACCGTAATGAAAGATATACACATGTAAAACAATGTTGGCCAAAAGGTTGTATCGTTACAACCTTTTGACCAACATTATATACTATTACAAAGTGAATAGAAAATTCGGAAAAGTGTATAAATTATCTAAAACTCAGGCTGCGTTGCACGATTGTGCTGTAGATGACAATTAGTAAATGACTATAAAAATGGGTGTAGAAATGGGGATAAAAAAAGAACCCAACCAATTGCTTGATTGAGTTCTTAGCGGAGAGAGAGGATTGTGAACTCTCCTCCTAATACGTTGTTTATCAGTCTTGTTAATCTCTACTTTACTGTCAGAGTAACACTTTTGTCACCAAAAGTCTTTTTTGAGACTTATAACTGACTGATATTCAACTATCTTATTTTTTAGCGGAGGGAGAGGTTTATGAACCTATCTTTGAATCCTGCTAATTATCATTTAGTTGGCAATCAACCAATATCTTGCGTAACACAAAATGTAACACGTTTCTGTTAGTCGTTTTGACCACGACTTGACTACCGCAGTAGTCTTCTTACGTGGGTGCAAAATTACTCATTTTCTGCGAGATAGACAAATATTTGAGCAGAAATTTGTGCTACATATCATTTTTTACCCGCAAAACACTCATTAAGAAATCATTTGTCATCCGCTCATCTTCAATCAAATAAAGCTGCGCACATAAACAAATCCAAAGCTAATAAAGTAATAATTCCGCATCATAAAAAGCAAAAAAGGACAAAATCGACAGAAAAAGCACATAAAAGTTTGAATTTTTCAGATATAATTAGTATCTTTGCGCGACTTTACACTGTAAATATAAAACCCAGCGTTTTAGTTGTTTAATCAAGATGAGCGACGACAAGTCTGCTCTATCATTCTATTAGCCTCTATACTCACAGAGGAATCACAATCGTAAAACTGTTATAGCGACAATTAAGGTATAAAGATAATAATATCAATAAAATTTCAATTTACCCCCATTAACAATTATACAAAAAATGAAGACAAAAAAAGTTATCGGTTATGTTTCATTAACCGACCCGTTCCACGACAAAGTGGCTTGGAGCGGCACTATTTACAAACTTCGAGAGGCCATAGAAATGGCTGGTTATGAAGTAAGATGGATTCCCTACAATGTCAGTATGAAAAACAAAATGCTGTATTATTACTTAATGGTACAGAACCGTATTTTCCACAGAAGGAAATGGGTCACAAAATTTCATTTTCGCCCATTGGCAAAAATGTGGGCAAAAGACATTGACAACAATCCTGCACTAAAAGAATGTGACTATCTTTTCTTTCCCCTTGCGTCCCAAATAGCTCCATTTTCAAAGAACGGCAAACCATACATAAACATTTCAGGCTATACTGTTCCTGATATGCAGAATTATTATTTCCATAACGAAAATGAGCAAGCCATGACTATGGCAATCGAACTGGAAACTGTTGCTGCCCAAAAAGCCCTTGTAAACATTCGCTCATCTAAATGGGCTAATGATGGCCTGATAAATCATTATCATTGTGACAAGAACAAATGCCACATTTTGGAATTCGGTCCAAACATAGACACCAAAGACATTCGAAAAGGTCAGACATATAATGGAGGACAACTTAGAATACTATTCTCTGGCATAGACTGGAATCGCAAGGGTGGCAACATAGCCGTAGAGGCAGTAGAGATACTAAGAAGCAAAGGCATTGAAGCCCGATTGATTGTGGCAGGTCCAAAACGATGTCCAAAAATCTGTAAAGAAAAAGACTTTATTGACTATATAGGCTATCTCAACAAGAACAAGGCAAACGACTACAAGAAATACCTAAGTCTATACGAGAACTCCCATCTATTAATATTGCCAACAAAGGCAGAGTGCGGTGCCATTGTATATTCCGAGGCTGCTGCTGCGGGAATACCATGCTATACTTACCTGACAGGTGGAACTGGCAGTTATGTAGTGAATGGTGTAAATGGATACGCGCTACCAGAAGGTTCACCTGCCAGTGCCTTTGCAGAGCAAATTCTACATGACATAAAGACTGGTCGTATGCCATCATTGCATGAAGGTGCCCTGAATCTCTTCCATGATAGGCTGAGTTGGGAGGCATGGGCAAATGGCTTTAGCAAGATCATGCAAGAAGCCACAGCATAAGGATAAGATTCCACAAAAGAAAGCCCCCTTTCCACTCAAGCTGAAAGGGGGCTTTCTTTTTTATCTTTAAACCAAGAACGATTCAAAGGAAATATTACGCTTACTTCTTCTTACGATAGCTAATGAATAGCGACACTGCGATTGCTATCACTAATGCCACAAGACTTCCGTAGGCAATAGCCTCAGTTGTGTCGATAGTCTTGGGTCGGAACTCAAGCACTACCTTATGACTACCGCCCTTGATATTGATAGCACGGAGCACATAGTTCACACGCCCAACCTCTACAGGCTGTCCGTCAACAGTGGCAGTCCATCCTGGATAATACACCTCTGAGAATACCACTACTCCACCATTCTTTGAGTTTACGTCATATCTCAACTCATTTGGTGCATAGGATGTAATCTTAACAGTTGAGGTAGAATCCTGAGCCACGCTCTTACCAAGCACACTCTCGAATTGCTTATCAGCAACAGCCACATTATGTAGGTTGACACCACCGATAGCATCAATTTCCTCGTTAGCATTATCCACATATTTCACCTCGCTAACCATCCATGCAGCACCCATAGCGTGTGGGTTCATTACTGGAGTAGTGGCACCACCCTGAAGTGGCATAATGAAATACTTAGCATTGAGCATATTCAGAATAGGATATACAGAATCACCGTTCACCTTCTGCATATCGCCTTGAGCCTCAACAACTGCCCCCATTGCCTTCTGCATCTGCAAGGAACCACCAACGACCACGATTTCCCGTCGAACAACAACTATGATTATTCTAATTCCGCAACTTTTGAGGGCAGTGTGGCTGTCAGCGCTCCGAATCCATTGAAAATAATGTTTTCCAGCGCAAGAGATGACGCTTCAGGAGACTTCAGTTTTAAGGATGGCATTATTGCCATTACCTACGATGTTGAGGTGGAGGATACTTCCGACCCCGGACATACGTTTACGTTCAGTGCCAGCGGCAATACACTGACCGCCACGTGCAATCAGACCAGCCAATACCACAATTGCAACCTCGGCACGAGTCGCAAGTCCACACTGATGCTCACCGCCAACGATGCTTCATTTGACAACCAAAGACATAGTGCCACACTTAACTTGACGGATTTCTCGGCAGAGACGGGCATTACCGATATTAAAACTACCTATAGTTACACGAACAACGCTACGTCAGAAAGTAGTGGTACAGCACCAAATTTAATAGGCGACTACACCGTCACCGTTACCATCATCATCAACAGCGATAACGAGCATCCATACATGCTGACCACGAATTTCAGCATCTTGGCCGGATTCAATGTCAACAACACCTACTCGCAGTTCAGCCTGAGCAAGAGTTCGGCTTTGGAGGGCGAAGCGATGACCATCACTTACACGCACAGATGGATGAGAGTCTTGAAGGGCTGACCCTGACGGGCGCGACGTCGGGCAACAACATCGCCTACACGCAAAGCGGAAACACCTACACGTTCAACATGCCCGCAGAGGACGTGAACCTCAGCGCTACGTTCACGTATCCGCTGAATGAAAACAACATCACTCAGAGCGGCGACACCTACACCATCAAGACTGCCGATGGCTGGAACTACTTCTGTCAGCGCATGGATGTCGATGCTGATTTGAACGGTTTCAGTGGCAAGACCGTGGTGCTGGGCGACGACATCACCGTGACAACGATGGCGGGTAGCGGAAAATACGCGTTCAAAGGAACGTTCGACGGCGACGGCCATACGCTGACTTTCAACTACACCGCTGATAGGCCTAATTGCGCTCCGTTCCGCATCACTAACGGCGCTACCATCCGCAACCTGCATGCAATGGGACAGATTGATGGCGGTATTTGGCACTACATGGGCGGTCTGGTAGGTTCTGCCAGCAGCAACCTCACCATTGAGAACTGCCGCGTCAGCACCCAAATCAGCAGCACCATCAACGGTGAAGCGGAGCACGGCGGATTCGTGGGTCTTCTGAGTTCGCAATACAACCAATGCCACATCACGGGCTGCGTGTTCGACGGACTCATCTGTAACTCGAACACCTGGAATCAGACCTACGGCTGCGGCGGATTCGTCGGTGCCATGTCGCAGTATGCGTATGTTGACCTCACCGACTGCCTCTTCCTGCACGGCCAGTACGACAACAATGGCAACATGTGCGAACTGCTGTGGGGATATGACAACGACAGGAACAGCACCTTCTTCCACCGCAGCAACGGCTATGGTGAGGGTAAACTGACCAACTGCTTCTACGTCGGCACACGCGGTCTGAAGCAAGGCTCGCCCGCTGTGGAATCGGCCGACGCTCCCGACAATTTCGCCCACTTTGGCACCCCGACCGACCACGGCTTCCTGAAGGTCTATGGCCACACCATGGTCTTCGACGGCAAGTACTATACACCGACATACGGTGATCTGGTGGAGCAATACAGCTACAGCGGGGAGAAGAGCTATATCATCGAGTACGATGACATGCCGCTCGGCATCAAGGATGTCAAGACGAAACAGAGGACAAAATACCTGCGCTACAACCGTCCGTTCACCAGAGACAAGGCCGTGACCATCATGCTGCCGTTCGACTTCACGAAGAACGATATCAGGCGGGGTGAATATGACAACATTTCGGAGGGAAAGTTCTACGAGTTCGCAGGCATTGAGGAAGTGCCGTTTAACATGTGGATTGCCGTGATGAAGGAAGTGGGCGTGGAAGGCTCTAACGAAACGACTGAGACCACGATGAAGGCCAACACGCCGTATCTCTTCATGCCTGGTGAGGACGCTAAATACCTCTACTTCACTAATGGGGACGACTACTACCAAGGCTTCGATATCTTCACTGAGGGTTACGAACGCGGTAACAAGCAGACCGAGTACGACGGCAGCGATGGCACATATTCGTGGAACAAATGGAATTTCAAAGGCACCTACCAGCCTCGCTACTGGAGCGACAGCGAGAACTCCGAAGAAATCGGCAAGGTGTACGGCTTCGCAGGAGCGACCAAGGAGGTGGACGAACAACTCGTCGTGGCCGGCGACTTCGTGAGAGTGAAGAGCGGCGCAAAGATTCGTCCTACGTCATGCTATTTAGAGTGGGTTAAGCCTGAGGACTCAGAGCAGGAACCTAATTCTGCCTCTGCCCGAAGAATGACTCGCTCTGCCTCTAACGAAGTAGAACTGCCACAGCGCATCACTGTCAAACTTGTAGGAGCCAATGGCGAGGTGACCAGCATCGGTGAGATTGACACCAAGACAGGTGACGTTACATTTGACGGATGGTACACAATAGACGGTGTTCGTCTTAGCGGAAAGCCAAGCAAGAGCGGCTTATATATTAATAATGGAAGAAAAGTTATTATAAAGTAAATAGTACATACAATGGAAAAAGAGAAATATGTGAAGCCTACTTGTAGAGCTATACTGTTGACGCATCGGATGCAGTTGCTGGCTGGTAGTGGTAGTTATACAGATCCAGAGCCTACTCCGCCCAATGAGATACCAGACTATGACGATTGGCTGGAATAACATCTGATGGGCTATGAGTATAATTCAAGCAGTTGCATTCATTGCCTTGGTCGTCTTCATCATTTATGGTCTATGGTTACAGTTTCGTATGAGACTCGACATCGAAGAAAATGAACAAGAAGACAACAAGAAGCTTCACGAATGGATTAAAGCCCACCCTGACCGCTCCAATTCTTTAGGATATACACATAAAGAAGAGGAAAATGTGAAGGAAGAAGCATAGAAGCCATTCGCATATTCAACAGGTCAAACTCCTGCGCAAGTCTTAATGACAGGCGCAGGAGTTCTTTTTTTACCCCAATCATGGTATATTGCATATACAATATATCCATCACAAATGCCCTATTTCTATTCCTCAAGTTCAAATTCATCCTCGCTACAATAGATTTCCGCTCCGCTGCCAACGACGATGCACCTGTACTGATAGCCATGATAGCCTCCATTGATGCTGTCTTCATCCACTTGGATGTCACGATACCCTTTGTAGGGTTTTAATAATCTTGCGTATCTCATAACATCTATAGATTAAGAGTTAGAACGGCAAATCTTTCTCATCTGGTTCAGGAGTGTCCTGCGGTGGCTGGGGCGTGTTCTTAGCCTTGGCACCTTTCTTGGCAGCCTTCTTCAGGTCAGTTTCCTGCTCCTCTTTCTTTCCAGCGTTCACGAAAGCGATACTATCAGCATTGATGGAGATTTGTGTATGGCTCTCGCCTTGGCGGTCTGTCCACTGCGACGTGGAGATAGTTCCCTCTACAAGAATGAGTCTGCCCTTAGTAAGGTATTCAGCCAAACGGATATGGTTCTCCCTGCTGCTGCGTACTCTTACCCATGTGGTGATGTTTTGACCTTTGGAGTAGTCATCGACAGCCATATCAACTGCGATAAATGTTCCGTGTGAGCCTGTGATGGTCTTACAGTCCTTGCCGATACAACCGATAGTGTGAGTATAAATCATATTATATGGAAGTTAAGTGACGGATGGTTGGTCACGTCGTTACCTTTTATTTGTGGATGAAGTATTCTATTGCGGAACTTACCAAAATATAGTGGGTTTTAGTCTGCTGGCATTGTTCCCAATAAGGATTGTAGAAGTTCAAAGCCAATGCGTCGTAGAGGTCTGGCAGTTCATGCTTAATTCTTTGAACAAGCCGTTTGTAACTTGCTTTCCTTGCACCCTTCATCAGTTGTTGCCACTCGTCAATCGTGGTCTGAACGCAACAAGTTTGATAATACATAGTTCCTATAAATTTGAATTGTGGTTATTCTTTTCCCTTTCTTTGGGATTATTCCTCAGAGAGGAAGAAGAAGGCTTACTTGGCCTTCTTCTTGGATTTCTTTTCCTCCTCCTTTGGAGCTTCCTCCTTGTC
>JAFPVC010000001.1 GCA_017413085.1 Prevotella sp.
ACATCTAAATAGACATCCACTATTGGTATGTTTAGGTCAATAGAACACGCTCCAAGGTCTGAGGTGTAATTGTTTTCAATATACCAATCTCTTACTTTCTTGAAATTGCACCTTTTTTCTTCTGTCCACCCCATCGCATTCCACCATTTGATAACTGTTGTGCGTGACATATTCATATATCTCGCACATCCAACTTTTGTTGCTTGTTCACCTTCTAAGAAGCGATAAATGCGAACCTTAATGGCTGCTTTATTGTG
The DNA here is from genome assembly GCA_017413085.1 of Prevotella sp. GTDB lineage: Bacteria > Bacteroidota > Bacteroidia > Bacteroidales > Bacteroidaceae > Prevotella. The sequence goes on from JAFPVC010000001.1 coordinate 258, forward strand.
CCATATCGGTGTTGTACTGTTATGAGGTCTTCCTGCTTTCATAACTGCAAAATTACAATTAATTTGTCAGAATCCATTGTGTTTTATATTATTTCTTTTCCCCTTAGTTTGAGAAAGTGATATGATTCGAACGAATCACTATTCGAACTATTGTTCGAATCTTTGGTATCATCATTCGAACAACTAACAGATGTGCTGCAACTTAGCTAATATTTCTCGATTATTTTTTTTAATTTCTACTTAACTTTGCACTCAGAAAATGTCGCCAGGGTGCGAGCGGCGACACGACACAAGGCAAAGAAAAAGGCAGTCTCGCACCTGCCTTTGGAAGCCAGAATATTAATAAAATAGAAAAAATGGTACAAGAATTATTAAGCAAGCCTATTTGGCAGATGACAGGCTGTGAGCTTGTTACATTGCTAAACTCTTCTCGTGAAGAAGTAGGTGTAGTTAACACCCAACTGGAAACTTCTCAGAAAGCGGAGAAGGTGCTAAAGCACTATGAGTATGGTATACGTGGCATCGCCAAAGTGTTCGGCTGTTCAATCCCCACCGCTAACAGAATAAAGAGAAGTGGAAAAATCAATTCTGCCATAATGCAGGTAGGTAGAAAAATCATAGTTGATGCCGACATGGCCCTAAAACTGGTGCAAAGAGACAGGAAAGGAGGAAAATCAAATGGAATTTAAATACAACTATATAGAAGTTTTAAGGTGGGCGCATCGCGCTCTTGCAGAGAATGAAATTTCTCCTATGGCGAGATATTTGTTTCTATATTTACTTAACTGTGCAAATTCAGCAGGCTGGAAGAACATTAACTTAAGTATTTCCAAGATTACAAACGATACAGGAATTTCTCGCTCTGGCATATTTAGGTTTCGCAAAGAATTAATAGAAAAAAAAATTCTTTTAGCAGATAAGGGATTTTCTTTGAATAGCTCGTTATTTCCCACAGAAAAGGCAAAAAATAATTATGCAGGCTCACCTGCAATAAATCGGGGAGACGAATACAGATTGGCCGATTTAAAACACTATAGTTCAGTAAAATAATTTTATAAGGATATGGAAAAACAAATACTAAAATCTTGGCGTTTAATTGTTGAAATGCAAAATAGGAAATGGGTTCTCAATGAGAATGTCCGTCAAGAAGCAAGAAAGATGGCTGAGTGGATATATCAGTGGGATAGCCAGTGGGTGGCTCTGTTGTCAGGGGATGTAGGTACGGGTAAGACAACTCTAATGAATGCGGTCATCGAGGCAACTACTCCAAGAAAAATCTGGCATAGGGAATTTTCCGCAGACTTTTCCTTGTCTGTACTTAAAGACCCTGAAATAATACTGCGTGTTGCCGAACAGCCTTTAGTCGCAATGGATGATGTAGGAAGAGAAGCAACAGAGGTCTGTTTTTATGGAAATTTACTGACACCAATGGCTGATTTTCTCGAATACAGGTATCGAGAAAAGAAAAAAACAATACTCACGACAAATTTGTCTTTGAAGGAATTTGGGGAAAAATATGGAGAGCGAGTGAAAAGCAGAATGAAGGAAATGGTGTTCCCAGTGATTTTTCTCGGTGAGGATTTTCGTAGAATCTGTTAATAAAATAGCAAGTAGTACGTTTGTGGCCCTTTTGTGTTCCCCTCTTGGAGAAACACAAGGTCACAAACGACTTTACTCGCAAGCTCGCACTTTTATGTAAACAATAAAATAAATCAAAATGAAAAGAGAACATATATTAAAAATCCGTCTTTCCTCGGATGAGAAAGAAACATTAAAAAAGAAAGCGCATGCATGTGCTTTGCCACTTAGTTCTTATACCCGCTTAGTCCTTATTCGGTCAACTCCTAAAACTGCTATGACTGAAGAAGAAAGAAAACTCTATAGAGCAGCATACGAGTTGTGGGTATGGTTGAAAAAATATGAAATCCTGCTCAAGAATGCAACTAAAGGAATGTCTGACAGTCAAAGATTTGCATATATAAAATCTGTAGGAATGACAGAAGCCACAGCAGTAGTTATCACCAAAATATATGATAAATTTAGTAAACTGTTATAGTATGATAGCAAAAGGAAAATCTATAAGTCATGGTACAAGTGCCATTAATTATTCCATGGCAAAAGACAAATCCAAACTTATAAACATTTGGGGAATGTCAGAAGTTCTTCATATAATTGAAGAACCTAAGGCTTATAGTTTAGCGAATGCCATGATAGCTCACCAAAATATTTGGAGAAGGTCAGGAAAGACAATACCGCAAAAGTCGTTTTTTCGCTTTGAAGTATCTCCGTCTGCTGACGAAAGTAAAAACTTCACCACAAAAGATTGGCAACAACTCGCCTACCAATTTATTAAAAACTTTGATGAAAAGACAAGCGAATGTTCTTCGAGCAAGAAAAGAGGAAAACGTTTACAGGATTGTCAAATTGCCGTTGTCCTACACCGCGACACCTCTACACCACATTTGCATATAATTGTCAACAGAGTAACATCTGACGGTTCGATAATTGGAGCACATAATGTAGGAAAAAGGGCGATGGATGCTGCAAACATCATAAACAAGGAAAAAGGATGGATGTTATCCAGAGATGTAGGTAACAAACGAAAACAAAGAATCCATGGCGATGCATTGGATATTCTCAAAAGCATGGAGAAATTTGAAGTGAAAGTATATTTTGAACAAATGCGAGCAAAAGGATACACAATAAACGCTAAAAGAGACAGTAGAGGCAAGTATGTTGCTTATTCGATAGGTGACGGAAGGGCATGTTTTCAATCATCTAAATTGGGCTATGGTCGCGATTTGACTTTGTCAAGAATTGAGACCACTTGGAACAAATTACATGTCGTTAGTATCAAGCAAAGAGGAAAAGTCGAATATATCTATACCACCGACTACAATGCCAGAATCCCATTTTCGATTCCTATGGAACTTGATGACATCATTCAGAAAAACATAATCGTTCCTGACGAAGAATGGGATGATGACGATTTGGATGATGGCGAAGAATGGGAAAAAGAACTCGCTGATCGTCCAAGAGTAGCGAGAGCAGCCGCAGCTATGCTTATAGGTCTGATGTTGCCAAATGGATATGATGGTGTCGTTGCTGCCACAGGCGGCGGAGGAGTTCACGGAGAACTGACAAGATGGGATGGTCTTGAACAACCAACAAAAGATACTTACATTCAGAGGGCTAAACAAGCAGCAATTGATGCATCCAATTATTATCGTCCTAATCGCAAAAGTAAGAACTGCAATAGAAGACGTTAATTCTTTTCCCTTTTTTCTTTCATACCTGCATATTTTTTATTAACTTTGCAACGAAATAGAGATAACAGCTTTTTCATAATACAACCAAGGTTCTATGATAGAGAAAGACATGATACTGCCTAACGGCAAAACTGTAGGAGAAGCAGAAGAGGCTTCTCGCAAAAAAATAGAAAGCATCTACATAGACTGCTGGAAAAAAGGTATTTCCGTACCGTTTTTCGATAACAAAGGAAATACATACCTTGCTAATCCTGATGGTAGCGAGGATGAAGCTGATTTGGATTATGAAACCCGTGAATACACTATCATTAAACGTATTGCCGAACCAGGTCAGGGAAGATTTGCTTATCTATTAGATAAAATAAGATGAGAAGACCAGAATTTACTGTTATAGCAGGTCCTAATGGAGCAGGCAAGAGTTCTTTGCATCCATATTACGTAAATACACCGTCATTTGACGGTGACAAATTGGCTATGCAATTACGCGAGGCACACCCCGATTGGTCGGAGCAATGGATTACGAGTACGGTTGCATATGAATTGGAAAAACAAAAGAAAGAAGCCCTAGCACATAGAAAAGATTTTGCATTCGAAACCAATTTTTCATCAGGCATGGTGGAAAACATGATTAAGGAATTCAAAAATGTGGGATATAAAATATCTCTTTGCTATTTTGGACTTTCTTCAATAAAGGAAAGTTTCAATCGTGTTTCTCAGAGGAAAATATCAGGAGGACACGATGTCTCTGGCGATGTTATACGTTTTAACTACTATGAGGGATTGAACAATTGCCGGAAACATATCGGTCTATTTGACAAAGTTACTTTTGTAGATAGCACAGAAAAGTATGGTACAGTCGTTGCAATCCACATATCAAATGGCAACATTCACAATGTCAGTTCTGCTATGCCCGAATGGTTCAAAGACCAATTCTTAGATGTTTTTAGTGAACTACAACATATTTCCCAGATCAACAATCAAGTAATCCAGAATGAAGATATCATAATTTCAAAAGCAAACATTCTGCTACAGGAAGCCGTGCAAGCTGTTGTTGAAAGAATCCAAAATCCAAGAGTACGTTGTTTCTCGGAAGAACAGATTGCAGTTATAGCAAAATATAAAAACGAAGAGGATACAGATGACACCCAAAACCAACTGCTATTGTTATGGAGTGAAGTGGCCAAAGAACTAGAAGGTAAAAGGGGAATAATGCAGAAATGGATAGACGATGGTCATCAAGAGTTAATAGATGTCTGGAATGGCAATGTTCGCGAATCTCATGTCGGGTTGCACAGACATTAAAAACTATTATAAAGCCGTTATTGATTTTACAATATTTTTATAATCTAATGCAGAAGTATTTCCTTTTTTCTATTTGATAAAGTTACATTCCACCACGTAGACCATAATTTCATGGCATAGACTGATTAGTACTTTGTATAGACCATGTAGTCCATCGTATAAACCACATAGTCCATTATGTGTACTGAATAGTCCACCGCATAGACACATTTATAATAATAATATATAATAATAATGTTATAATACATTTTCTTAGTCCACGTGGTGGACTTTGCGCAATGGACTTCAAAATAAGGGAAGAAATAGAATTATACAATTCTATTTCAAAAAGTGGGGACTTCCCCACACCCCACAAAAAAAAAACTGCCCCTTGATTCTTAACCTCCATACATTTTTAGACCTCTAGCTCATTATACAATAACTGTAACGATTTCGCTGACAGGATACACTTAGAGGTAAAAAATAAAAACACCCAATCTTACATTTTTGGGTGTAAAATTGGGTATTAATTTTGTAACTACCTGGTAATCAGGTGATGTTGCGGAGAGAACAGGATTCGAACCTGCGAACCGATTTTGTCGGTTACACGCTTTCCAGGCGTGCCTCTTCAACCACTCGAGCACCTCTCCATCAGCATTCGGTGTGCAAAGGTAATAAGAATTATTGGAATATGCAAATAATTGACGCGTTTTCTTTAATATTCCACGATTCGTGTACCGTCGGTGGCTACTTTGATGCATACGGGGATGGTTTCTTCCGGCAGAGAGACGCCGGCCAGTTCCGGCCATTCCATAAAGCACGGTGAACCAGAATAGAAATATTCGTCGGCACCCATGTCGGCCAGTTCCTCTGCGCGTTTGATGCGGTAGAAATCAAAATGGTATATGGGACGTCCTGTGCCGTCAGTGTATTCGTTTACGATAGCAAAGGTAGGCGAGGTGATTACATCGGTAACGCCAAGCTGTTCGCAGACTGCCTTGATGAATGTCGTTTTGCCGGCTCCCATTGGCGCATGGAAAGCAAAGCACAAGGGCATGCCGTCTTTGTTGTCCTTGTCGATTGAAAAATGACGGATGAATTCCTGCGCCGCCTGTGCCAGGTGTTCTGTATCGGGAATGGTGAGTTTGTTATTCATAGTCCACTGTATTTATAATCATTGTCCATGCGTGAATAACACGGTTTATCTTTTCCTTCCTTTCATTGATATCAGCGGAACAAGCATTTCTTCCATTGATATGCCGCCATGCTGGAAAGTGTCTTTGTAATACTGCACGTAATGATTGTAGTTGTTGGGGTAGGCAAAGAAAGTGCTGCCCGTGGCAAATACGTATGTGGTTGAGATGTTGGGGGCAGGAAGCATCAGTGACTTGGGTTCTTTAACTTCGTATGCCTCCTTCGACTGGCATGTCAGTTTCCTGCCTGTCTTATATCTCAGGTTTGTATTGGTGTTGCGGTCGCCGACAATCTTTACAGGCTTGTCGCATCGTATGGAACCGTGATCGGTCGTTATTATAATGCGGTAGTCGGTCTGCGCCAGAGCCTTGAACAGCTCGCCCAATACACTGTGGCGCAACCATGAAAGAGAAATGCTGCGGTAGGCGGCTTCATTGTTGGCCAGTTCGCGCACCATCTTCAGTTCGGTGCGTGCGTGTGACAGCATGTCGATGAAATTAATCACTACGACATTGAGGTCGTTGTTGCACATTACCTTCAACTGTGAGAGCAGACGCTCGGCTCCCTGTGAGTCGTTTATCTTGTGGTAGGAAAAAGTTTCCTTGCGACGATATCGGTCGAGCATGGTCTGTATGAGCGGAGCCTCGTTAAGGTTCTTTCCCTCTTCCGATTCCTCGTCAACCCAGAGGTCTGGAAACATCTGTGCAATTTGCACAGGCATCAGTCCTGAGAATATCGCATTGCGTGCATACTGTGTCACCGTGGGCAGGATGCTCATGTACAGGTTCTCGTCAATGTCGAACATGTCGCCAATCTCACCGGCCAGCACACGCCACTGGTCATAGCGGAAGTTGTCGATAACAATCATAAACACTTTCTCTCCCTGATTAAGGAAGGGAAACACGTAATCGGGCATTATCCTGTTTGACATCAGGGGGACATCCTTGTCGTCCTTGCCAGATGCAATCCACTGCTTGTAGTTGTTCTTAATGAATTTTGCAAAACCGTTATTGGCCTCTTCTTTCTGTGTCAACAGCATCTCGGTCATTGCACCGCCGGTTTGTTCCAATTCCAGTTCCCAGCGCACGAGCAGTTTGTATATCTCCCTCCAGTCATCAAACGTGCGGCAGTTGGATATCTGAGCAGATATGTTCATGAACTGCTGCTGATATCCCTGCTGTGTCACTTCGCTTACTATTTCACGCTGATGCACGTGTTTCTTCAATGTCAGCAGTATTTGGCTTGGGTTAACGGGTTTAATAAGGTAGTCGGCAATCTTCGAGCCTATGGCCTGATCCATGATGTCTTCTTCCTCGCTCTTCGTAACCATAACTACGGGTGTCTGCGGCTGCACGTCCTTGATGCGTGCGAGTGTTTCAAGTCCAGTCAGGCCGGGCATCATCTCGTCGAGCAGCACAAGGTCAAACGTTTGCCCCTGGCACTGCTCCACAGCGTCAAGTCCGTTGTTGGCAACGACCACGTCGTAGCCCTTTTTTTCAAGGAATATGATATGGGCTTTCAGGTGCTCTATCTCATCATCCACCCACAGCACTTTGTAGTTCATCTCTTCAGTTTTATGCCTACAGCCATAAGACCCGGCAGCGATTCGCGTGACATGTTGTGGCTTACGGTCACACGCAGAGAGTCGCCGGGACCGAACCAATTCTTATACAGTGGCACCTCAATGGTATGATATGTGATGCCATTGCCCTGTCTGATACCTTCCTTGTCGGTGACATTGAGTTTTATTGTTTTCCTCATTTTGCCGGCAGACTTTCCCTTGGTTATGTTCGTCTGCTCGACAGTTAGCGACAAGTTGCGGTACGGATAGTCAGGCAAGGTGCGCACACAGACGTAGGTGACGTAGTCTCCAAAGCGTCTTATAGTGTCTACGCTAAAGCGCAGGGTGTCTCTGTTCACCCATCCCTCCTGGTTTACGTCGCAGTAGTGATGGTAGGCAGTGTCGGCAGTATCGCATGATGACAGGCTGGCGAGCAGCATTGCTATTGCGCAGAGCCATGCGTGTAGGATATTATTGCGCATTATCCTTGTCTTTGTTCTTTGCCTTGTTTTTCTTTTTCTTCTTTTTGCTCTTCAACTTGCCGTCAAAGCGTGTCAGGTCAGAGTCGTTGAGCATGTCCTTTGGCTTCTCGGGAGCTTTCTGCCTGTCATCTTCCTGCAGCGACAGCGGCTTCTTCCCCTCCTTGTTCATTGCCAGCACCTCATTGGCGCGTGCCGCTGATATCGTTTCCAAGTTTACGGGTTTGCGCTTGTCGGTGGAGTAGGTGATTGTGCCTGCAAGGTAATCATGCTTGAAATGGTAGTAGTCGCTGTCGAGTGTCTGCAGCATTGCATCGCGTGGTGGGAAATCCTTTGCGGCATCCATGTAGCAATCAACCTCGTAGTTCATGCAGCATTTCAGTTTCGCACACATACCTGCCAGTTTCTGCGGATTGGGTGAAATGTCCTGCAGGCGTGCGGCTGTGGTGCCGACGCTTGAGAAAGACTTCATCCATGTTGCGCAGCAGAGTTCACGGCCGCATGGGCCAGTGCCGCCTATGCGTCCTGCCTCTTGGCGTGCGCCTATTTGCTTCATCTCTATGCGCACATGGAATGTGTCGGCCAGCACTTTGATGAGCTGACGGAAATCCACACGTTCGTCTGCAATATAGTAGAAGATGGCTTTGTTGCCGTCGCCCTGATACTCCACATCGCCGATTTTCATCTGCAGTCCGAGGTCTTTGGCTATCTGGCGGCTCTGTATCATGGTGGCTTCCTCGCGGCTCTTTGCCTCATAGTAGCGCTCCATGTCGTTTTCTTTTGCCAGACGGTATACGGTCTTTATGTCGTCAGCCGAGCGCAGGTTTGCTTTCTTCACCTGTAGTGTAACCAAACGGCCTGTCATGCTCACCACGCCGATGTCGTGACCGGGACTAGCCTCAACCGCTACCCAGTCGCCTTTCTTCAGGTTAAGTCCGTTGGAGTTGTGGTAATATCCCTTTCTGGTATTTTTGAACTGCACCTCGACCAAGTCTGTGCTCTTGGCATTGCCCGGCACATCGGCCAGCCAGTCGTAGACGTTGAGTTGGCGGTCGCTTCGTGAAACGCCGCGTACGCACAGTCCGCGTGAACATCCCGGACCGAGCGTGAATTTCAGGTCGCTCCATGGCGACTGCTCGGTCTGCGGTTGTTGAGCCTCGTTGGCTTCTTGTGCCTGTATTGTATTGTTTTCTTCCATTAGTGTTTTTTCAAGTGTGTTGTATGTATATATATAATGTGTCAGGCGTGTCATGTGGTGTGTATCAGCACCGCCACCTGCATTGTCATGTCAAAGAATACTATCTTTGCGTTGGCATTCTGCCCGATGTCGCGCGTGGCACGCTGGAACAGATTCTGAAATCCTATCACGTTGCCCTCATGTATGAAGCGGGCAAACTTGGTGCAGAAACGCTCTTCGTCAGCCGTCATGTAGGATAATGCTTCATTGTGGAAATTATACATGAAAGCCTCGCGAAGCATACGAAGGAAATAGGCCATGAGCCTTCTCTGTTGTTCGCGCCCCATGGCTGCTGCACTCTCGCTCCAACGTTTCAGTTCGCGCAGGTCCTTTATGTAGGCCTGCCGCATAAGTGTAACGAAATAGTCGAAGAAAAGTTTGTTCTCGCCTGCTGCATTCAGTTCTTCTAGTGCGGCCAGCCAGTTTCCGCCTGCCACTCTCGCTATGCGCCGTGCGTCGTCGTTGTTCAGTCCGCGTTTGTCTGTGAGAGCCTGTTCCATGGCTTCGTCAGGTATGCGTTTCATGTCGTATCGCTGTACTCGCGAACGTATGGTTTCAAGCAGTTGTTCTGGTTCGCGGCATACCATGATGAAAAGAGTTTGTGCCGGAGGCTCCTCTATGAGTTTCAGCATTTTGTTGGCACATTCCAAGTTCATACGTTCTGGCAGCCAGATGATGTTGATTTTCCATCCGCCTTGGTTCGACTTCATCATCATGCGTCGTATCACGTCGCTTGCTTCGCCCACGGTTATTATGGCCTGCTGATTCTCTGCTCCCATGGCCTGCATCCATTGCGACAGCGAGAAGTATGGACCGTCCTGCAGCATTTCACTCCACTGCTCAATGAAGTCATCGCTTACGGGCTTGTATTCTGAGTTCCATTTCTTCAGTTTTATCGTTGGGAAAGTGAAGTGCAGGTCGGGGTGACTTATGCCGCGCACTTGATATGTGCCTTTGTTCAGCAGGTGTGTGGCCAGTGCTATGGCCATGGCCATCTTGCCGCAGCCGTCGGGACCGCAGAGCATGATGGCATGTGGCAGATGTCCGTCGTCGGCAAGCGAGCGTAGCCGCGCGGCCGTTTCCTCCTGTCCTATTATGTCGCTAAACGTCATATATAGTTTACAGCCTTTTCAGTTCCGTGATTACGGCGTGTGGATTGCCGGCCTTGAATACATAGCTGCCGGACACTAGCACGTCTACGCCTGCCTCAACGAGTCGCGGAGCCGTCTCGCCCTGCACGCCGCCGTCAACCTCAATCAATGCCTTAGAGCCGCTTTTAACTATGAGGTCTTTGAGCCGCTTCACCTTACTGATGGTGTTTTCAATGAATTTCTGTCCGCCGAAGCCCGGGTTCACGCTCATCAGCAGCACCATGTCGGTGTCGCATATCACGTCTTCCACGGCGCATACGGGCGTGGCAGGATTCAGCGTTACACCGGCTTTCATTCCTGCATCGTGTATTTCCTGTATTGTGCGGTGCAGGTGGGCGCAAGCCTCACAGTGCACGTTCATCATCATTGCCCCCAGTCGCTTTGTCTGTTGTATATAGCGTTCCGGGTGCTCAATCATGTAATGAACGTCGAGCGGTTTTGTGCATACAGAAGCCACGGCTTCGAGCACGGGGAATCCAAACGAAATGTTTGGCACGAATGTGCCGTCCATCACGTCAAGGTGGAGCCAGTCGGCTTCACTTTTGTTTATCATGTCAATCTCGCTGTCAAGGTGCAGGAAGTCTGCTGCAAGCAACGAGGGTGAAACTATAGCCATTATATGTTTCTTTCTATTCAGTTTCTGTCGAAAGGTATGTATCTGCCCTCCACCATCATTGGACGGAATGTGCGTGCAAACTGCCGGATATTTTCCAGTGTGCTTTCTGACGGAGTGAAATAGTTGAATGTGTAGTTTTGATTCATAGGCGGGTCCTCTTTATAGTAGTTTACTGTATTGTGCTATATATAAAAGAACGCACGCGTTCCTAAAATATTATGCAGCCGCCCGTATTTTGTACTGTAGCCTACATCATCCTTCGCGCATGAAGTCGAGTGCCTCTTCTATTTCCTCTTTTGTGGCAGTTTGGTTTATCCGGATGTCGCCAATGCCTCCGAGCAATGTGAAGTTTATCACTCCTGCTACGTTCTTCTTGTCGTGTGTCATAAGCCTGAGCAGTTCGGGGTAGTCGTCGCAGGTTATCGGCAGTATGCCGTAGGTGTCGCGTATGTATCTCACGGCCTGCCGCATTGTGTCGGTTGGGAAACCGCATTTCACCACAGACAGGTACAACTCGCATATCATGCCGAATGCCACGGCATATCCGTGCAGTATGGGCTTGCGCACCATAGCCCATGATTCGAAGGCATGTCCCACGGTATGTCCTAGGTTCAGGGCCTTGCGTATGCCGTGCTCATGTGGGTCTTCGGTTACTATGCATTCTTTTACGCTGACAGAGTCTGCCACCATGCGCTGCAGTTGCATGAGGTCTGGCTGGGTTATGTCAAATGCCATTAGCTCATGCCACATCGTGTCGCCATCGCGGTTTATCAGTCCGTGCTTCAGCATCTCGGCATATCCCGACCGCAGGTTTTCCTGGTCGAGTGTTGTCAGGAACTCGGTTGACAGCAATACATACTGCGGATCGTTGAATACACCTATCTCGTTCTTCAATCCGCCGAAGTTGAATCCTGTCTTTCCGCCCACGGATGCATCTACCATAGAGAGCAGTGTGGTGGGAATGTTGATGAAGTTTATGCCTCTTTTGAATGTGCTTGCCGCAAAACCGCCGAGGTCGGTCACCATGCCTCCTCCTAGGTTTATCAGCAGTGAGTGGCGCGTGGCTCCGCCTTGTTGCAGGCATTGCCATACGTGGCACACTGATTCGAGCGTCTTCTGTGTGTCGGTAGCTCCGATGGTGATGGTCTCCGCACTGCTCAGGAAGTCAAAGTCTTTCACTGCCGGCAGACAACATTCGCGTGTGGTTGTGTCAGTAAGAATGAATATGCGATCATGCTCGCAGTTTTCGACGGCTGCGCGCAGGTCGGCCTCAAGTACGTTTGAAATAATTATGTTGCTCATGATTCGAGGTAGTCGTGTGAGTATTTTACATAGTGCGAGGCATATACTTCTGCCTGCCCCGGCTTTGCTTCTTTTATGAATTTGGCGGGAACTCCGCCCCATATTTCGTGTGCTCCTATCTTGGTGCCGCCGAGCACCAGTGCTCCGGCAGCCACTATGGCACCTTCGCCCACGTCGGCTCCGTCGAGCACCGTGGCTCCCATGCCTATGAGGCATCCCTTGCGAAGCGTGCAAGCGTGCACCGTGGCATTGTGCCCTATGCTTACGTCGTCTTCCATTATGGTTGCACCGGCCTCGCCGCTTGATACGTGTACGCATGCGCCGTCTTGCACGTTGCAGCGGTTGCCCATGATTACTGGGGCCACGTCGCCCCTCACTACGGCACTGTACCATACCGAACATTCGTCGCCCATCCTGACGTCGCCCACAATGGCTGCCGTCTCGCAGAAGTAGCAATCTTTGCCCCAATGCGGTGTCTTGCCGTATATAGTCTTTATCAAACTCATTGTTATTCTTTTAGTTTTATTATGCGTGGTGCAGGGAGGTGAGGCAGGGATTTCTGAACAGCGTCGCTGCTTGCCATGCCCAAGCCCTTTGCCTGTGCGCCTGATGAAGCACCGCGCAGTTTGTCAAATTCCATAAACTGCGTGTGTAGCGATTCCGAACGCAGGTTTTCTGATGTGCCGCCGTTGGCCACTTTCATAACGCGTGCATAGATGACATAGCGCGACATGGCATTGAAGTTCTGGCTGCCGTTGCGGAACACGTCGTTCATCAAACTGCTGCGGGTGGGACGGTAGAAGTTCTTTGCCGCATTGTGGATGGTGAATGACATTGTGCCCATGCCACTGTAAAAACTCCACTTCGTGAATTGCGTACCAGTATATTCTTCGCCCAAGGTCAGGTAGGTAGCACCACCTTGATACCATTTCAGCTCTTCGCTGTCGTATGCAGGGTCTTGTGCGAACAGGTAACCGAAAGAGCCGGCCTCCATTTCGTGTATGCCAGATAGAAGCGCATAGTATTTCCCGTTCTGGTACAGCTTGACATATTCGGTGGCGTAGGAAGTGTTTTCCGTTTCAGCGTCATAGTGCGTGTTGAGGAAGTAGCCCTGACGCTGGTAGTTCTTCACGTGGTCTATGAACTGTTGCGTTGGTGCGTCGTAATTCTGGAAGTACTCGTCGTGCAGTTTGCCTATGCCGTGTCCTATGGCCTCATGTTGCAGCACTTTGTCAAAGTAGTCGTCTCCCTCGTGCATGCAAATCATTGGCACGTATGACAGAGAGTAACCTCGAGGCACTGAGTCTGTCACCGTGGGCGGTTCCGTCATCAGCGTCACGCCGGCATACTGCTTGCTGTTCAGCAGTACGATTACCTGTGCGTTGCTCAGTTTCATGCCTGCCTTGTCAAGTGCTTTTGCAGCAAACTCCTGCACCTTTATGGAGTCGCCGTATACGTCCACTCCATCGGTGCTCTTTAGGCGTGTGCCGAATGCCGTGGCGCGTTTTACGGTGGTTATTCCGCTCACGTCTGACACTACCGTTACGTTGTAGACATCACAGTATTCCCTCAGCGAAGCCATAGGCTCGCTTGCGAAGAGTGCATTGACGGTTTTCTGCACGGCACTTGTGTAAGTACCGTTGGATATGTCGGCAGCTGAGAATCCGTCGCCCATTATCACGATAGGAAAACCTTTTCCCTTGCTGTGCGCAGTGATTGTCTCTATCGACTTGAGGCCGGTGTAGTCACCGTCGTCAACGGTGCTGAAGTCATCGTTTTCCTCACATGCCGTCAGGGTAAATGCCAGCAGGAACAGGATTGAAAGACTGAAGGGCTGAAGGATTGAAGAATTGAAGGATTGAAGAATTGAAGGATTGAAGAGTTTATGCATTGAAGTCATCGTTTTCGTTTTCGTTATCGTTATCGTTTTCGTTATCATTATGGTAAGCCACAGAGTAGGCATAGCCTTTCTCTGCATTAAAACCGCTGCGGATGGCCACACCGTTCATGCGGTTTGACGTAAGGCACGACTTCATGTCGTCGGTTATTCCCTCGCCGGTGAGTTTCAGCAGTGCCTCTTTTTTTGTCCACAGCACGGTAAATTCCGCATCGGGGTTGTCGGCAGAGAGTATTCTCGCCAGTTCGTCGTCGCTCATGCAGTATCGTGCCAGCCGTTCGCTGTAGCGTCCTATGCGCTCGGCGTCTATGCCCACTTCATTGTCGCTCACGGCACAGGCTATGGCTGCCTTGCAGTGAGATATATTGAAGAACATCTTTCCGCCTTGTGGCGGTGCTATGTATGGCTTGCCGTGCTCGCCGACCAGAAATTCGGGCTGGAATCCCAGCATCTCGCTCAGCAGCAAATATGCCGTGGCACATTCTCTCTGTCCCTGCTCATGCTTGAATTTCAAAGCCTGCTCGCGTCGCCATGATGGCAGTTTCGCAAGCAGCGGTTCGAGCGGAACATTAAGTTCTGCGTCACTGTCTATTATCTTGTATTGCAGCATTGAAATGCAAATTTACACAAAAAATTTGAATTACGAGACATTAAGCATGAAAAAAACTAAATCAACCACAGATAAAGTGGATTTAATGGATTACAAACGAAGGCTACTTCTTTTTTTCAAGAAGTAGCCTTTGCTTGTCAATTTCTTATCGTTTTATCGGCATGATAATGGCAAGAACCACATAAAGAATCACTCCGGGAAACCCTGCGGCAAACACTGACAGAAAGGCGTAGGCTGCACGCATCATTGTAGGGTCTACATCAAAATAGTCGGCCAGTCCGGCACATACTCCACACAGCATCTTGTCTGTGGCAGAGCGCATAAGTTTCTTTTGCATATCTCTAATGTTTTATTATGGTTATTTGAATTTCTTTTCGTCTTCGTTTTCGTTTTCGTTAAGCAAAACCTATTCCGACCTCAGGTCGATGGCGGCGGTGTCTACCAGTTCTTCCATCGTGTTTGGTGGATTCACTGTCGTAATTGTAGAGTCACTCCACACGACGGATGGCATGTTGATGAGACCGCTGGCTTTCTGGAATAGTTTCTGTGGCACACGGACGGAGCAGAAGATAGTCCAGCCGGTCATCAGAAGCCACAGTATGATTAGCGTCGGCAGTGTATAGCGTGAGAACTGCCGTTTCATAATCATTTTTACGAGTATATATAGTGGTATGCCTATCACCAGCAAGCCTGCCACTATGCCAGTCATCAGCAGCCAGCCGTCGTCGCGCATGAAGTTGGCCAGCGGAGTGACGCTGCTTCCAAACATGTCGCTGGCTATTTGCGGTGCGAAGCCTATCATGCCGGCAACAAAGGCAATCAGCACGAATACCACGCCTGCCAATACAGCCAGAATGGGCAGTGCTATGAGCACAAGCATCACCTTGAGCATCACTGTCAGACATCCGCTGTTGCTGCTTGTGTTGGCAGAATAGGCTTCGTGGGTCGTATTGCTTGTCGAGTCGTTGATGATTTCTTCGTTTATGTTCTCAGGTGTTACCTCCTGTCCCTTCATGCGCAGACGGTCTTCGGCGGTGTGTGCCTCTGGTACTACAATCCACAGTATGAGATATGTGACGGGCAGGAGCCAGAATCCGCTATAAGGCAGATGTAGCGTGCTGAATATACTGCTTAGCACGAAAGGCATGACAGCAAACAGCAGTCGCCACATTGTAACGTCGCCCCAGCCAATGTATTCAGCCAGTCCGCCGCATACGCCGCCCAGCAGCTTGTCGCGTGTGTCGCGATACAGTCTGCGGCCGCTTATGTGGCTGCGCACGTTGTCGAATGCGCTTGCGGCTTGTTCTCGTTTTTCGTAGTTCCCGTTCCCGTCTTCGTTTTCGTCTTCGTTTTCGTTTTCGTTCCCGTTCCCGTTTCCGTTATATTCCCCGTCAATTTCCTGTGGATTGCCGATTTGCGATATTATCTGCTTTATGGTGTCGATACTGACGGCCTCCATACCTTGTTGGCGGCGTTGCCACAGCAGTTCGGCTACGCGGTGCTCTATGTCGTCGGCAATCTCTTCGCCCCCTTCCTGCCGCATGAAATATTGCTTCATGCTTTCCAGATAACGGTCGAGCAGGCGGTATGCATCATCGTCTATATTATATATGGTGCCGAAAAGGTTAATCTGTATGTTTTTTTTCATAATTCAGTTCTGTATATGTGTTCGGGTTATTCAAATTCCTTAATTCTTCTTTAATCCTTTTAATTTTCAATTCTTCAATCCTTCAATTCTTCAATCCTTCAATCCTTCAATTCTTCAATTCTTCAATTCTTCAATTTTTTTTATCCCTCCAAGTACATCCCTTTCAGTTTGTCCACGGTGTTGGTCAGTTCCGACCATGCAGCATCCATTCCCCTGAGAGCCTCCTCTCCGTCCATGGTGAGAGCATAATACTTGCGCGGCGGCCCCTGAGTGCTTTCTCGCCACTCATATTTCAGCAGCATGTCTTTCTTCAGCCGCGTAAGCAGCGGATACAGCGTGCCTTCAACCACAATCATGTCGGCCAGCCTCAGCCGTTCTATTATGTCGTTGGCATAGCATGGGCAGTGGCGCAGCAGTAGCAGCACACAGTATTCCAGCATACCTTTCCTCATCTGCGTTTTTGCGTTGTCTGTATTCATTTTTAGCCGTTTTATTTGTTGTCTGAGTGCAAAGTTATAAATAATTACAGTACCTTGCAATACAAAGTACTGTTATTTAACATAATTTATTAATTTAGCCATAATGATATTGTCGTAATAATTTTTTATTTGTAAAAGTTTGGATGTTACGTTTTTTATTTATAACTTTGTGGCGATAAGTGTAAAAACTATACTAACTATTCATTTTTAATTATAACTTAATTTTATGAGCTACAAATCATTACGATTGTCGCTGCTAAGCATTTTTGCATTGCTTGCAGCGATTGCGGCCAGGGCAGACTTGCCTATAACCGCTACGTGGGACTTCACCAATAGTGAAGTCGTCGCGGCTGTTGTGGCGTTCTCCGGCGAAACGGAGGCTGGCACAATTGAGAATAATGGCCTTTCTCTTACGGTAGAGGCAAACGGCCAGACCATCCGTGACAACGGCAACAGTATCCAGACCGGCGACCCGGTAGTATTCAAGGTTCCCGTACAGGGCAAGAAGGATGTTGTGACCGTAGTCGGTTACTCTGCTCCCTATTTCGCTTACTCTATCGCCGGCACTGATGCTACGGAGGCTACTACACAGTATACTGCCACCGCTGCTGATGTAGCGCAGGGCTATGTGGAAATCGTGAACAAGGGACAGTACCTTATTTCGATTAGCGTGATACAGAATGAGGACGATACACCTTCATTCCCAATCTCTGCTACATGGGACTTTACCAATGCTGATTGCGTTGCGGCTGTCGTAGCGTTCTCCGGCAAAACGGAGGCTGGCACTATTGAGATGAATGGCCTTTCTCTTACGGTAGAGGCAAACGGCCAGACCATCCGTGACAACGGCAACAGCATCCAGACCGGCAACCCGGTAGTATTCAAGGTACCCGTACAGGGCAAGAAGGACGAAGTTACCGTAGTGGGCTATCCCGGCTATTTCGCTTATTCTATCGCCGGCACCGATGCTACGGAGGCTACTACAAAGTACACCGCCACTGCAGCAGACGTAGCGCAGGGCTATGTTGAAATCGTGAGCAAGGGATTGTATATCATTTCTATCAGCGTGATACAGAATGAGGACGACGGCAGTGAGGAACCTGTTTCGCAGGACGTCACCGGTACATGGACCTACAGCAACGGTGATGTTATGACCGCAACCATGGCACTCTCTGGCAGCACGACTTCAGGCGAGGTAGAGGCTGCAGAGAAGAACGGTTTGATGATGACAGTAGAGGCCAACGGTGCGTCATTCCGCAACAACGGCAACAACATACAGGTGCGCAAAGGTGCCGTGTTCAAGATTCCTGTCAAGAATGCCGGTGATCTCATTACAATCAAGGGTTATCCTGGCTATTCGTACTACATCGTTGGCAACAGTGCAAAGGAACAGAAAAACGATACTACCTTCAAGGCAAAACTCAGCGATGCTGAGGCTGGTTATGTGACTGTGACATCAAATAACGACAACAACTATTTCTACTCACTCTCCGTGGTGCAGTATGCTCCGAAAGAGAAGACAACACTTGACAATGAGGCTGTCACCATCACGTTCCCATTCAATGAGGGTACGGAAGGACAGAAGGCTACATTCTCAAATGCCGACTACTTCTTGAGCAGCAAGGTGACATACGGCAGCAATCTGACTCTGAAGGACAAGAAGACACTGACAGATGCTGCACTCTCTACAGATGTTAATACTGTAACCGTGGACCAGACACGCTTTGAGCCGGCAGATAAACTTAATTCAGCTGGAGAGCCAAGTGCAGTGCGCTTTACGTTTGTACCAAAACCAGGCTTCACCTTTACTCCAACCAAGGTATCATTTGAAGTAACACGCTATGGCACTGACAACGGTCTTGTTGACGTGGCTTGGGAAAATACAGAGGGTAAGAAAACACTTGCCACAGAAGTAAAGCCAAACCGTGACAATGCTAATCCTAACATCAGCAGACTGTCTTACGATATTACGGATGCTACAGCTGCTGGTGAGAAGAACTCACTGTTACTGTACCTCTACAGTCTTCAGGCTGCCAAGCAGTTCGGACTTGACAATATCGTCATCGAGGGTACGCTCTCTGGCACCGAGGCCGATATGCCTGTGCTGACATCATTCAATGTGAACGGCAATACCTACACCGTCGAGGAAGTGTTCGATGAGGAATATGAGGCTACGCTCGAACTGCCGAAGGCTCAGGCTATGGTTTCTGCTGCCAATCCTCTGACCGACCTTGAAGCTGCAAGCGGTGAGATTGGTGAGGTGACATATAACGAGACTTCTGAGACCACCTGCACCGTCACCATCCCGATGTCTGCCGGTGAGACACAGATGGATTATGTGCTTAACGTGGTTTACAAGCCAGACTTCACGCTGAGCTACATTGCAGTTGACGGCACTACCGTATTGCAGACACAGATTGTGGAGAAGGACTCTAAGATTGGAGAGTTTGCATACGACATTGAGAATGTATCATCGCTCCGCAACGGCTACAAGGCTCGCGGATGGTTCAAGCAGAACAGCCTCGGTGAGAAATTCACTACCGACGACGTGATTACTGCCGACACAAAGCTCTATGCCATTGAAACAGAGATAGAGGTAGCGAGCGACAGTCGCAAGTATGTGTTTAACCTTACTGACAAGTTCTTGTACCCAGAAGACCATGAGGCGTTCAACCCGACAGGCAGCTACCACTGGTACAATGCACAGCACGGCTTTATATTCTTTGATGGCGACAAGGTTGACTTGCTCGTAGGCAAGAAGGCTACAATCAATATTTCCCTTTGCCAGTATGGATGGGGAACCAGCATTGATGCAAGCAACGGTGTAAGCGTTGCCGGTATATCGGAGAGTGACGGTGGCATTGTCTCAATTGACTATGAGGGTGAGCCGGGCATTTTGACGCTGACTATGCACACTACGAATAATAAGGAGATGTATATCCACAGCATCACTATCTTCAATACCAGCGAAACCAACTACGACCGTCAGGGCGACTGGATTATCGTGAAGAAGGGCGACACTTCAAGTCTGCTTGATGCCATTGAGGTGGCAAAGGGCGTTGAAGGAATGAAGATATTCGTACCAGACGGAACATACGACCTCGGCGAGACAGTGAAGACCACAATAGGCGGCAAGCGCGTGTCAATCATCGGACAGAGTGCTGAGAACACAATCATCATGAACCGTCCGCCGCTGTCAATGGAAGGTCTTGCCAAGGCTGACCTGCTGCAGAATACCAGTGAGGAACTCTACATGCAGGACATCACGCTGAAGAATGACCTGCCATACGATCCTTCAAAGGACGGACGTGCTCCGGCACTACATGACACGGGTACGAAGACCATCTGCAAGAATGTCAACCTGATGGCATTCCAGGATACCTATTACTCACACAAGGTCGGTGGACTCTATTACTTCGAAGGTGGCGAGCTGCACGGTTGTGTGGATTACCTCTGCGGTAACGGTAAGGTTTATTATAATAAGGTGAAACTGGTGAACGAGAGCGTTAAGTCAACTCACATCACTGCCAACTCAGAACTCTATGTGTTCAACAACTGCTTCGTGCAGAACGATTCTCCGTCATACGACTGGGGACGCGCGTGGAGCGACAATCCCGTATGCGTATTCCTGAACACCACACTCAGTGACGGCGGCACCAAGATGATTGGCACACGCTGGGGACTCAACGGCATTAACTGCGACTACAGCGTAGCCGGCGAGTATGGCACTAAGGATATTGACGGCAACGACATCACACCGGCATCCAACAACATTACCTTCAGCAAGAAGGGCACTGCGATGAACACTATCCTTGATGCTTCGGCACTGGAGACATATTCTATTGAGAACGTGCTCGGCGACTGGGCAACGGAGGCTCAGCAGTCAGTGAAGCAGGTTGAGGCTCCTGCAGCTGTATATGAGAACGGTGTTGTTTCATGGGTTCCTGCCAACAACGGTGCTATCGCTTACGCTCTGTTCAAAAACGGCGAGTTCGTCGGTCTGACAGAAGGCAGCAGCATTGAGGTGGAAGCTAATGAAGAAGACGAACTGACCATCCGTGCAGCCAATGCCCGCGGTGGCTTCGGTGAGCCTGTAGAGGTAACTGTTGCTACAAGCGTTGACACCGTTGCTTCTGTGGCAACTGTTGACAACAATGCTCCGGCATACAACGTCGCAGGCCAGCGCGTAAGCAACAATTACAACGGTTTAATCATACAGGGTGGTATCAAAAGAATGAAATGAACTCTCTGTAAATATATAATAAAAAAGGTACGTTCAAGTGAACGTACCTTTTTTATTATATGTTTAGTTATAACTACTCCTAACATCCTTGGCTATTCAATATCCTCATATATTCATCGTATGAGATGTGACAACCGCCCATGGAGCGCAAATGCGGTGTCTCAAACTGACAGTCGATAAACAGTCCGCCATTGGCGGCAAGCAGCCATGCAAGATGTATGAGAGCCAGCTTTGAAGCATTAGGCACCAACGAAAACATGCTTTCACCGAAAAACGCATTACGTATGGCAACGCCATAGAGACCGCCCACGAGTTTCTTTTCTGTTGACTGTGACTTCTCCCACACCTCCACGCTGACAGCATATCCGAGTCTATGCAGTTCCGTATAGGCCGTAATGATATCCGGTCCGAGCCACGCACCGTCCTCACTGTTTCTGCCGTCAACCTTTGAACAACCGTTTATCACGCCTTCAAAGTCCTTATTGAGGGTCACGTCATACTTGTGCTGATTCATCAGCTGCCGCATGGAATGACTTATGTGTATCTCATTGGGGAATATGACATACCTGTCCATGGGGCAATACCAATGCGGTTCATCGCTGAAGCGATATGAGAACCACGGAAAGAAACCGTTGCTGTATGCCAACAGCAAACGGTTTACAGAGAGGTCGCCGCCAACGGCTACCAATCCGCTCTCCTCACCGAGATGCGGATATGGAAACCACAGTTCGTCATCTAATTGATATACTGCCATATTATCGTTTTATAATTTCTGGCCTACTGCATTATATTCTATGCCGTTCTTAACAATGACAACATTGCCGTTCCTGTTGTATTTAAGATACAAAAGTACATAAAAAAAATGAGACAGCCATCTATATGCCGCAAAAAAGTAATAAAATAAATCGGTGGTGCGCCACAGCTGGAGCATCACCGATTTGCTTTTTTTCAATTTTTCAATTTTTCAATCCTTCACCTCTTGTCTGATCACAGAGTGCGCCGGTTAATGAGTATTTGTCAACGTTATAAAATGGATTGTATTTATTTTTCTTTGAAATAATTTCGAAGTATGGAAAAAAGTTCGTATATTTGCATCTGAAAACAAAAAGAATGGCTATGACACAGATGGTATTGAACATAGAAGACACAAGCCTCGTTCCAAGTCTTAAACAAATACTCTGCGCAATCAAAGGGGTGACAATAGATAAACTTGTTACCTCTAATCCTGCAGTAACAGCAGAGAAAATGTTCATAAAAGAAACTATCACAAAAGGATTTGAGGAGGCTCGCGAAGGACGTTTTGCAGGCGAGGATCTTACGACGCTTGACTCCTTGGTAGAAGAACTCAGAAGTGAGGTATAACAGATTATGGTCAGATTCAATTATACCGAGGAATTTCTGCGCCAAGCAAAACGATTAGCTAAACGTTATCGCTCACTTGCTGATGACATTGACGCTCTGCAACACGAACTGATGAAGAATCCGGAAACAGGAACATCCCTTGGTGGTGGCAAACGTAAAATACGCCTCGGAGTAAAGAGCAAGGGCGGTGGCAAACGCGGAGGACTCAGGGTGATTACTTTAAACGTAGTCGTAGAAATGAATGATACGTGCATAAACCTGCTAACTATATATGATAAGAAAGAAATAGAAAACGTGTCAGAAAACTATATCAATCAAATCATACGCAGCCTTTGATTGTACTACATTTGGAATTAAAAGTTATAGTTACGGTTTGACTGCATGGGACTTTCGTGAGTGTAATCCGTGTTCGTTCTTGCACTTCCCTGTATCTAATGTTTTGACATTTTGATAGAATTTTAGTCATTTTTGTTTGCAAATTGTCAAAATGAAAAGTGCCGTCGGAAAACTCAAAATAGAGATTCTGACGGCACTTTTTTATGCGTGTTTTGTGGTGTAAATGGCTGTTGAAATGTAATCAGGCCTCAATTACATCGTAATTAGGTGGCTTTTACCTTGTAATTTGCACCCGATTACAGTGTAATTAGGGCTTGATTACACCGTAATTTGGGTGCTTTTGGAGTGCTAAGAAATAGCTTCAAAAATTAAAGCGTTAATCATCAGCGGTTTGCAAAAATCGCTATTTTCGGCTGTAGGAAACCTGACGGAAAATATTTTCAAATATCGCCAGGAAATGAGGGTTGCAGAAATCAAAGTGTAAGCAAAAATGCTAAAAATCAGACATGGTGTATAACCTATATCATCGGCCTTATATGTAGAGCAGCTTGCTTACCTCTGCAGGATTGAGAGCCCACTCATAGGTATAGCTTTCGTCTGCATCGCAGGCGTTGTCGACAATCTCCAATCCTTGACCATCAGCCTTCATGAGAAGTAATTCGCCAATTGTCATCTTGTCGCGAAGTCTCTTCAGTAATGCCTCGATCGATGTTTGGTTTGCACCGCGAAGCGTCTGTGCCGTAAACGGCATTTCAAGCCATATAATCTCTCGCGCCTTCACGTCAAGAATGCCAAATACTAATCCCTTGGCAAGGTTGCTTTCGCTGATACGGACCATGTGCTGAACGCATGATGGGTCGTATGCAACACCTGTCTTGTCGGAAACTTTCATCGGATTAGCCGAATCCATCCAACCAACAACGAGGTTCGGAGACAGTGAACCCATTGTATATGCATTACATGTGAATGTCACATACTGCGCTCCTGCAGCTTCCAGTTCTGGAAGCGAAAGTTCAATATATTCTGCCGTACCCACCATCTCGGGTATATGCTGAATGTCTCCCGAGTGCTTGGCACCCGTACACGTCAAATTGTAATACGCACAATCCTCACTTGTCCCGTCTGCATAGGAAATGCGGCAGCTCAAGTCCATGTCGAGGTGCTGCGCATGCAATCCTTTACCCCACTGAAGGAACAAACGCACCGCATCACCCTCTACGTGGAATTTCGTACCCATCAAAGCACACGATGTGTCTTGAATCGTTGTTGAGCGGTCGCCGACACTGATAGGAATGTCATGAAGCATAGGGTCTATGTAGATTGTCTTGTTCTCATTATGCACGTTTTTGAAACGTCTCTTCATAGACGAGCAATAGAGGTTGTCCACTGATTTCTGCATATCCTTCAGCTCTGCCTCGCTATACAGTGCAGTCATTGGATTTGAAGATAGGGGATGCGTGCCTCCTGTCAAGGGCCGTGCAATGCGTGCAGCGTTTGGAGTGAAGTATGTTTCTGCAGCATTTCCCAAAGAAAGCAGTAATCGTGCAGGCACATTTTCTGCTATCTCCTCAAAGGCCTTCAGCGTGTCTTCCTTGCCAAATCTCAGCATGGTAGCAAAGAGGCATCGGGCAAATAGCCCGGGCCTTTGCTTGAGAAGACTGAAAACTGTAATGGCATCATTCTTTTTACGTGCAGCGTCAACCTTGCCCTGCCATGTCTTATAAGACTGCTTGTAGAACACGTCAAGAATCTCTTTAAGGTGCTCAAAGCCTTTTTTCCTTGAGTATTCACCGAGACGGAGAGCGTGAATCATACGTACCCACATTCCACGCTTGGGATTCATACACTCCATGACAGCATGAGTGGACATCGGCAGATTGTTCAGCCATTTGGCAACGCGGAGACATGCTTTGCGGTCATATTTCAGCATCAGTTTGCTCTTCATCAGCCTTTTTGCCTCTGCATCCATAGCCTCTCTGTTGGTACTCCAAGCAAGCATCTGTTGTGCGCCCCACATATCACCGTTTAGTTTTGCTGCATGGGCAATAAGAGTCTTCGGTTCGATAATCTGTACGAGTCCAGTCTTCTCATACCACAGATATCGTAGCACGTCAGTGGGAGACTTGAAGATTTTCTGCGCTTCTTCCGCCTTTCCCTTCTCTACAAGGTATTTGGTTGCAATCATTGCCGTTTCCTTCATGGATATTTCCACGTCGGGCATATCGTAAATGTCCAGCAACAGAGTGAGGGAGTCTTTCTGCGTTTCATCAAGAGGAGTGGCAGAAGTCAGCAATGATACTAAAACATCTGTCATGTCTTTGTCTGTAAACAGACGCAGTTCCTTCAATTTGCTTCCCTGTCCCTTGTAAACAAAGTCTGCAGTTTTGAATGGCGTACCGCAGAAAGGGCATCCGTTATAGCGTTCCAAAGGGAATGTTCCCTCTGGGATAAGGTGTCCACAAGGCAATGTCGTTCCTTTGAATCCGAACTTCTCACCAAGGATATTGGCTAAGAAAGTAACAAGATGGTCGGCGCGAGTCTCGCCTGTGGGTATATCCCATCCTTTTACGAGAGAAGCCCAGTTAAGATTGGTTCCCATAACATTGTTGATGCACTTCGTAATCTGTGACAGCTCGTTAGCAGAAACAGCATTCAAGGCGTGGAGAAGCTCCTCGGTTACGCAGAACCCGTTCTCACGGAGACGTTCCGTGAATGCCATAACAGGCACGGATACAGACGAACTCATGTCAATGTCATTTCTCTCAATGCCAAGGTAGATGGCTTTGTAGCGAAGTGCTACTCTGACTAATTGCTTGTTTATCATAGTCTTTAAAATTAAAAGGTAATTGAGTGGCTGAAAACTCTGGAATGTTCTATAGAAGTAAGCCACTCTTGGACCTTGTTAATATATGGAGCAAGGAAATTGTAGGACTTGTACTGGTATCTGATCAGGGATATAGAAGTAAGTTCCACTTGGTCCTTGCTTAGCTCTTCAAAAAAAGAAGCGGAAATTGGTGCTTTAGTAAAATGCCCGCGTTGGCAGGCTCAGGATGTTTGAAGTAAAAGCCCCTTGGTCCGCTTCATTATGTGATTATTATGTTTTCATGGTGCAAAGTTAGGTATTTCTGCTGACATATACAATACTGTTATACGTATAAATAATGTTTCATTACGCTTTTATCACAGATATCGCCTTTGCAACCCTTTGTTTGCACCGCAAAAAAAGTCAAGCAGTGTTAATTCATGCGAAATGCTTTGCCATGTCAGATTTTTTTTGTAATTTTGCATCCAAATTTCAATTAAAAAATACAGAATATATTATGGCATCATTCATTGAAGACAAAGTAGTCATGGAAGGTATCACCTTTGACGACGTACTGCTTATTCCCGCTTATTCTGAGGTATTGCCACGCGAGGTGGAGCTCAGTACCAAGTTCTCACGCAACATTGACCTGAAGATTCCTTTCGTCACCGCTGCCATGGACACAGTGACAGAGGCTCCTATGGCCATCGCCATTGCCCGCGAGGGTGGTATCGGCGTGATACACAAGAATATGTCAATAGAGGAGCAGGCTCGTCAGGTGGCCATCGTGAAGCGCGCCGAGAACGGTATGATATACGACCCCGTGACCATCATGCGCGGCAAGACAGTGAAGGATGCACTCGACATAATGGCTGAGTATCACATCGGCGGCATCCCCGTGGTTGACAGTGACAACAAGCTCGTGGGCATCGTGACAAACCGCGACCTGCGCTTCCAGACTGACATGACAAGGAAGATTGACGAGGTGATGACAAGCGAGAACCTTATCGTGACTCACCAGAAGACTGACC
Source organism: Prevotella sp. (assembly GCA_017413085.1). GTDB lineage: Bacteria > Bacteroidota > Bacteroidia > Bacteroidales > Bacteroidaceae > Prevotella. The sequence goes on from JAFPVC010000001.1 coordinate 26,757, forward strand.
TTGAGAATGCCAGCCGCATACTGCTCGAGCACAAGATTGAGAAACTGCCCGTGGTGGACGATGACAACCACCTCATGGGCCTTATCACATACAAGGACATCACCAAGGCCAAGGACAAGCCAATGGCTTGCAAGGACTCCAAGGGCCGCCTGCGCGTGGCTGCAGGTGTGGGCGTAACGGCTGACACGTTCCAGCGCATGGAGGCATTGGTGAAGGCTGGCGTTGATGCCATCATCATCGACACCGCACACGGTCACTCTGCTGGCGTAATAGAAAAGGTACGCGAGGCAAAGGCTGCCTTCCCAGAGGTTGACATCGTTGTAGGCAATATTGCTACAGGCGAGGCTGCGAAGGCTCTCGTTGAGGCAGGAGCCGACGCCGTGAAGGTAGGTATCGGTCCTGGTTCTATCTGCACTACACGTGTGGTGGCAGGCGTGGGCGTTCCACAATTGTCTGCCGTATATGATGTGGCATCAGCATTGAAGGGCACGGGTATTCCTCTTATCGCTGACGGTGGTCTGCGCTACTCTGGCGACGTGGTGAAGGCTCTTGCAGCCGGTGGCTACTCAGTAATGGTAGGTTCACTCGTTGCAGGTACCGAAGAGGCTCCAGGTGAGACGATTCTTTACAACGGACGTAAGTTTAAGTCATACCGTGGCATGGGTTCGCTCGAGGCCATGGAGAAGGGTTCTGCCGACCGCTACTTCCAAGGTGGCGTGAAGGAAGCCAAGAAGCTCGTGCCGGAAGGTATCGCCGGTCGTGTGCCTTACAAAGGAACCGTACAGGAAGTGGTTTACCAACTCGTAGGCGGCCTGCGCTCAGGCATGGGTTACTGCGGTGCGAAAGACATCAACGCACTGCACGATGCCAAGTTCACACGCATCACCAACGCTGGTATGCTTGAGAGTCACCCGCATGAGGTGATTATCACCAGCGAGGCTCCTAACTACAGTCGTCCGCAGTAAGAAGAGACAGTACAGGCAGAATGACAATCATAGCAATTTGATGATGAAAACAAAAGCTTTAAGCATATTTGCACTTCTCTCTCTTCATTTTTCGCTGTCCACATTCGCACAGCAGGATGACCCAGTGATTATGACCATAAACGGCAACCCTGTTCCGCGTTCCGAGTTTGTGTATTCTTATCAGAAGAACAATGGTGAGGATGTCATCGACCGCAAGACGGTGGAGGAGTATGTGGAACTGTTTGCCAATTACAAACGCAAGGTGCAGGCGGCACTTGACGCACACCTCGACACTCTGACATCATACAACAAGGAGTTTCGTCAGTACCGCGACCAGCAGGTGCTGCCCACCCTCATCAATGATGCTGACGTGGAGGCAGAGGCTCACCGCATATATGACAAGGAAAACGAACGCATAGGTCCCAATGGCTTGTTCAGACTTCAGCATATCATGTTCTACATAGGACAGAACCCGGAAGAAGGACTGGAGAAAAAGCAGGAGGCGCGGGCTGACTCTGCCTATCAGGCACTAAAGGCCGGAGCCGATTTCGGCGAATTGGCAAAGAAAGTCAGTCAGGACGCTGGTACCGCTAAGAACGGCGGTGATATAGGATGGCTTACCAAAGGCCAGTTGCTGGCAAAACTCGAGGATGCGATGACGAAACTGAACATTGGCGAGTTCAGTGAGCCTGTGCTGACAGAGGTAGGTTATCATATCATAAAGTTGACAGGACGCAAATCATTAGACCCGTATGATTCACTGCGCAGCAATATTATGACATTCATTGAGAAGCGCAAACTGCGGAAAAAGTTTGCCGAGGACAGGCTGAAGAGCATTGCCGAGGCAAAGCAAATCAGCACTGATCAGGTGATGGACATGCGCAGCGACTCCATTTCTGCCATTGACCAGAACATGAAATATCTCATAAAGGAATATCACGATGGTCTGTTGCTCTACGAGATAAGCAACCGCGAGGTTTGGGAGAAAGCCGCTAAGGACGAGGCCGGACTTGAGAAGTTCTACAAGAAGAACAAGAAAAAATATACATGGGATGAGCCACGCTTCAAGGGTATGGCATATTATACCAAAGCAGAGGAAGACGTGGAAGCGGTTAAGAAATGTGTGAAAGGCAAGCCGTTTAGCGAATGGGCAGAATTGCTTCGCACCACATTCAACAGTGACTCGGTATTGCGTATCCGTGTTGAAAAAGGAATATTCAAGAAAGGCGACAATGGAATCGTAGACCGCAACGAGTTTGGCGTAAGCGACGCAGTAGTCAAGGAGAAAAAGGGCTTCCCATACTATTCCTCATTTGGCACAATGCTCAAGGCACCAGAAGGCATGGCTGACGTAAGAGCGTTAGTCGTAGCAGACTATCAGGACGCTATGGAGAAAGAATGGGTTGAAACACTGAAGAAACGCTACCCCATAGTAGTAAACAAGGATATACTTGCCACCGTCAAGGAAAACGATAAATAAATGAAAAAATATTCTTATATCATATCTACGCTTGCTCTGTTGTCAGTGGCCGTATCGTCGTTCTCTGATGAGCAGACCGATGCTACATCGCAAAAAGCCACGCTACAGCCCAACTATATCGACGAGGTCGTGTGGGTTGTGGGTGACGAGGCGATACTGCGCTCCGACATTGAGTTGATGCGCATGCAGGGCGAACAGGAGAACATAAACTGGGGTGGAGACCCCAAATGTCGCATTCCTGAGCAGATTGCCGTGCAGAAACTTTTCGTCAACCAGGCTGCTACGGACAGTATAGAGGTGACGGAAGCCGAAATAGCACAGGGTGTGGAGCAACAGGTCAATGCGTGGATTCAGATGGTCGGCTCAAAGGAAAAACTTGAGGAATACCGCAAGCAGAGCATTACCGAGATAAAGGCAGAGTTGCACGATGAATACAAGAACCGTGAACTTGCTCAGCGTATGCGTCATCAATTGGTAGAAGACGTAGCGGTTACACCGGCTGAGGTGCGTGAGTATTTTCGTAATATGCCTGAAGACAGCATACCCTTCGTTCCCACAACGGTGGAGGTGCAGATACTTACCATGCAACCGCGTATTCCCATCGAGGATATAAATAAGGTGAAGGAGGAACTGCGTGACTATACCAACCGCGTACAGTCTGGTACCACTTCGTTTGCAACGCTGGCGCGTTTGTACTCTGAAGATCCAGGCAGCGCCCGCCTGGGAGGTGAAATGGATTATGTGGGCCGTGGTATGCTTGACCCGAACTTTGCACAAGTGGCATTCAACCTGACCGACCCCAAGAAGATTTCTAAAATCGTAGAGTCGGAGTTTGGTTTCCATATTATACAGCTAATAGATAAGCGTGGAGACAGGATAAAGGTGCGGCACATATTGCGCAAGCCCAAACCTACACAGGAGGCAATAGACATGATGCTGGCGCGTCTTGACTCCATAGCAGACGATATGCGTGCAGAGAAGTTTACATTTGAGGTTGCCGCATCAAACCTGTCTGACGATAAAGACACCCACAATAACCGTGGACTCATGACCACTCCAACGGAAGATAACAAACGCACTTCGCGCTTTGAGATGAAAGAACTGCCGACTGAAGTTGCAAGAGCCATTGAGGGATTGAAAGTGGGCGAGATATCTAAGCCGTTCACCATGGTTAACAGTCGTGGCAAGACCACCTGCGCCATAGTGAAACTGAAGAACCGCACAGAGGGACACCGAGCAAAAATAACAGAAGACTTTCAGGTTATGAGCGAGGTAGTACTGGAGAAAGCACGGGAGAAGAAACTGCGTGAATGGGTGCAGGATAAAATCAAGAACACCTACGTGCGCATAGATCCGAAATATCAGGATTGCAACGACTTTGAATACGAAGGGTGGATTAGGTAATGCATAATTCATAATTCATAATGCATAATTCATAATGCATAATGCATAATTCATAATGCACAAATCTTAATTCTTAATTCTTAACTCTTAATTCTTAATTTTTAATTTTTAACTCTTATAGAGCATAAAAGATACATAAACCTCAGAACCGCTTTACTGGTTCTAATGACGCTTACCCTTTGCACCATCGTTGGCGCAAAGGGTAAGCGTCAGCGTGCAGTTGCACGCAAGGTAGACACACGCGTGTATCTGCAGCATGCCGATCTCCTGTCATACGACATTTATGGTTCACACCCAGATGCACAGTTCTTGAAAGGCAAGGTCTCGTTCATGCACAAGGGAATGCATCTTACGTGCGACAGTGCCTACTTCTATGAGAACAGCAACTCATTTGAGGCATACGGTAACGTGCGCATGACTCAAGGCGATACGCTTACGCTGACAGGAGACCAGGGACACTACGATGGCAACGACGAGATGGCTCACGTATGGAGTAGTCCGGAGAAGAGCGTAATACTGACACACCGTGGTTCCAAACTGTATTGCGACACGCTTGACTTCGACCGTATGTATGGCATAGCCGACGCATACGGTGCCGCCGGCATAAAACTGACGAGCAAAGGCGATGTGCTGACGGCCGACTGGGGCAGACATTTCCTTGACACACACCACTCGGAGTTTTTCTACAACGTTGTGCTGACCAATGATAAAGGTCTGCGTATAGATACCGACACCTTATATTATTATGACCGTCAGTCGCTGGCCCATATCACCGGACCGTCAACGATAACCCAGAAGGGCAGCAAGGTGAACACGACGGACAGCTACTATAACACGGCAACCGAACGTTCCGAACTGTTCGGACGCTCCACCATATATAATGGTGAGAGGGAAATAACTGCCGACAGCCTGTATCACAGTGACAAGACAGGAATCAATGAGGGGTACGGCGACGTAGTATACAAGGACTCAAAGAACAAGAACATCCTCAAGGGTGAGTATTGCCTCTACAACGACAATACAGGAGACGGCTATACTACACGCAACGCCGTTGTCATAGACTACTCACAGCGTGACACACTATGGATGCACGGCGATACAATACGCATACATACCATAGACATAAATACAGACTCCGTGCAGCGCGAGGTATACTGCTACAACCACGTACGAGCATACCGCAACGACCTGCAGGCTGTGTGCGACTCACTCGTGTTCCTGTCTCGCGACTCGTGTATGACGATGTACCGCGATCCTATCGTCTGGGCGCAAGGCAATCAACTGCTGGGTGAGAAGATAGTTGTTTACTTGAACGACTCCACTGTGCGTTATGCCGAGGTATTGGGACAGGCTCTTTCTGTGCAGCAACTTAAAGATACAGTACACTACAACCAAGTCTCAAGTCGTGACATGAGGGCTTATTTTACTGACGGGCAACTGCGTGAGAACTGGGCTGTATCTAATGTGAAGATAGTATACTATCCAATCGATGAGGCCGATACAACCATAATAGGTCTTAATTACACAGAGACCGACACGATGAAGATGTATCTTACGCCAGAAAGAAAACTGTACAAGATATGGATGTGTGCAAACTCAGGTACGTTGTACCCACTTACGCAGACTCCTCCAGAAAAGCATAGGTTGCCAAACTTTGCATGGTTTGATTATATCAGGCCACGCTCAAAAGACGACATATTCGTATGGCGTCCCAAACAGGCTGGTACCGAACTGAAACAGGAGAGACGTCGCGAGCCGCCGAAGAGAAAAATGTAGGATTGAAGAATTGTAGGATTGAAGAACTGAAGATTTGAAGGAATTAATTCATGGACATTATCCAACTACTCCCTGATTCCGTCGCCAACCAGATTGCTGCCGGTGAGGTGATTCAGCGTCCTGCCTCCGTCATAAAGGAATTGGTGGAAAACGCCATTGACGCAGGTGCAAAGCATATCAAAGTTTTGATATGCGATGCTGGCAAGGCTTCAATACAAGTTATAGATGATGGATGTGGCATGTCTGACACCGACGCGCGTTTGAGTTTTGAGCGGCACGCCACGTCAAAGATACGTCAGGCCAACGATTTGTTTTCACTACATACCATGGGATTCCGTGGTGAGGCATTGGCATCCATTGCGGCAGTGGCACAGGTAACGCTGACTACGCGCACTGCTGACAACGAAGTTGGGACAAGGCTCGTGATTGCTGGCTCAAAGGTGATGGAGCAGGAGGTTGTGTCATGCCCCGTTGGCAGCAATTTTCTGATAGAGAACCTTTTCTTCAATATTCCTGCACGCAGGAAATTCCTGAAGTCAAACGCAACCGAGACTAACAATATAACACAGGCTTTCGAACGAATCGCACTTGTGTATCCGGAAATAGAGTTTTCCCTTTACAATAACGGTGCAGAGATGCTGATGCTGCGTCAGTCAAACATGCACCAACGCATACTTGATGTGTTCGGAAAGAAGATAAACCAGCATCTGTTGCCCGTAGACGCGGAGACAACACTGTGTAAAATAAAAGGGTTTACCGGCAAGCCTGAGAGTGCCAAGAAGAAAGGTTGCCATCAGTATTTCTTCGTCAACGGCCGTTATATGAAGCATCCATACTTTCATAAGGCGGTGTTGAATGCCTATGACCGTTTGCTTCCCGACGGAGAGCAGGTCTCTTATTTCCTTTACTTCACGGTAAACCCAGAAGATATTGACGTAAACATACACCCCGTAAAGACAGAAATCAAGTTTGAAAACGAACAGGCCATCTGGCAGATACTGTTAGCAAGCGTCAGGGATGCCGTGGGGAAGTTCACCAGTGCCACTGCACTTGATTTCGATACAGAGGGAAAACCCGACATTCCCGTGTTCAATCCACAGAACATCAGCAATGCAAACATACCACACATAGACTTTAATCCTCAATACAACCCATTTAAATCTGCAGGCGGCAGGGAAAATTCACACTCTAAGAACGCTCAGAGTTGGGAAGAACTGTTTCCACGCACTTCTCAAATAGATGACGGTACAAACGGTCTGTTTGACAAACTGTGGCCTGATGATGCGGACAATCTGCACACCGTAAACAATTCTAATGTAATATCAATAGAAGATATAAGTGGCGACTGCTCGCAATTGAATGCACAATACATTATTACGCAATGTAGTGCGGGTTTGCTGGTTATCGACCAGAACCGTGCCAGCCAGCGTATCTTGTATGAGAAATACATGCGCACGGTAGCCGAACATTCCGCAAGCACACAGAAAGTGTTGTTTCCTGAGGTGATACAATTTGATCCGGCTCTGTCTGCAGACATGCCACGTATCATTGAAGACCTTCATTCCATTGGTTTTGAAATAACTGACCTCGGTGGAAACAATTACTCTGTTTCAGGTATTCCATCGGGACTCGGCGGATTAGATTGTGCAAAACTTGTTACAGACCTTGTGACAGATGCAGCAGAGCACTGCGCTGCAGCAACGGAGGAAGTTTACACAATCCTGGCGGTATCACTTGCCAGAAAAGCCGCCACGCCATACGGTGAGATTCTCTCAACAGAAGAGTTGAAAGGGCTGTTGCAACAGTTGCTTGACTGTGATTCGCAACGCTACACTCACGACGGCAAACTAATCTACACGATAATATCCAATGATGATATTGCGCAGCGTTTCAATTGAACGCATTAAAAAAAGCAAAACATTTGCTTATGTCAAGAATTATTATTAATTTTGCATTTATGATTAACCCGACGTTAAACTTTAAATACACTATACATACTATCACGGCAGTCCTGCTGAGCATGCTTACCTGCACAGCCGCTGCACAATCGCCATACAGCGAATGTGAGGACACCTGTTCTCATATCCACGGCATAGACATCTCTCACTATCAAGGCGAAGTGTTCTGGGAAACGGTTGGCACTGGCACAAAGATGGCTTATGTATACATAAAGGCTACAGAGGGAAGTACGCGCATAGACCCTACATACGAACAGAACGTGCTGACTGCCCATAACTATGGATTGAAGGTTGGTTCCTATCATTTCTACCGTCCTACGGTGGACCAAGAACTGCAGGTGGCGAATTTCTTTGCGCAGTGCAAACCAAGCGAGCAGGATCTCATTCCGATGATAGACGTAGAAGTAACAGGTGGCCTGAGCACGGAGCAACTGTGTGACTCGCTCTTTAAGTTTCTTGACATGATAGAGCAGGTATACAGACAACGCCCTCTCATCTATGTAGGAACCAACTTCTATAACAAGCATTTTCAGGGCAAACTCGACCGTTATCTGCTCATGATTGCGCAGTATTCCACACGCGAGCCTGTACTGGCTGACGGACGTGACATCACGATGTGGCAATATACAGGAAGTGGACACCTGCACGGTATCAACGGCTACGTGGACAAAAGCCGCTTTATGGGTGAACACAAACTGCGCGAACTGCGTTTCCGACATCGCAAGGGTGAACCATGATATCACATTATTCTGTAACTTATAACTTAGCAACAATATGGCACTAATATTATGTCCTGAATGTGGACACCAGGTAAGCGATCAGGCCGCTATATGCCCTAACTGCGGCATTAAGATTGCAGGCAATATTCCAGCCGGCGGATACCGTCCTATTAAATTCGGCAACGACACGGAAACTGTTACTGAAAACGCTTCTGTTGTCAGTACAGATGAGAACGTAGGCGAAAGTGTGCCGACACCACAAGAGACCATTCAGTCTCGGACTGTAGCCACCAAACCGTATGACAAAGTTAGGACAGACGAAGCAAAAGCAGAAGACGAAGAACCTGCTTATGATAGTTCTACTCCGCTTTATGGTGAACCACAGAAGAAGAATAAGAGTCTCATTATGATGCTCTCATTCATCATTGCGCTCGTAGTGTGCATCATAGCATACTGGATGTGGAGTAATGCCGCCAACGAGAAAATGGAACAGCAGCGCTATGAGGAGGCCATGCTTAGCACCAACGTGCAGGATTTGAAGGATTATCTTGTGCAGTTTAATGATGCCCCGCAGGCACACCGTGACTCTGTCAATGCGCGTCTGTCGCTGCTCAATCAGGAAGACGCAGACTGGATTACAGCCTTACAGAGCGGTTCAAAGAGCAAACTGTCTGATTTTATAAAGACTCACCCGCAGTCTCTTCATAAAGGAGAAGCAGAAGACCTCATAGACTCAATCGATTTCAGCGTGGCACAGCGCAAGGGAACTTCTGAGGCATACGCAGAATACCTGAAGATGCACCCGGATAGCAAACGTGCGAGCCTTGCACAAGATAATCTTGACAACAAGAAGGCCAAGGAGGTTACTGCCGAGGAGAAAAGCAGGGCGCGTGACGTGTGCAAGCGTTTCTTCCAGGCTATAAACGCACGCAACGAGCAGAAACTGCGCAGCGTAGTAAGCGATGATGCCGAGCAACACGCCATATCATTCATGAACAAGATGTATAAGGATGACATTACCAACATGAATTGGCACATCCTTGACAACTTCAAAGTAGAAAAAGGTGTAGAAAACGCTGATGAACCGGCTAACCTCATCGCACGTTTCAGTGCAGAGCAGAACATAGAGCGCACCAACGCTGACCTTGAGACATACGCCAAATATTCCGTAAGCATAGAGATGACACCGGACGGCATGGTAAAGAAGTTTGACGTCAAAAAAACGAACTGACGTATCTGCCGTTAATAAAATGGATTTTAAGTGGACTACATACGAAGCCAGCGAACAACAGCGTAAGCAGGCGCAGGAGTTGAGTGCGAAGCTCAACATCGCTCCCATGCTTACGCTACAACTGGTGCGGCGAGGCATCACAACCGAGTCTGCTGCCAAACGTTTCTTCCGTCCACAACTCAGCGATTTGATTAACCCGTTCCTCATGCGCGACATGGATTTGGCGGTCGACCGACTTAATGACGCCATAGGCCGTAAGGAACGCATTATGATTTACGGTGATTACGATGTAGACGGATGTACCGCCGTGGCATTGGTATATAAGTTTCTGCTTCAGTTCTACAGCAACATTGAGTACTACATTCCCGATCGTTACGATGAAGGTTACGGTGTGAGCAAAAAAGGAGTTGACTATGCTAAAGCACAAGGGGTACAGCTTGTCATTATACTTGACTGTGGTATCAAAGCCCATGAGAGCATAGCATACGCCAAGACATTGGGCATCGATTTCATAGTGTGTGACCATCATGTGCCAGACGACATGCTGCCGCCAGCTGTAGCCGTGCTTAACCCCAAGCGTGCCGACGACAGCTATCCTTTCAAGCACCTATGTGGATGTGGAGTTGGTTTCAAACTGATGCAGGCTTTCGCCAAAAACAACGGAATACCTTTCTCGCGTCTTACTCCTTTGCTTGACCTGTGCGCCATCAGTATTGCCGCTGACTTGGTGGAGGTAACTGACGAAAACCGTATTCTGGCATATCATGGTTTGAAGATTCTTAACCAGCAGCCTTCCGTTGGTATCAAAGCCATTATAGACATCTGTGGTCTCAACGACCGTGAAATCACCATGGGCGACATCATGTTCAAAATCGGACCTCGCATTAATGCCTCAGGACGTATGGAGAATGGCAAGCGCTCCGTGGAGTTGTTGGTTGAGCGTGACCCAGCCGCTGCATTGCGCATAGCCAAGAGCATAGATGAATATAATGAACAGCGCAAGGGAATAGACAAACTGATGACCGAAGAGGCCAACAGCATTGTGGCTCATCTTGATAAACAGGAACATCCGCAATGTATTGTGGTTTATGATGAGCATTGGAAGAAAGGTGTCATAGGCATTGTGGCATCAAGGCTTACGGACATGTATTTCCGTCCGACTGTGGTATTGACGCGCGACGGGCAGTTTGCTACAGGCTCAGCCCGTTCAGTGGCGGGATTTGATGTCTATGCCGCTGTCAAGAGTTGCCGTGACCTGCTGATAAACTTCGGTGGCCACACATACGCCTGTGGACTGACCATACGCTGGGATGACGTTGACAAGTTCAAGCAACGTTTTGAGGAATATGTACGTACTCATATCCAGCCTACGCAGACCGTACCTACACTGTATGCTGACGCAGTCATTGACTTCTGCGATATCAACAAACGAATCCTGCATGACTTAAAACGCTTTGCGCCTTTCGGGCCTGGCAACACAAAACCCACTTTTGTGACCAAGGGAGTGTATGATTTCGGAACCTCTAAGGTTGTAGGCAGGCAGCAGGAACACATCAAACTTGAACTTGTTGACTCTAAATCGCCTACCGTGCTTAACGGCATTGCATTCGGACAGTCTGCGGCGGCACGCTACATCAAGTCAAGACGTTCATTCAGCATCCTTTATACCATAGAAGAGAATATATATAAGCGCGGCAACGTGCAACTTCAGATTGAAGATATACACTTCAACGAAGAATAGCAACTAACTTCCACATGACTTACGAGCAGATTCTGCAGCATTACTTCGGCTATTCTTCTTTCCGGAGCATACAACTTGACATCATACGCAGTATCGGCAGTGGCCACGACACCCTCGGGCTGATGCCTACGGGCGGCGGCAAGAGCATCACGTTCCAAGTGCCTGCACTGGCCATGAATGGCGTATGCCTTGTCATATCACCGCTTGTGGCATTGATGAAAGACCAGGTAGAACACCTGAAGGCTCGAGGCATCAAGGCTGAGGCTGTTTATTCCGGACTTACACATGACGAGGTGCAGCGCATTCTCGACAATGCAATCTTTGGCGCAGTGAAATTCTTGTATGTGTCGCCAGAGCGGCTTTCCAACGAACTCTTTCTCTCTAAATTATTCTATATGAACGTGTGCTTCATCACTGTTGACGAGGCACATTGCATCTCACAATGGGGTTATGACTTCCGCCCGTCATACCTCAAGATATGCAAATTGAGGGATGTAAAGCCCGGTGTGCCCGTACTTGCGCTCACAGCTACGGCTACGCCAGAAGTAGCCGTTGACATCAAGGAGAAGTTGATGTTCGGAGAGGATGCAAACACTTTCTCCATGAGTTTCCGTCGTCCTAACCTGTCATACGTCGTCAGGGATACTGAAGACAAATTCCGTGAACTTATGCACATCATATCTTCTGTTAGGGGCAGTGTGATTGTATATACGCGTAACAGGGAGAAAACACGCAAATTGGCCATGGCTCTGTGCGAAGAAGGAGTTAGTGCCACGTTTTACCATGCCGGACTTGACTTTACCATAAAAAACGAGCGGCAGCAGAAATGGCAGGCTGGCGAAATACGCGTAATGGTTGCCACAAACGCTTTCGGTATGGGGATTGACAAACCCGACGTGCGATTGGTTATCCATATCGATTGTCCCGATTCTGTCGAGGCATACTTTCAGGAGGCCGGACGTGCCGGGCGCGATGGCAAACGGTCTTACGCAGTACTTCTTCATAACAAGGGAGACCACGCTTCTCTCTTGCGTCATGTTGATACCGCCTTTCCACCAAAAGACTATATAATAAAGGTGTACGACCAATTGGCCTATTTCTTTGAACTGGCAGTTGAGACAGGCGCAGGACGCACCTACGAGTTCAATGAACAACTGTTCTGCATCCGCTTTCACCATTTCCCCATAGCGCTCGAGGGTGCGTTGTCTGTATTGCAGAATGCCGGCTACATTAATTTCAACCAAGATGACGAAAACCGTCCAAGGGTGATATTCAACGTGACGCGCAGTGAACTATACAACGTAACCAACCTTACACCCAATGAGGAAAATACTCTTAATGCTCTGCTGCGCACGTATGGTTCCCTATTCTCCGACCTTACCTACATAGACTTCAAGGTTATACAGTTGCGTGCAAAACTGTCACACGATGAACTGCACAACGCTTTGAAGTCTCTTGCCGCGCGACGACTGATACGATACGTTCCTGCACGCAATATCCCCACTATCACCTATACAAGGCAAAGAACAGACTCCCGGCTGCTCAATTTGTCAAAGGCTGTATATGAAGACCAACGCAGCCGCATGAGCAAGCGCATAACCAAAATACTGCAGTATGTCAGTGAGAACGACACTTGCCGCGAACGTATGCTCATGGAATACTTCGGTGAGACGACCAAGGAAGACTGTGGTCACTGTGATGTATGCTTGAGTTGATTTTTTTTTCATTCAATACTGAAAAAAAACAGCATTTCCTTTTGCATATCCGAAAAAATAACTAACTTTGCATCCTGTGGGGACTATATGTGTCCTACTCATAATACAATAAGGTAACTTAAACAAAGACGAGAAAATGAAAAAACTATTCTTCTTGGCCGTGGCTGGCACGTTGCTTGGCCTCGCCTCTTGCGGCAACAAGACCGCCGAAAACACAGAACTTGCTGACTCCACTGCAACGGTTGATGCTACCGTCGACGCTGATGCCATCGTAAATCAGCTTAATGAAAAACTTAATGCTGACGACCCTGCGGCAATGGCCACACTGGCGCAACAGGCACAGCAAACCATAGCCGACCTCATAGCGAAGGGCGACACGGCTCAGGCTAAGGAGTACGCTTCAAAAATCAAGGCGTTCATTGATTCCAACTCAGAAAAGGTCAAGAAAATTGCAAGTGGCAACGAGACTATCAACGGTCTTGTCAATACCGTAAGCCAGGCAAGTATCACCGACATAGCCAATCAGGCTGCAGCAGCCGTTAAGGCTGATGCTACACAGACAGCAAACGAAGTGAAGGACGCTACCGACAAGAAGGTAGAAGAGGCTAAGGATGCAGCCAAGCAGAAAGTGAACGATCAGGTTGATGCAGCCAAGCAGAAGGCTAACGACCAGATTGATGCCGCCAAGCAGAAAGCTAACGACAAGGTAAATGAAGCTACGGACAAAGCTCTTGGAAAGATAGGACTGAAATAATTAAGGCAGACAGATGAAATACTACTGTCGAAAGTGAATGAATATGAGAGCCGGGGCACTGTTGCCTCGGCTCTTGACGTTATAGAGTGGGGGACTATCTTGAGTTATGATTGAGTTATAAAAAAAGAGTTCCGACATCAGTTACCTGGTTGTCGGAACCCCAAAGAGTTAGAGAGAGAGAGAGGTGGGCGCTGAGGGATTCGAACCCCCGACCCTCTGCTTGTAAGGCAGACGCTCTGAACCAACTGAGCTAAGCGCCCAAATGAGTGATTTCTCATTTGCGAGTGCAAAGGTAGTAAGAATTTTTAATATACGCAAATTTTTTTCTTATTTTTTTTTATTTTTTTGAAAAAAGCACCCTCAGCGGTGTATTAAGTATTATAATAAGGTGTAAAATTATTACTGTCCGCTAAACATGACCTCCCCATGCCCAACCTCTTTATTACCAGTGGTTGGGCATATTTATGTTTTATGACAAGCCCCCTCATTCGTTTTCCGTATCGTCAGGAGGTGCTTCAGATGCCCGTTCAAGCATG
>JAFPVC010000055.1 GCA_017413085.1 Prevotella sp.
GTTGTAACCTCTTGATAATCAGCAGTGGCATTTTCTTCAGACAGTAAAAGCTATCATATTGCACCCTAATCGCTATCCTTTTACCTACTAATAGTGCCCTGATTACACAGTAAAAGAGCCCTGATTGCATCGTAATCAAGGTCCTTTTACAGTGTAACTGCTGACAGAAGTCCTCAAAAGTGCGTTTTTCATGAGTAATTCATGCAAAACCATTCTCTAGTTTTAATCTCCACATGAACATTTTCAAAATGACATTTTGCAAGGTTAGAAGCCTTTTTCGTGACCATTGTGCATTATGGAGCGAAAAATGAAGAATAGATGTAACCTCAACACTAATGTCCATGAATTACCCACGAATTATCCATTAATAATAATTCTAACAATTAGATTAAATAAAAAAAAGCAAATTATTTGCAGGTTCATTAAATAATTTGTATTTTTGCAATGTGTTGAAAAAAATGTAACTTTGCGAAAAATATGTCTCAGATAATGAAAACTTTACTTACCATATTGTTTGCTTTTGTCGCTTTGCATGTGTCGGGGTCGCCTGAAGACATGTACAGCATATATGACAAGGACGGAAAATACCGCGACATGCAGGAGCAGATGGATCAGGTGTTTCAAAAGCGTGAACAGGCGGAGCGGGAGAGAGAAACGAAGAAGAATTTAGTTCTCGGATTGGCAGTGCTTATGGGACTCGTTCCATTGGCGTATATAGGCTATAGTATCGTAAAAGAACGGACGTGGGAAACCAATCCACGGGGAACGAAGCAGGCATTGGGCATAGCCCTGATGGGGGGACTGCTTCTTTTTGTAGTCAACTATGCGGCACTGTATCTGAAAATAATTTACGAGAGCGAATTCTATCAGTACGGCCCGGTTGTCATAGGACTGGTGATTGTTGCAGGCATGATAGTACTGTTATGCAGAAGCATGAAGCAGAAATGATTTTCTCCATCCATATCATGTCAAACCATTGGTTGAACTTAAACCCACATTCGTGGAAATGTCCAACCTTCCTGTACCCCATCGTTTCATGAAACGACACGCTGTCGTGCGTCAGGTATTCGTTTTCCTCGTCTGTCCATGTTACACTGGCATACAGGTTCCTCTTTCCGATGTTGCGAAGCCTTTGTTCCATTTCGTTATATAGGGCTTTGCCAATGCCATGCTGCCGCATGTTGCGGTCAATATATACCGTCATCTCCACGCAGTGATTGTATGCAGCGCGTTCCCTCAGCTTGTGGGCATAGCTGTATCCCACGGCCTTGCCGTTCAACTCAGCCACGAGGTAAGGGAAGTCCCTGGATAAAGTCCTGATGCGTTCAGTGAAATCCTCTAAAGTGGGTATTTCAATTTCAAAAGTAATGGCGGTATGCTCTACGTAAGGAGCATAAATGCCAAGCAAGGCTGCGGCATCGTCTGCGGTAGCATTGCGAATTATCAAATTGTCGTTCATAAATGACAAAGTTACGATTATTATTTCAATTACGCAAATTATTGGGAAAGAAAAACTGCGTGAGGTTTGGCAGTTATGGAAAAGTTTCGTAACTTTGCACTCAGGTTTTGTTTTATTAAATGACAGAAGAATATGAAGATTAGAAACATAATGACCGCAATACTGCTTGTGCTTGGCATGACAGCCATGGCGCAGGAAACCTTTAAGGTGCGTATAGAGAACAAGGAGTACAGCGTGTTTATGGATTTGAACCTGTATGAGGAAACGATAAAGATACCTGGGCAGGAAATACTCGGTGAGACGTTCGGTTACCTGAAGAAGACCAATGACTCACGCGTGTGGATTGTGACAGGTGTGGAAGTGGATGCCGACGGACGCAAGGCTACGCTGGAGATTACCAACGACTATGGTTCAGAGGACCTCATTGCAACGCTGACGCTGAATGCTGACGGTACGTATACTTTGCGTCAGGAGAGTGGCAGCACGCTCAAGGTGGCAGGCAAGAGCAAATGGGTGAAACTGCCGAAGACGCTGACGTTTAAAATTGAAGGGTTTAAGAATTGAAGAATTGAAAAATTGAAAAATTGAAAGATTGAAGAATTGAAGAGAATATGAATCGGACAATCAATGACATTATTACGCGTCGGAGCGTAAAGAAATATCAAGACAAGGCAGTGCCACAGGAACTGCTTGAAGAAATAGTGCGTGCAGGAATGTATGCTCCAACGGGAAGAAACAGCCAGTCGCCGATAATCATAGCCGTGACGCAGAAAGATATGCGTGACCGTCTCAGTCGCATGAACCTTGACATAATAATGGGTAACAACCTGACGACCAGTTCGGGACACAGTGATCCGTTTTATGGTGCACCGGTGGTGCTTGTCGTGCTTGCAAGAAAGGATGTAGCAACACGTGTGTATGATGGCTCGCTGGTGATGGAAAACATGATGATAGCTGCAAACAGTCTGGGGCTTGGGTCGTGCTGGATACACCGCGCCAAGGAAATGTTTGAGACAGAAGAAGGCAAGGAAATACTCCGCAAACTGGGTATTACAGATGAATATGAAGGCATAGGTAACTGCATCGTCGGCTATGCTGCCGAGAACGCATGCAAGCCGCAGGCAGAGAGAAAGCCTGATTGGGTTACGTGGGTAAAATAAAACCAGCTACCTCTTGCGTCGGCCACCGCCATTGAAGTTCGGGTTGTATGACTTGGGCTTCTTTTTTTCGTTGCCTTTATTGCTCTTGTTCTTGTCGTTGCCGTAGTTGTTATTACCCTTGGCGCTGCTATTGCCTTTAGAGTAGCTGTTGTTGCCACGGTGGTCGCTTCCTTTGTGGGCATGGCGTCGGGCATCATCGTTGTCATCACCATCCTTATACCAGAAGAAGTATTTGCGCTGTGCCAGTTTCTCCTTTTGCGTCTTTGCAGAGAATACCGGCTCCAGGGTGTAAGGGTCGTAACCCGTATACCACATCTCTGTAGCCACGGTCATAGGCGTAGGGGTAAAGTCCTGAACCTGCTCCAGTTTGTAACCCATTCTTTTAGTGATGTCGGCCAGATGAGCCATGTCGCGCTCAGTGCATCCAGGGTGAGAGGAAATGAAATAGGGAATGAGCTGCTGTTTCAGTCCCTCGCTCGCATTGATTTTGTCGAATATGCGCTTAAATTCAAAGAATAGTTTAAACGAAGGCTTGCGCATCAGGTTCAATACATTATCAGAGGTGTGTTCAGGCGCGACCTTCAGTCGTCCGCTCACGTGCTTCGTAATCAGTTCGTAGGTATACTGGCGTGCAGCCTCGTTGCAGTATTCCTCCTTATTATTATGGTGCAGCAGCAAATCATAGCGCACGCCGCTGCCGATGAAACTCTTCTTTATCTCGGGCATAGCGTCAACGGCATGATATATGTCGAGTAGTGCCCTATGGTCGTTTACAAGGTTGGGACATACCTGTGGATGCAGGCAAGACGGTTTCTTGCATACCTCGCAGGCCTTCATGTTGCGGCCGTGCATGCCATACATGTTGGCCGACGGTCCGCCGAGGTCGGACAAATAACCTTTGAAATCAGGCAACTTTACCACTTCGCGCACTTCACGCAGTATGCTTTCCTTGGAACGGCACGCAATAAACTTGCCCTGATGAGCGGATATGGTGCAGAACGCACAGCCGCCGAAACAACCGCGGTGCAGGTTGACGGAGAATTTTATCATGTCGTATGCCGGAATGCGTTTGCCCTTGTATTTCGGGTGAGGCACACGCTGGTAAGGTAAATCGAAAGAAGCATCAATCTCCTCAGTCGTCATAGGAGGATATGGCGGATTGACAACAGCGTATCTGCCGTCAACACCCTGTATGAGTCTCTGTGCGTGCATCTTGTTAGACTCTTCCTCAATGTGGCGGAAATTCTCGGCTTGAAATCGTTTGTTCTTCAGACATTCCTCATGCGAGTGCAGCACAATGTCGTCATCCGTTATTCCTCCGGGTATGTCATCCTTTTCGGCGAGAAACACAATCTGCGGAATGTTGTGCAGTTCCTGCAGAGAGCGTCCTTCTGCCAAACCATTGGCAAGAGCCACAGTCACTTTCTCGCCCATACCGTAGGTTATCATGTCAGCCCCGGAGTCGCAGAGCAGGCATTTGTGCAGCGAGTCGCTCCAATAGTCATAATGCGTCAGACGGCGCAGTGAAGCCTCGATACCGCCAAGAAAGACAGGCACGTCGGGAAACAGTTGCTTGAGTATCTTCGTATAGACAATGGACGGAAACTCAGGTCTGCAGTCATGGCGACCGTCAGGTGAGTAGGCGTCCTCAGAACGCAGACGCTTGTTGGCTGTGTATTTGTTGACCATGGAGTCCATGGCACCTGGCGATATACCAAAGAAAAGCCTTGGCCGTCCTAATTTCTTGAAGTCGCGGTAGTCACCATGCCAGTCGGGTTGAGGAACAATGGCCACTCTGTATCCTGCAGCCTCAAGCACACGACCTATTACGGCAGCACCAAACGAAGGATGGTCTACGTAGGCATCGCCGGAGAAGAGAATGACATCGAGCTCAGTCCAGCCGCGCAGTTCACACTCTTTCTTTGTAGTAGGCAGGAAATCGGTTAACATTCAGCGTTGTCAGGAGATTCAACGGGATGTTTCTCTGCCCATTCAGCATACAGTTGCATCAGGTTGCGAAGACATGTGGCTTTCATGTTGGGGTGGGCAAGCACTTCGCGGTAGAAGTCAAGCAAGTCATTGTCAGAGG
Source organism: Prevotella sp. (assembly GCA_017413085.1). Taxonomy (GTDB): domain Bacteria; phylum Bacteroidota; class Bacteroidia; order Bacteroidales; family Bacteroidaceae; genus Prevotella. The sequence continues at coordinate 4,709 of JAFPVC010000055.1, forward strand.
CATACGAAGAATCGATGAGTCCTCCGGCAAGGTGCTGCAGGTGGCTTACGCTTGAGTCGTCGATTATGCCGTTACTGCCTATCAGCCCGTCGAAGAGATTATACTTCTGTATAGTCTTGAGGTTCGTCTCGCTTATTTCAATGTTCCTCGTGCCGGAGGCATTGGATATTATAGTGTATTTCTCCATATTGTCGGTATAGTTATGTTATTATGAAAACGTGAATACAAAGTTACGAATTTTTCTTGACAGGCCAAAGAATAACCGTGAAAATAGTGTAATATTTTTGAATTTAGAAATAAAATGATTACCTTTGCAGTCAAAATGACAGAAAGATGCACATACGTGAGAAGATAATCATACTTTTTTTGTTGCTGTTAATTGTTGCTGTGCAGTCGTGCCGTAATGATGAACTCGTGAACTTCGTAGAAGAAAATGTAGTGCCGGCTACTGCTTCAGGCGATGCCCGTGGAATGTATCTGCTTTGTGAGGGCAACATGGGGGCAAATAAGTGTACTGTTGATTACCTTGACCTGTCGAATGTTGATGGACAGACATATTTCCTGCGTAATATATTCGCTTCACGCAATCCGCATACAGTGAAGGAACTGGGCGACGTAGGCAATGACATTCAGGTGTATGGCTCACGTCTGTGGATTGTGGTCAACTGTTCCAATAAAGTGGAGGTATGCAGTGCAGACTCGTGTCATCGTATAGGGCAGGTAAACATTCCGAACTGTCGGTATGTGGTGTTTCATGGCAGGTATGCGTATGTGTCGTCATACGTGGGACCTGTTCAGATGGGCACAAATACACAGTTAGGACGTGTATATAAGGTAGATACGCTCACGCTTGCCAAGGTTGACTCTGTTACGGTAGGCTATCAGCCAGAGGAGATGGCTATAGTGGGCAACAAACTGTATGTTGCAAACTCAGGAGGCTATCGTGTGCCGGACTATGACCGCACGGTGAGTGTGGTAGATCTGGCCACTTTCCATGAGGAGCGCAAGATTGATGTTGCACCCAACTTGCACCGTCTGCGTGCAGACAAATATGGACAGTTGTGGGTGAGCAGCAGGGGAGACTACAATGCGGTGCCGTCAAGGTTATATTACCTGAGTAAGGACAATGCTGGTAATATGCAGGTGACGGGTTGTGTGGACGTGCCAGTGAGTGAAATGTGTCTGGTTGGTGATACATTATATTATCAAGGTACGCAGTGGAACAACATTACGGCACAAAATACGTCGGTTCACGGTTTGGTGAATGTGGCGACACATGAACAGATAAGCACCCGCTTGTTTGATTCGCCGCAGGTAAAGGCAATGACACTGCCGTATGGCTTGATAGTGAATCCAGTGACAAAGGATTTTTATTTGTTTGATGCAAAGGATTATGTGTCGAGCGGAGAAATATTGCATTTTCGCGCAGATGGCACGTTCGTTTGGAAACAAAATACAGGTGACATACCATCGCGTGCGGTATTTGTAAGTACGTCGCTGGCAGCGAATGGTTCGCAGTATGAACCGTCAACCACCGGCAGCAGTCCGTATATATGTGCAGTGGATGAGTATATGCCCGCTCCGGGACAGTTTGTTAATGTCTTGCCCAGGTATGAGCCAGGCGATGGTTCTGCGGAAATGACAGCAAAGTGCACTCAGGCAATAGGTGGAGGCAGAGACGGCATGGTGTCGCTTGGGGGATATGGCGGTTATATTACTTTCCATTTTGACCATTCGGTGAAGAATGTTGCCGGAGAATATGACTTGTATATAAAAGGTAATGCCCATTCCGGTAGCAGCGAGCCGGGCATTGTGATGGTGTCGCAGGATGAGAACGCTAACGGACTTCCCGATGACGACTGGTATGAACTGAGCGGTTCTGCTGACGTGGATAGCATTGGTAAAGTGGAGTATGGCTATGAGATAACATACCGTTACAGTGAAATGAATGACGTGCCGTGGACAGATAGTCATGGAAAGAGTGGGGTAGTATATAGAAATCGATATCATGATCAGGAGTATTTCCCTCTGTGGCTTGCAAGTTGTGGAGAATTGAAATACAGGGGAACGCTTTTGCCTGCCAATGGATATCTTGACACGTTTTGGAAATTCAGGACGCTGCGCTATGGATATGTAGACAACGTGCCTAATACAGACGAGAATGGAAACTCGTTTGATATAGGCTGGGCGGTGGAACCAATCAGCCGTCGTGCTGTGCATCTTGAATATATAGACTTCGTTAGGGTGTATAATGCTACTAATCAGCAATGTGGTGATATTGGCGAAATATCAACGGAAATTTGTGGAGCGAAGGACTTACATGTAAAATAACAATAATATCGATATTAGACTAAATATTCAAAAATGAGAAAGACTATAGCAGCGTTGATGCTGACGATGGGGTTAACAGCTTCGGCTAATCACCCAGACTCTGTTTATATAAAGCCGGATGTGAGAAATGGCTCAAGTGCTTTTCAGATATCTTATTCTATAGATGGCAAGCACTGGAAACACTTGAATCATACTCTGTTTTCAAGTGATTACGGGCCATGGGGAAGGCAAAAAAAGATGTATTATCCTGTGATAAGTTATGATGGACGGCAGTATAGTGCAACCTTTATTCCAGACACGACAGTTAATCAAATTGCAGTGACAAAAACGGAAACTCTGGCTCTGTGGAAACCACAGGACTATCCTGTGCTGAGTGTCTCGGAGTTTGCAAAACGTCTGTTGAGTCAGAAGAAGGCTGCTGCTGACAATGTAATACGCATACCATATACGGATTTTCAAGCTTTGCTTGACAGGAAAGCACTTGCCGAGCGGAACTATGCTTTTGAACGGGAAAACTATGTTCAGACTGGGACTTATCTCGCAAACTCAACAGACAGTGTGACAGTAAAAATGACTGTTGACTGGACGGATACTAAGCCTATCAGCTCCAATCTTATGGGAGTGTTTTTTGAAGACATAAGTTATGCCGCTGATGGAGGATTGTATGGTGAATTGGTTCAGAACCGCGACTTTGAATATTCTAAAAGAGACCACGACGGATGGAATGCCATGACGGCATGGCGTATAGATGGAAACGGCATGACAGGCAAAGTGGAGTCCGTGCAACCAATGCATAAAAATAACCCACACTATATTGTGCTCAGCACAGCAAGTGTGGGAGGAAAACTAATAAACGAAGGATGGGATGGCATAGCCGTCAGAAAGGGTGAAAAGTACTTGTTCTCGTCCCTTGTGCGTGGTAAGGGAAAATTCAAAGTCAGCATCATGGCCAATGGGAATATGCTGGCAACGACAGTGCTGAAATCGGATGATGATTGGAAGAATGTTAAGGCTGAGATGGTGTCATCGCAAACGGCAAATGATGCAGTGCTCATTATAGAACCATTACAGACGGGCGAAATAGCATTTGACATGGTATCGCTGTTTCCAAAGGATACCTATAAAGGACGTGTAAATGGAATGCGCCGTGATTTAGCTGAGGCTATAGCAGACTTGAAACCGCGTTTCGTGCGTTTCCCTGGTGGGTGTGCCACTCATGGGAACGGCATTGATAATATCTATCACTGGCAATCGTCAATAGGCGAACTTTGGGAAAGACAGGGTGACTTCAATATATGGCACTATCATCAAACTCGTGGACTTGGTTTCTATGAGTACTTTCAGTTTTGCGAGGATATAGGAGCAGAGCCGCTGCCGGTGCTTGCAGCAGGAGTTCCATGTCAGAACTCGTCACATGGAGGAAATGGACAGCAGGGTGGAATACCGTTTGAGCGTGAGCTTGGTGGTAAGCCGTCACCATATACTTATAATGGCAAACCGCTCACGATGGAGAGTTATCTGCAGGAGTTACTTGACCTTGTAGAATGGGCTAATGGTGATGCAAAGACATCAAAACTGGCTGCCATGAGAGCAAAGGCTGGTCATCCGAAACCGTTTAACATGAAGTACCTCGGTATAGGTAACGAAGACTTGCTCGGTGATGTTTTTATGGAAAGATACCGTTTCCTGATAGAAGGAGTTAAGAAAGCACATCCAGAGATAACCATAGTAGGAACAGTAGGTCCTTTCTGGGAGGGATCAGACTATGAGTATGGATGGAAAGAGGCAAAGGAAAAGAATATAGAGATAGTTGACGAGCATTATTACAACACTCCGGGATGGTATTTCCATCATCGCGATTTCTATGACAAGTATGACAGAAACGGTACGAAGGTGTATCTTGGTGAGTGGGCATCAAAGGGAAACAACGTAAGCAATGCACTTGTTGAGGCTGCTTATCTTACAAATGTGGAGCGTAATGCAGATGTCGTGGTGATGTCGTCGTATGCTCCTTTGCTTGCAAAGCAGAAGCATACCAGTTGGAATCCTGATTTGATTTATTTCAATAATACCGAGGTGCAGCCAACGGCAAACTATTATGTGCAGCGGGCTTTCGGTCAGAATAGTGGCGATACTTATGTGTATTCTGACGTTGAGGTTGATTACAAGAGCACAGATGGCAGAAAACCGCATAAGGCTGCACTCGCAGAACGTATAGATAAGTCTGTTGTCGTAGACAGTAAGACTGGCGACGTGATAGTAAAGGTGGTAAGCATGTTGCCATCAAGTGTGAGACTTAGTATGGAAAAACCTGTAGGTTATTCGAATACGGTGACGCTTACACAATTATCTGCACCTGTCTCGCCCGACAGAACCAAGGATTGGAGCAACAACAGCGTGACAACAATTAAAACGGGCGATATGGTGGAACTGGAGGTGCCTGCATATTCTCTCACAGTAATGAGATTTACGAGAAATTGATAGAATAAATAATGACAGACGAGATAAAGTGGTATGTGGCACAGGCCGCATTCATGACAGAAGAAATAAAAAATCGTGTGGAGGAACTGGAGTTTCAGACTTTTGTTCCCACACTTGTGACAAAGCATGATGGTGAGCCAAGACGGCGCACTACGTCAAGGTTGCTGACTTTTAATTATGTTTTTATCCGTGGTGAACGTAGAAAGATAGAGGAGAACATAAGGCATATAACCCGTCTGCACCTGTTGTATCATCGCCCGGGAGTTGCTCCTGGTAAGAGCTATGGTAATTTCGAACGCAAACCCATGGTGGTTAGTGACAGGGAAATGGAGATGTTTATCAGGGTGGTGTCATTATATAAGAACGGTGCTCCGATGGAGGATATAAAAGATGCTAAACTGAAGAAAGGAGATGAGGTGCGGATTATTGGAGGTCCATTCGCAGGTGTAGAAGGTGTTCTTGTTACTACAAAAGGAAAGAAAGGCGGGAAGGTAGTAGTAAGTTTGTCGAATCTCGTGGCAGTATCAACACTTGATGTTGAACCGGAAAACTTGCAGGTTATACGTTTTGCCTCGGATAACAAGCATTTATATAGAATGATGGATACGTTTCTCCCATGGGCGGAAGGCGTGTGGCGGAAAAGGTTGGATGGAGAAGTAATAACTGATGACGAGCGTGATAAGATGGAGCGCTTTGTTAATTCCTACTCTAATACGGAGGCGGATACCAACAACACTGCGGCTAAGCTGCAGACGTTGTTGTTTATGGCATACGTTGTACTTGGACTGCATGAATACGCTTCAAAGGCATACAGCAGACTAAATACGGAAGTACTGCCATTGCTTAAAAGTGAGCGTTTCAGGACTTTGGTTATTCGGCATTTGGAGGATTATCAGCAGATGGGTACTAGATAGTACAGTATCAGCGTCCTAATAATTCGCTGATGACGTATGCTATGAATTTCGTATTTCCTATGATATAGCGTCGCCACATGCGTCGTGGTTCCATAATCAGCCTGTATAGCCATTCCAATCCATGGCTTTGCCAGAATAAGGGTGCGCGCTTGGTTGTGCCCGCGAAGAAATCAAAGACTGCCCCGATAGTTCCGCAATGACAGTGTATGTCAAGCTTGTCCCAGTTGGCATGGGCCCATTTTTCTTGTTTCGGCGCAGTCATCCCTATCCACAGCAGATCTGGGTTGCTTTCGTTTACTGCTTGGATAATCTGGAGGTTCTCTTCTTCGGTAAATTCTTCTTTATATGGCGGACTATAGGTGACAACTTCTACGTTAGGGTAGGTTTCAGCAGCCTTATCCTTTATTTTATGCAATACGGCATTGCTGCTGCCGAGAAACATTACACGCCCTCCCTTATTGTTCAGTTTTTCCATCTCATACGAGAACAAATCCCACCCTGCTATCCTTTCCACAGGACGGCTTTTTGCCCGTAGGATGCGACAGGCCATGACAATGCTCATTCCATCGGGCACAAGTGCATCACCCTTTATCAATGCTTCGGCAAAAGTGTTGTCTTTCCGAGCATTGTTATATGAAAATGCGTTAATCGTATTTATTAGCAGTTTCCTTTCGGGCAAGTCCGCAAGTTCTGCCGATGAGCATATCAATGTTATGTCTTTCAGTCTAATCTTCACTGTTTCTTTATCCTATTTCTACTACTGTAATGCCTGCACCGCCAAACTGCACATGTTCGTCTTTGCAGCTAATCACGTTAGGTATTGCCTCCAGGTATTGTCTGATGAGTGCTCGGAGAATGCCGTTGCCCTTGCCGTGCAGAATCCGTATGCGTGACATGCTCATAAGAATGGCGTCATCAACAAAGTGCTGTACTTTTAACAAGGCCTCGTCGCCTCTCATTCCGCGCACGTCAATTTCAGGACTGAAATTATTCCTGTGTGTGTCTATCACGTTGCGCGTCAAAAGGCTTGTGTCGCTTGTCGTCAGTGCTGTTTTTGCTTCGGGCTTTTCGCTTTGCTCCAGTTTCGACAGTGGCATCTTTGTCCTGATGTCGCCCATCACCACAATTGCATTCTTGCCTTGTATGCTCTCGATGTAACCCACGCTCTTGGTTCCTCTTATCTTTACATAATTGCCTTCGCATATTGCTTCGATGACGAGATCCTTTTGGGGTGTTGGAGCGTTTGGTGTAGTACCATTGGCTTGTGCACTTGCTTGGCCAGCCTCTTTCTCTGCCTTGCGCTTGGCTTTCCTTTCGCGGCGTGCAAGTATCTGCTGCATTTTTTTCTCTATGGCTGCGTCTTTTGCGCTGGCATCTATCTCGTTTACCTCATTGCGGAACTCTTCCATCTCTTCGCGCAGACGTTTTGTTACGGCTTTCTCAGCCTCGGCTTCGCGTATTTCGCGTATGGTGTTTTCAATGCGTCTGTTGGCTTCTTTCAACAGTTCTTCCGCTTGTTCCTTGGCTCTGCGCAATATAGCCTTTCGCTCTGCCTCTATCTCTTCCACACTGCTTTCAAAGCGTGTTATGGTGCGTTCAATGTCCTTTTCGCGTTGATGTACGGTTTGACGCTTCTGTTCCCAATAGCGTTTGTCGCGTACGATGTCTTGAAGATACTTGTCGCTCTGTATATAGTCCTGTCCAACTATCTCTGAGGCATCTGCTATTACAGCTTCTGGTATTCCTGTCTTTCTTGCTATTTCTATTGCGAAAGATGAGCCAGGCCTGCCAATCTCTAAGCGGAACAGTGCTTTCATTTCGTGTCGGTCATACAGCATTGCGCCGTTCACCACTCCTGGATGCCCATCGGCAAAGTGCTTCAGGTTCTGGTAGTGTGTAGTTATGATGCCCCATGCGTTGCTTTTCCAGAATTGTTTTAGTACGGCTTCTGCTATTGCACCGCCTATCTGCGGCTCTGTACCTGTGCCGAACTCATCAATCAGGATAAGGCTCTCATTGGTGGAATGTTTCATCATCACCTTCATGTTTAGCAGGTGTGATGAGTATGTTGACAGGTCATCCTCAATGCTTTGCTCGTCACCTATATCAATCATTATGTTGGAGAAGACGCCCATCGTGCTGCCTTCATTCATTGGTACGCTTAGTCCGCATTGTACCATATACTGTAGCAGTCCAATGGTTTTCAAGCATACTGATTTGCCTCCGGCATTAGGACCGGATATCACCAGTATTTTGCCCTTGCCGTTGTCTGAGGTCAACTCTACATCAAGAGGCACAACTTTTTTTCCTTGTTTCTGCAGCGATTGCTTGAGAAGGGGATGTGTTGCTTGTCTCCAGTCTATGTGGGGATTGGGGTTAATTGTAGGTTCAATGGCTTCAAACTGTTCTGCCAGTTGTGCTTTTGCCTGAATGAAGTCTATGGCCGCCAGAAATTGTATTGACTCTAAAATACCATCAGTGTCAGGACGTATCTCGTCACTTATTTCTGTAAGTATGCGTATTACTTCACGGCGTTCCTCTGCTTCGAGTTCTCTTATTTTGTTGTTGGCTTCCACTACTGCGGTCGGTTCAATAAACAACGTTTTGCCAGAGGCTGACTCATCATGCACTATACCTTGGATCTTGCGTTTCATGGCAGGTGCCACAGGTATCACAAGTCTGCCGTCGCGTATGGTCGGTGTAACGTCTTTGTCAATCAGACCTTCTGCCTGTGCTGATCTTAATATAGAATTCAGCGTGTGTGATATGCTTCCGGCCGTACGCTTCTGCTCACCGCGTATGCGGAACAGTTCGGGCGAGGCAGAATCTTTGATATGTCCGAACTTGTCCAGTATGGAGGCAATCCTGCGTGCTGCGTTGGCATAGGTGCATACATTTGTAGACAGCTGCTGCAGCACAGGATAATCGCCATTTTCTATGCTTTTTTTAACATTGTGTATGGTGTGCAAGTCGCGCAATAGTTCAAATAGCTCCTGCTCCTCAAGATGAGTGCCGTGCAGTTTCAATCGTGCAACACTCTGTCTTACGTCAAACATGTATTGCAATGACAGTTCGTCATCGTCTTCCATCAACTGACGAAACTCACTGGTTTCAGTGAGACTGCGCCTGACATCTTCGGCTTTTGTAAGAAAAGCCATGTCATTGACGCGTTCCCAGCCCAGTGTGCATAGGCAGCATCCTTGCAGTAATCGTCGTATATCTGTGAAACCTATCTTGTTTTCGAAGTTCGTAGGGTATATCATAAGTGCAAAATTACACAAAAAACGCATGATATGCAACTTTTTTGTAAAAAAAACGTCATTTTGTTTGGCAGTTAGAAAAAAAATGTGTACCTTTGCACTCGCAAATCAGAAATCACTCATCTGTTTGTAAGTTTAACGACTTCTTGGAGAGATGGCAGAGTGGTCGATTGCATCGGTCTTGAAAACCGACGTACTGAGAGGTACCGGGGGTTCGAATCCCTCTCTCTCCGCGAAGAGCAAATTTGATGACTTTTAGGGTAGTCAATCAAAGTTCAACCCAAACAGGTCATTAAGTTGCCAAAAAACAGAAAAGCGTTGTAAGTCTTTGATTTACAACGCTTTTATTTTGCCGTAAAAGTATCCTTCTCTACTTTTGAATGATGGAGTGACCATCATCTGACTACCTGATATAGGGTCAAATAGTCATCTGTTAGTCAGTCTTGTGTTACACGTAGTGTTACACTTTTGGTGCTACAGAAAAATGTAACACAAGACTACAAAATGACTA
>JAFPVC010000056.1 GCA_017413085.1 Prevotella sp.
GAAGGTCAATTTTTCCATCTGAGAGAGACGGTAGATGCCCTTCGATGTGCAGACTTTGAGGGATTCTTCAGCAGAAGTCCAGGTGTAGGCGGTGGAGAGTTCGAGAGTGCCGACGATGTGTGGATGACTGAGCATGAGGATTCTTACCTGTCTTAACTATCTTCCATTTCTGAGTTGCCTTACCCGAATAGTAATTCTGAACTATTATTTCTTTGCCAGTATTTTTGTCTACAGTTGATTCCCAGAACAGACCTGAAAGCTTATTCATTATTTTACACATACCATCACCTACTGGTATAATAACCCATTTCTGTTGGTTTATGTACTTTGACTGATATGCACTTGTGTTGGCAGTATAGTGAGGATCTGGATTCTCAACCTCAATCTTCACCTGCTTACTAACAATAGCCATAGTATCAAGATTTACCAAATAATCTTCCAAATATAAATTCGCATAATCCATTGGACAAATCTTCCATGATGGATATCCTTGATAGTCGAGACGAAGATTGAGTGTTTTGTCGTTTGGTAAATACTTATGCAAGGTAATAGGTTTACCTATAGTAGAACTTATGGTATCCAAAGAGACATAATTCTTTGTCGCTACATTCTGAATCTGGCAATATGAATTAGAGTAGTTAATCGTTTTCTCATCATAGTAAGGCTCATATGCCGCAACTTCCATGTAGTCAAGACTAAATGGTTTGTTTACATACTTAACTGTTATCTTGTTGTCACCTTTCTGTAAATCAACAACCGTACCAAAGCGAGAACATCGGAATGAATATTTACTATTAGCAGGTTCCACCACAATAGTCCCCACTTTTTTTCCATTCAACTCAACTATAGCTTCAACATCTACTAACAAAGTATTATAACTGAATCTTAGAAGTTTTTGAACAGCAATATCAGAATGAAAATTGTATGTGACATAAGCACCTTTTCTATCCATTTGTACAACTTTTCCTTTAAGTGCATCAGGAGAATTCACTACCTTTGCATTAACAACACACTCTTTGTAAGCTGGATATTGTACCCCTTTCTCACTATATACAACAGGCGAATAGAGGTATGAGAAATTTCTCTTTATCTCTTCACGCCAGTCACTAATAGGTTCGTCAAACAAACGATATGGCAATACATAATTAAAAAAGATAGAGTCATTATACTCTTTATGCCAATTAACTCGTAACCAAAAATCACATGCTTCATCAATTGTCTTTATAAGATAATCAGCACTAATATTCGAAATGTCTGAATACTTTCTTAACCATTTTTTTTTGAATGAAAGATTATTCATTTCTTTAGTAATAACACTATCACGAAACTCTTTTGCATTTTTCGCCATAAAAATATATGCTTCTTCAAAGTTTCTTAAATCATCAGCAGAATAAGAATGCTGATAAGACATGTTCTCTAAAATAAAATGTGCAGCCTTGTATTTTAAAGGATTTGAGCCATCCTTAAAATGACGCAAAACAACACATTCAGTCCGATACAGAATAAGAATCTCCCAAATATTTTTGACACAGAAAATAGTGGCAAATAAAATTAAAAGGATTACGACAATCGACACCCCATATTTTCTCATAATAAATCTATTAACTAATAATATATACTGTTAAACATTGCACATGCGTTGTAGTCAAATTAACGCGAGATTGATGAATTTAAAACAAAGGAAAATTGTGTGTCTAATTTGTTAGAATAGCAGAATTGGAGTCCTCCGAAGAGAACTCCAATTCTGCCGTCACAATAAACAGCAAAAAGCACGGATAGAAAGGCTGATAAACCAGTAGAAGCAATTGAAACAGGTTGCATGGAGCGGAAGGAAGCAAACGCAGTCCTCTATACGATTGCTGTTGGAAAAATTAAACGACAATTCCAGCTATCATTATCTTACAAAAAGCATACGATATTTGAAATCCGAAAATACAAAACAGTATGTCATCAACAAAAAATACACTCCTACATAAAATGAAGTAACTAAAAGCATATAGAGTTAACACTCTATGCTACTGGGAATTCTTCAAAAATAGTTTCTGGAGCAGTTCGCACTCAAACATACAAGCCAATAAAGATGCCTTAACTGTTTATATCACAATGATTGTAGGTGAAAATCCATATTATTTCACTATTTTGTATGTCTATAATAATTCTTGAATAAACTTACAAATAAAAAATATAAACCTATAACAATAAGTGGAATTGACAATATTTGTCCCATATCAAGGAACATGTCATGTTCAAAATCTTCTTGGACTTCTTTTAGAAATTCTACAAAAAAACGGAATATGAAAATAGTAGAAATACAGTATCCAAAATAGAAACCTGTACCCATGTTCTTTAATATTGTCTTTCTGTATAAAATGCAGCCTAAAACGAAAACACAACCATAGAACAAGGCTTCGTACAATTGTGCAGGATGCCTTGGGAGATAATCTACTTTTTCAAAAATAAAGGCCCATGGCACATCTGTAGGACATCCTATAATTTCAGAATTCATTAGATTACCAAATCTAATCATCATTGCACAAAAAGGTGCTGCAAATGCAATCATATCAAGTACAAGAAGAAACTTTACCTTATATTTATTACAATATATACATAAAGCTAATATTAAACCTATCACTCCTCCATGCGATGCAAGACCTGCATACCCAGTATAAACCCAATCCCCTGTAGAAAGAATTCTAATAGGAATAAAAATCTCAAAAAAATGAGACCAGCTACTAAAGAAATAAGCCGATCCATAGAAAACACAATGACCGATACGAGCACCAGCCAATATTCCTACAAAACAATAAAAGAACAAATGTTCAACCAATAGTATATCTTTATGATACTTATTTATTCTATCTACAATTATTGATGAACCAAGCAGCCCTACTGCCCATAGTAATCCATACCACCGTATGGATATACCCAAAACTGAAAAAATCTCTAAAGAAGGATTCCAATGAATATAGTCCATTTTTTTTATTTTTTTAGTGCAAAGATACAACATTTCTTTTGATTACGTATATTTTTTTTATAAAAATTGTGCATATTTTTTTATAAAAATTGTGTATACGGAATTTGGTTATTGTCTAATTATTGTTTTTTATATGCAGTTTTTGAACTAATTTGAGCATTAAGTATGGTCAATCATCTCTATAACATGTGATTTTGACACTAAGATAATAAGAACTATAGGAAAAAAATAAATATGTTATCCTTGCCCTTAATATGATCTTACTCGGTCAGATATAAATTAACGTTTTTAAAAGTTAAAAAGGTTAATTATTAGTTCGTTTTGCCCTCCATAAAATTTACGTCATCATTTTTCTACCTTTTTAATTAGAATCAACTGGTACACAATAAGTTATAAATACCAAGGTTGCACAGGTCTTACCTCGGTAACGATACCAAACAGTGTGACCGACATCGCCGATTATGCGTTCTCTGGCTGCACAGGTCTTACCTCGGTAACCATCCCCAACAGCGTGACTAGAATCGGCAGATATGCGTTCTCTGGCTGCACAGGTCTTACCTCGGTGACGATACCGAACAGCGTGACTATAATCGCCAATTCTGCGTTCTCTGGCTGCACAGGTCTTACCTCTGTGACATGGAATGCGGTGAATTGTTCTGGTTTCTCGACATACGGTTCCAATCCTTTCTATGACATCCGCGAACAGATAACGGAGTTTAAGTTTGGTGAAGAAGTTACAATGATACCTGAATTACTTTGTGAAGACATGAGCAAATTGACCTCTTTAACGATACCAAACAGTGTAACCTACATCAGCCGCTCTGCGTTCTCTGGCTGCAGTGGCCTGACCTCGGTGACATGGAATGCGGTGAATTGTTCTGACTTCTCGACATACGGTTCCAATCCTTTCTATAACATCCGCGAACAGATAACGGAGTTTAAGATTGGTGAGAATGTTACAAAGATACCTGCATACCTTTGCTATGGTATGAGCAAATTGACCAGCATAACAATTTCCAAAGGTGTAATAAGCATAGGTAACTGTGCATTCCTAGACTGCCCGGGTCTGACTCACATTTACGTAGATGGTGCAAATAAAAGCTATTGTTCCGTAGATGGTGTTTTATTCTCTTACGACAAAAAGGTCTTAATCGCTTATCCTTATGGACGACAAGGTGCATACTTAATACCCAACAGCGTGACAAGCATAGGCTATAGAGCGTTCTATGGTTGCAGCGGCCTTACCTCTGTAACGATACCCAACAGCGTGACGAGCATAGGTGGTTCTGCGTTCTATAAATGCAGCGGTCTGACTTCTATAACCATCCCCAACAGCGTAACTAGCATAGGTGATTCTGCGTTCTATAAATGCAGCGGTCTGAAAGATGTAACTATAGGCAATGGCGTGACCCGCATCGGAAAAACTGTGTTCCCTTCCGGTCTGAAATCCGTGACCATCAGTGCGAAGAATATTGACAGTAAGGCGTTCTATTACACCGAACTTAAATCATTGACAATCGGTGCAGAGGTTCAATCTATAGCATCTGATGCTTTTGGAATAATGCCGTCCAAAGTGATATGGCTGACAAATACACCGCCTGATGGATATAAGAATGTAAATGGCATGATTAATTACGTAGCAAATGATTCATACACAGGGCTGAACAGTGAAAAGAAATATCAGTTTTTAAGCAGTATGTTTGAAGTGGACGGAATAAAGTATGTACCAATCAATCCTGCGGAACGAACCTGTGATGCTATAGACTGCGCTTACGATGAGACCGCAGAGAATATCAATATAGGCGAGACCGTTTCATACAAAGGTATAGCCATGACTGTGAATAATGTGAATACTTATTTTTGTTATGAGAATGATTATATCAAAAGCGTTGATTTGTCAATTAAAGGAAGTGTCGGCAGTTTTGCATTTCAAAAATGCAGTAGTCTTAAAGAAGCAAATATAGGCAAGGGTGTAACGAGTATCAAAGATTATGCATTCGGTAGATGCACAGGCCTGACCTCGGTTACCATCTCTAACAGTGTGAGGAGCATCGGAGATGATGCGTTCTATGGTTGCAGTAGTCTGAAAGATATAACTATAGGCAATGGCGTGGCCAGCATCGGCAGTTTAGCGTTCTATGGCTGCAGCGGACTAAATGAAGTACATATAAAAGATTTATCAAAATGGTGTGGTATTAATTTTAGTGATGCTATTGCAAATCCGCTGTATTACACCCACAAATTATTCTTAAATGGTGAAGAAATACATTCTATGACAATTCCTTCGGATGTGATATCAATAAAAAACTATGTTTTCTCTAGTTGTAGTAGTTTAACTTCTGTAACAATCCCAGACAATGTGATTAGCATTGGTAATTCAGCGTTCTATGGTTGCAGTAGTCTGAAAGACGTAAACATTGGCAATGGGATAACAAGCATAAATAACACGATATTTTCTGGTTGCACAGGTATAAAGACTCTTATCCTAAAAGGAGGAACAGACAGAGAACTGCAAATAGACAACAAGGCATTTTCTTCTTGTCCGCTGGATTCTGTATATATCGGCAGGAATATTACATACAGTACAACGAGCAGTGCCGGTTACTCTCCGTTCTACCGCAACACTACATTGCGCACCGTGCACATCACAAGCAAGGAGACGGAGATATCCGAGAATGAGTTCTACGGTTGCACGAACCTGAAGAACATCACCATCGGCGACGGAGTGAAGACGATAGGCAGCTATGCATTCAGCGGCTGCAGCAGCCTGGAGTATTTCGCCTGCGGCACGCAGGTGGACAGCATCGGCAAGGAGGCTTTCTCTGACTGCACCGCCATGACCACATTCCGAAGCAAGTCCGCCACACCGCCACGATGCGGACAGCAGGCGCTGGATGACATCAACAAATGGGAGTGCACGCTGCAGGTGCCACGGCCAAGCATAGAGGCATATCAAGGGGCGGACCAGTGGAAGAACTTTTTCTTCGTAGAGACCAAGCCAGCGGACAAGGGTGACGCAAACGGTGACGATGCCATAAGCATGGCGGATGCCAACGCAGTAGTAAACTACTTCCTTGCAAAAGGCACATCACAGTTCATAGACGACAATTTCGACGAGAATGCCGCCGACGTAAACAATGACGGACAAGTCACCATGGCCGACGCCAACCAGATAGTGAATATGTTCCTGGAAGGAGAGAAATAGCCCCCACCTACCTCCCCCGTGGGGGGAGGGGGAAGTCAACGGTAAGGGATTGAAGAATTAAAGCAAATCGGTGATGCTCCTGTTGTGGTGCATCACCGATTTATTAGTTAGAAGAATGGAATACTTTCCTCTTCGTTGTCTTTAACATATAATCCCCGTATAATTTTTCATTAAAGTTTATAGTCCCTCCCTTCCGTCAATAGTCTTTTCACCCCCTCCAGGCTCCCCCGTTTCGCGGGGGAGAGCAACCCCGTGGGGGAGGGTAAGAAGATTACGTTTCCTTAATCACCTCTGGCAAGTGGGGCAGTTAGCTTGGTGTTCGTTTGTAATTCAGTCAAATTGTAATTTAATCCCTCCCCCACGGGGGAGGTAGGAGGGGGCTTTTAGGTTGTAATTACCATTGCGGTCAGGCTTGTTCAATCAGGTAGTTCTCTATCGTGCGTTCTTCCTTGCCGAAGTTGATGCCGACCATGTAGGTTATCTTGGCATCGAGTTGGAACGGCAGGAAGTACTGCTTGTCCTTGATTTGCTGCAAGGTACAGTTACGATTTTTTTTATATATTCGGAATATTTATAATGGAAAAAATTAAAACGGATTACACAAACCTAAACAGTCTGTGTAATCCGTTATATCAATGTAATCTGTGGGTTGAACCGACAGTATTACAGGATGCTCTTAACAGTCTCAAGCATACCCTTAGACTGGATGTCGTTCAGGAAGCCTTCAACCATGTCTGTGAGACCTGGGATCTTGTTGAGATCACCGTGCTCACCCCAGATCCAGTCTGCAGCGAGGACGCCCTCAGCAACCTTACGGGTGTCGTTGGTAGCCCACAACTGTGTGAGGAGATTCATGATCTTCTGATCGTCGTTTGGCTGGATAGGTGCACCGTCAGCACGTGTGCCGCCCTTGTAGTATGTGATGATCGCAGCAAGACCGAGAACAAGACCCTTAGGCAGTTCACCCTTACGCTCCAAGTAAACCTTGACTCCTGGAAGATCGCGTGCCTGGAACTTAGGGAATGAGTTGAGCATGATAGATGTAACCTGATGGTCAACGTATGGGTTGTCGAAGCGCTCCAATACGTCGGCAGCAAACTTCTGCAGCTCGTCCATAGGCAGGTTGAGGGTCTGCATGAGTTCGTCATACTGTACCTTCTTGATATACTTGCCTACTACCTCGTCGTGCAGTGCATCGCGCACGATGTTGATGCCAGAGAGGTAAGCAACAGGAGAAAGCACGGTGTGAGGACCGTTGAGCAGTGTCACCTTACGCTCGTGGTAAGGAGCCTCAGACTCAGCGATGAGAACGTGCAGGCCAGCCTGGTCGGCAGGGAACTCTGCGCGCAGTTCCTCGCATGACATGTTCTCTGGACGCTCGATAACCCAGAGGTGGAATATCTCAGCCTGAACGACGAGGTTGTCTTTATAACCGATTTTCTGCTGAATCTCAGCGATGTCCTTGCGTGGGAAACCAGGAACGATGCGGTCAACGAGGGTAGCGCAAACGTAGTTGTACTTCTCGAACCACTCCTTGAAACCTTCATAGTCCTTGCCGAGGTCTTCCTTCCACAGTTCGATGTACTTGCGGATGCAGTCCTTGAGGTGGTGACCATTCAGGAAGATAAGCTCACAAGGCATGATGATGAGACCCTTTGAAGGATCACCGTTGAAAGCCTGGTAGCGGCGGTAGAGCAGCTGTACGAGCTTGCCTGGGTAAGAAGATGCAGGAGCATCAGACAGTTTGCAGGCAGGGTCGAAGGCAATACCGGCCTCTGTTGTGTTTGAAATCACGAAGCGGATGTCCGGCTGCTCAGCGAGAGCCAGATAAGCCCAGTTCTGAGCGTATGGGTCGATACCGCGGCTGATTACGTCGATACGGTCGAGCTGGTTGACAGCCTCGCCATTGAGACGTCCCTGAAGGTTAACATGATACAGGCAATCCTGACCATTAAGCCACTGCACCATACCCTTGTCGATAGGCTGAACAACAACGACAGAACCATTGAAATTGGTTTTTGCGTTCATGTTCCATACAATCCAGTCAACGAAAGCGCGAAGGAAATTACCCTCACCAAACTGGATAATCTTCTCAGGCGCAGTGCTCTTAGGGGCAGTCTGCCTGTTAAGTGATTTTAGTTGTGTCATTTGTTTTAGTTTGTTTTTTATAGTATTTTTTATATAGTATGTTCCATATTTAGCTGACATAGTAATATAGACATTGCAAAGTTATTAAAAAAATGTGAAAAACGTGAACTTTTTCTCTTCATAACCATAAATTTAGTTTTTTTTAACCTCTCACCGCAAGTAAGAAACGAAATACCATAATTATTTGCAATAATAGGGGAAATATTTCGTTTATGTCAAAAGATTTTAGTAACTTTGCACGCTGAAACTACAAAGAAAACAAAAAGGATTGAAAATAACAAAGCTATGCTGTTAGAGAAAATCGAAAAACTCATAACTGAGGTTAACGGCCTGCAGGCCACCACCAACGAGGAGATTGAGGAACTCAGGCTGAAATACCTTTCAAAGAAAGGCGAGATTAACGCGCTTATGGCAGACTTCCGCAACGTGGCTCCGGAAGACAAGAAAGCCATTGGCATGAAGATAAACGAGCTGAAGCAACTTGCATTCGACAAAATCAACGGACTGCGTGACCAACTTGGCACCCAGGAGAGCGGCAATGCCGACATTGACCTGACACGCACTCCCTACCCCACTCCACTCGGCACACGCCACCCATTGTCAATAGTAAAGAACGAGATAGTAGAGATATTCCAGCGCATGGGGTTCACTCTGGCCGATGGCCCCGAGGTGGAGGACGACCTGCATATCTTCACAAAGATGAATTTTGCGGCAGACCATCCGGCACGCGACATGCAGGACACATTCTTCGTAGAGGAAAGCGCCCTGAAAGACGTGACGAAAAACATACTGCTACGCTCACATACCTCAAGCGTTCAGGCACGAGTAATGGAGCAGCAGCAGCCACCTATCCGCGTGATATGCCCAGGACGCGTATACCGCAACGAGGCCATAACCGCACGCGCCCACTGCTTCTTCCATCAGATAGAGGGATTGTACATCGATGAGAACGTATCATTCACCGACCTCAAACAGGTAATGCTGACATTCGCACAGGAAATGTTCGGTCCTGACACTAAGATACGTCTTCGCCCGTCATACTTCCCATTTACCGAACCATCTGCCGAAATGGACATCTCCTGCCACATCTGTGGCGGTGTAGGTTGCGGTTTCTGTAAGCATACTGGCTGGGTAGAGATACTCGGTTGCGGCATGGTTGATCCGAATGTATTGGAACTCTGCGGTATCGACTCAAAGAAATATAGTGGCTATGCCTTCGGACTTGGCGTGGAGCGCATCACCAACTTGAAGTACCAAGTAAGCGACTTACGTATGTTCTCTGAAAACGACAAACGCTTCCTTGAAGAGTTTGAAGCAGCCAACTAACATCTCCCACACGGGAGTCACACAAAAACGGGATGTATTCAAGGTTGAATACATCCCGTTTTTTGTGACTCCTGCAGGATTCAAACCTGCAACCTTCTGATCCGTAGTCAGATGCTCTATTCAGTTGAGCTAAGGAGCCTCGTTTATCTGATTTGCGAGTGCAAAGGTACTGTTTTTTTTTGAAACTGCCAAACTTTTCTTCACTTATTTTACTGGATTTCACAAAAACTCAAAATAAAACACACATCAAAAGGCTTGCACCCCACGCACATCAACAACAAATACAGCTATAGAGCGACAAAATGGAAATAAAAAAAAGAAAGAAGGACTGTAATCACTCACTGTCCTTCTTATAGTGTTTGGAATAAGTTTTAATTTGTAAGTTTATAGTCATTGGGGTGTTTGGAGTCCCGTGGACTGTAGTTGAAGTAATTCAGCCTTCGTATTATGCCTCGGCTGGTATTACAGACACCACGCTCTTGTCATACTTTCCCTTGTGGAAGTTGACAGTACCGTCAACAAGTGCGTAGAGGGTGTCATCCTTACCCTGTGCAACACCTGCACCAGGGAAGTGCTTGTTACCACGCTGGCGAACGATGATGTTGCCGGCAACAACCTTCTGACCACCGAAAATCTTAATACCAAGTCGCTGTGAAGCTGATTCACGTCCGTTCTTAGAACTACCTACACCTTTCTTATGTGCCATTTCTTAGTCCTCCTTTGGTTTTAAGCTACTACTGATTTGATTGTCAATTCTGTGAACTGAGCACGGAAGCCGTTGCGCTTGCGCTCGTCCTTACGACGCTTCATCTTGAACACGATGACCTTGTCGCCCTTGACAAGTGGTTTCACCACCTCACATACTACTTTCGCACCATCTACAGTTGGTGCACCTACTGTTACGGCACCATCGTTGTCTACCAACAGCACCTTGTCAAACTCAACAGCCTGACCCTCTTCTACACCATTGATGTGGTGCACATAGAGTTTCTTACCCTCTTCGGCCTTAAACTGCTGACCCTGAATTTCTACAATTGCGTACATTTTTTGTTTTATATTGTAAAATTGGGTTTCTCCGCCAGGCGTCCGACCTCTTGCCGGCACTTAACCGAGCCCGAAACGGAATAAAATCGGCTGCAAAGGTACTACTTTTTTTTCAAATATGAAAATACATACCATTTCTGCACATCCGCATATAGCCATCTTTTGTATTATTTAACATTAATTAACCTAATAATATTCATATAACTCAAGAAAAAACAAAGTTCTCAAACGAACACCAAAATACACTTTGTTACTTTTTTGCCGTTTTCGCTTACATAATGGCATTTTCATTTCTTCGTCTCCATCATGCAAAATAGAAACAACACAACAGTGATTTTAGGGTTAACACACCATCAAAACACAAATCAAAAACAAAAAAACAACCAAATTTACGGATTTGCCAAACCTTTACGTCGTAATTAGCACCTGATTACGATGCAATTTGCACCCGATTACACCGTAATCACATAGCTTTTACACCGTAATCAGGGCCTGATTACAATGTAAAAAAAATGCACAAAACGCTATCTCGTTGATTCTGCGCTAATTAACAAAATCGCCATAATTCCGCTACAGCAAACCGCAGGAAAAAAAATTCCGTATACGCGAGTATTTCAGCGGTACGCAAAATCATTATGTCAGAATAAATGTCCAAAAAGCGACACCGTGTCATTCACAACAGAGTTGTCACATCCACACACAGTAAGAGAAAATTCGCATCAGAAAGCAGTCTGTATGAGGACTACGGAAGGTGACTTCTCCGAACGACAAATGTAGCGAAAATGGAAACCTGCCTCCACATATTGCTTCATTGTTGTAGACTGACGTATCGACGAACGCAAGATGTCCTCCACCTTCTGACGGTTGGCACTGATGACCTCAGAATCATCAAGCACGTCGCCAAAAGTACAGTAATACAAATATGTGCGCGTACGTCCATCAAACACCACGCTGTCAGTGCGTATGCAGTTGACAAACGGTGTAGGACAAAATTTCCTGGTGTAGTTATATGCCTCGCGCGCAGCTCGCTCCTCCATAGATTCCTGACACGCAGCAAAACAAACCGCCAAGAAGAAAAAAATTGATATAAAACAACCCTTGTTCGTCATTTTCAGTAACAGATAAGTAATAAAATCAATGCAAAATTACGACTTTTCTGTTAGAAATACAATAAAAAAGCAAAAAAAGCGTCGTTTTGCTTGTGTAATTGAAAAAATCGAATTATCTTTGCACTTATGAATCATATACGCAACTTTTGCATCATAGCACATATAGACCACGGAAAAAGCACTATCGCCGACAGGCTTCTGGAGTATACAAAGACCATCCAGATTACCGAAGGACAGATGCTTGACGACATGGACCTCGAGAAAGAGCGTGGCATAACAATCAAGAGCCACGCCATACAAATGGAGTATGAGAAGGATGGAGAGAAATACATACTGAATTTGATTGACACCCCGGGACACGTTGACTTTTCCTACGAGGTCAGCCGAAGCATTGCAGCCTGTGAGGGCGCGATACTGGTGGTTGACGCCACACAGGGAGTGCAGGCACAGACTATTTCCAATCTCTATATGGCCATTGACCATGACTTGGAGATAATACCAGTAATAAACAAGATTGACATGCCGGCAGCACACCCTGACGAGGTGGAAGATGAAATAATAGAACTCATTGGTTGCAAGCCAGAGGAGATTATCCGCGCCAGCGGCAAGACAGGCGAAGGCGTACCGGAGATTCTTGATGCCGTGGTGGATCGCGTGCCGGCACCGCAGGGTGACCCAAATGCACCGCTGCAGGCTCTTATTTTCGATTCGGTGTTCAACAGTTTCCGTGGCATCATAGCATACTTTAAAATACAGAATGGAAGCATCCGCAAGGGTGACAAAGTGAAGTTCTTCAACACCGGCATGGAATATGACGCCGACGAGATCGGCATATTGAAGATGGACATGGTGCCGAAGAAAGAAATGCTAACCGGCGAGGTGGGCTACATCATTTCGGGCATCAAGGATGCTAAAGAGGTGAAGGTGGGCGACACCATAACTCACATAGAGCGTCCGTGCGACAAGGCCATATCAGGTTTCCAAGAAGTGAAGCCTATGGTGTTCGCTGGCGTCTACCCCATCGACCCGGCAGACTATGAGAACCTGCGTGCATCACTTGAGAAGCTACAGCTGAACGATGCCTCGCTTACGTTCATGCCAGAGTCGTCGGTGGCTCTCGGCTTCGGTTTCCGCTGCGGCTTCCTCGGACTGCTCCACATGGAGATTGTGCAGGAGCGTCTTGACCGCGAATTCAACATGGACGTGATTACAACCGTGCCAAACGTATCATACATGGTGTATGACAAGCAAGGCAACGAAAAGGAGGTGCACAATCCATCGGGGCTGCCGGAGCAAACGATGATCGATCACATTGAAGAACCATACATCAAGGCAACGATAATAACTGATGCGAACTACATTGGCGGTATAATGAAGCTATGCCTTGACAAACGTGGCGAACTGATAAACCAGGAGTATGTGAGCGGCAACCGTGTGGAACTACATTTCTACATACCACTGGGCGAAATAGTGATTGATTTCTATGACAAATTGAAGTCTATATCAAAGGGATACGCTTCATTCGATTACCATATCGACTCGTTCCGCCCTTCCAAACTCGCCAAACTTGACATACTGCTCAACGGTGAGCCTGTGGATGCTCTGTCAACGCTGACGCACAACGACAATGCTGTGACGTTTGGCCGCCGCATGTGTGAAAAACTGAAAGAGCTCATACCACGTCAGCAGTTCGACATAGCCATACAGGCAGCCATCGGAGCAAAAATCATTGCTCGCGAAACCATCAAGTGCGTGCGCAAGGATGTGACGGCCAAATGCTATGGCGGCGACGTAAGCCGTAAGCGCAAGTTGCTTGAGAAGCAAAAGAAAGGCAAGAAGCGCATGAAACAGATTGGCAACGTAGAGGTGCCGCAGAAAGCGTTCCTCGCAGTGTTGAAATTAGATTAACCCAACCTTAAATATATAAAGAAATGAAAGACCTGACAATTCCAATCAGAGACGTAGCCAGAGAACTGGCACGACGTTTCAGTACAATGACCTATGAAGAACTTGACGTACTCGAAGGCATCATTCAGCCTATGAAATTCGTTAAGGGAGAGAAAATCCTTAAAGAGGGTGAAGTAAGCAAGTATATATACTTCCTCTATCAGGGACTGATACGTCAGTATTACTTCAAGAACAACAAAGAGATGACCAGTTATCTGGGCATTGACGGCTGCATGTTCATGAGCGTAGAGAGTCTGTTCAGGGAAGCTCCCACACAAGAGATGATTGAGGCTTTGGAGCCATGCTATGTCTATGCACTGCCAAAAAAACGCCTTGAAGAGGTAGCACTGCACAACCAGAACATACAGATTCTTTACCGAAAAATACTTGAGGGACAGCTCATTGAGGCACAGGTGCATGCCGATCTTGTACGATTTGAGTCAGCACAGGACCGTTACCGCCGCATCTGCCGCCAGATGCCGAAGGTAGTGCTGCGTGCCCCACTGGTCTATATAGCCAGTTATCTGCAGATGACACCAGAAACACTGAGCCGCGTGCGTTCGTCAACGCTCATTGACTAATTCGCAATTTAAGATGCACACAAAAGAAGAAACTTTAGAAGCTTTCTCGCGACTTCTTGACATACAGGATGAACTGCGCGAGAAATGCCCCTGGGACCACAAACAGACCAACGAGTCACTGCGCCCACATACAATAGAGGAAGCCTTCGAACTATGCGACGCCATTATGGATGGCGACCCCGTGGAAATACAGAAGGAGATGGGCGACGTGATGGAACATCTTGTATTCTATGCAATGATAGGCAGGGAACAGGGATTGTTCGACATGTGTGACGTGCTTACAAAAGAGGCTGACAAACTGGTTTTCCGCCATCCGCACATCTACGGTGACAAAACAGCATCAAACTCTGACGAGGTGAGCGCAATATGGGAACAGATAAAGCAGAAGGAAAAAAACGCCAACAAGACTGTACTGTCTGGAGTGCCACGTTCTCTTCCTTCACTTATCAAGGCATACCGCATACAAGACAAGGCACGCAACGTGGGCTTTGACTGGGACAAGCGCGAGGATGTTTGGGACAAGGTGTTTGAAGAAATCGGCGAATTGAAGGCCGAACTGGAACGCGGAGACCGTGAAGCATCGGAAAAGGAACTTGGCGACGTGCTTTTCTCACTTGTCAATGCAGCACGCCTGTATCACATAAACCCTGACACCGCACTTGAGCGCACAAACCGTAAATTCATCAGTCGTTTCGGCTACGTGGAACAAAAAGTGAAGGAACAGGGGCGTGAGCTGAAAGACATGACTCTCGGTGAGATGGATGAATTGTGGGATGAGGCAAAACGACAAGAAACAGGCACTCTAAAATAAATCATACTAATCTGAGGAAAGGATGAAAATAAATCTAACATTATCCACAGCAGTAACGTTGTTTATTACAACATTACTCATGACAGCCTGTAATGGCAAAACCGACAATACAAAAGGCGAGGAAACGGACTCACTCGTTACACTTGTGCCCGACACCGCACTGTATGGAATAGTGGGCGAAGGCACCACTATGCATGTACTGGAACTGAAGACCGACGGTGGTAAGACCCTCTCGCTCGAAATGGACACAGAAGAAGAATCATCCGTACTGGGCGGTGTATTCGCAGGAGACAGGGTGACTTTGACATTCACTGAAAACGACAAAGGCGAGAAGTTTATCACACGCATGGTAAACCAGACATCGCTGATGGGAAAATGGACATCGCTTGACCGCAACTTCAAGATACAGGAGGATGGAGCAGTGGAAAGTGCCGGTACGGCAGAGACACACCCATATACTCAGTGGTCAATGTCGAATGCACAGTTAATACTTAATGCCGACACGTTCGACATTGTGTCGCTCGGTCCTGACAGCATGTCGCTTGAAAACAACGAGGGCATCTTTGTATATAAGAGGCAAAAGTAAGCACCACCGTTAATTTGTTTAGTGTGGTTTGCAATTTTGAGGAAAATCATGTTTGAACAAAAAAAACATGATAAAAAGTTGTCCTATATCAAAATAAAATGTTAATTTTACGTCCGTTTTTGACCAAACAATAATAAAAATATACTAACTGATGAAGAAAAAATTTCTATTACTGGCAGGAGTGATGGCAACAGTCGCCTTCACAGCCTGCACTACTGATGCACAGCAGTCTGGCTTGCTGTCAGGACTTGATCCGGCAAAGTTTGACACTGTTATCAATGAAAAACCTGTAAAGCTCTACACGCTGAAGAACCAGAACGGCATGGAGGTGTGCATCACCAACTATGGCGGTCGTGTGGTATCGCTTGTAGTGCCTGACAAGGACGGCAAGCCAACAGACGTGGTGCTCGGCTTTGACAACATCAAGCAGTATGCCGACACGCTCAATTCTCCAAGCGACTACGGTTCTTCTGTGGGACGCTATGCCAACCGCATAGCCGGCGGCAAGTTCACGCTCAACGGTCAGGCATACCAGCTGAAGCAGAACGACGGTCCCAACTGCCTGCACGGCGGTGGCACCACAGGTTGGATGAACCAGGTGTATGACGCTGAGCAGATAGGTGATTCTATTCTCAAACTCACCATCAAGGCTGCCGACGGCGAAAACGGTTTCCCCGGTAACGTCACCGCTACAACAACATACAAGGTGACGTCTGACAATACTCTCGACATGACATGGGAGGCAACGACAGACAAGGAAACCATCATCAACCAGACAAACCACAACTACTACAACCTCAATGGCGACCTTTCGAAGGTAGGAACTGACATGATACTGTATGTAAATGCAGACAACTTCACTCCGTCAAACAGACTATACATTCCGACGGGCGAGATAAAGTCTGTTGAGGGCACAGCTATGGATTTCCGCACACCACATGCTTTGGGCGACTCAATCAACAGTACGTTTGACCAAGTGCGCAACGCAGGTGGCTATGACCACAACTACTGCCTGAATACTTTCAAGGACGGCAAGGGCGACGACACACAGGTGTGTGCATCACTCTATTCTCCTAAGACTGGTATCTTCATGGAAATGTTCACCAACGAGCCTGGCGTACAGGTGTATTCAGGAAACTTCCAAGGCGTAGGCAGGGATGCAACCATCATCCGCAAGGGTGGTCTGAAATATCCGAAGCACGTCAGCGTATGTCTTGAGAGCCAGAAGTTCCCTGACTCACCAAACAAGAAAGACTGGGTGCAGCCGACATTGAAGCCAGGCGAGAAGTATTACAGCCACGCAGCATATAAATTTTCTATCAAATAAATCAAGTAGATAAAAACGACTAAACAACAATGAGTATTTTAGACGCACTTAAGAACAATGGTTTCACCACCATTGACTATCTTGTATTCATAGCATACATTGTAATCCTCGTAGGTCTGGGATTCTTCCTCAGCCGCAGCAAGAAGGGCGAGGAGAAATCATCTACCGACTACTTCCTTGCAGGCAACACCTTGACATGGTGGGCTGTGGGTGCATCGCTCATCGCTGCGAATATATCAGCAGAGCAGTTCATCGGAATGTCTGGTTCTGCCTTCAACTCTGGTATTGCCATGGCAGCATACGAACTTATGGCTGCGGCCACGTTGCTTGTAGTGGGCAAGTTCCTGTTGCCGCTGATGATTGAGAAAAAGGTGTTTACCATACCGCAGTTCCTGCGCGACCGCTACAATGACGGCGTAGGTCTGTCATTCTCAATCTTCTGGCTGTTCCTCTATGTGTTCATTAACCTTACCTCTGTAGCATGGCTCGGAGCACTTGCCATCAAGCAGATTCTCGGTCTGCCAGCATCAATGGGAACGCTCGCAGGTATGCAGGTTGACTTCACCCTGCTGACAATCATTCTGATACTCTTCCTCATTGCAGGTCTGTATTCTATATATGGTGGTCTTGCTTCTGTGGCATGGACAGACGTGATGCAGGTGACATTCCTCGTAGGTGGTGGTCTTATTACTGCATATGCAGCACTCGACGTTATCGGTTCAGAACTTAACATTGAAGGTGGTGCCTTCGGCGCATTCGGCGAAATATTTAATTACTTCAAGGGAATAGAAGGAGATAAGCACTTCAATCTTGTGGTGACGCGTAACCCTGCCATTGAGAACATTACCGATGACCCATATTTCGACATTCCGGGTATAGTGGTTATCGTTGGTGCACTGTGGCTTACCAACCTTGGTTACTGGGGCTTCAACCAGTACATCATCCAGAAAGGTCTGGCTGCCAAGTCACTGTCAGAGGCTAAGAAGGGTATGATTTTCGCTGCATTCCTGAAGATTCTTATTCCGTTCATCGTCTGCATACCTGGTGTTTGCGCATACTACATCATGCACTCACCAGACTGTGAGGCACTGCGTGCAACACTGGCCGGCTCGATAGAGCGTTCTGATGATGCTTATCCATTCCTCATCCGCAACTTCACCCCTGTATTCGTAAAGGGTCTTTCATTCGCTGCACTTGCTGCCGCTGTTATTTCTTCACTGGCATCAATGTTCAACAGTACTTCAACCATCTTCACGATGGATATCTATAAGCACTACATCGACAAGAAGGCTTCAGAGCGTAAGCTCGTAAGTGTAGGTCGTATCACTTCTGTATGTGCACTGCTGATGGCTCTCATTGCCGTTTACCCAATCATGGGTGGTGCTGACCAGGCATTCCAGGTAATTCAGGAGTATTCAGGCTTCGTATATCCAGGTATTGTAGTTATCTTCGGTCTGGGTCTGCTTTGGAAGCGTGCCAGCGGTGCTGCCGCAGTCGTTGCAGCCATAGGCACATTCGCTTTCTCTATACTGTTCAAGTTTGCCCTGCCTGAAGTTCCATTCTTGCTCCGCATGGGTTACGTATTCATCTGTCTCGTACTGCTGTTCTTCGGTCTGTCATTCATGTCAAAGAAGACCAAGCCAGCTGAGGTGGTTCCTGAGAAGGTGAAGCGTACACTGTTCAAGTGGGCACACATCTGCCTTGGCCTCGCCGTAGGTTCCTTCGTGCTCGGTATGCTGTGCTTCTTCAATGAAGACTGCCGTCTGTTGGGCTTCGAGGCATTCTTCTTCATGGCAGCAATGATGTTCTGCATCTATCTCTATCTGGTAAGCAATGCCAAGGACGAAGTGGAGGATGTTAAGTCTATCGGCGTTGACATCGCCATCTTCAAGACTGACCGCGCATTCAACATCGGTGCAGCCGGTGTCATCTTGATTCTCGTAATCCTTTACTGGGCACTGTGGTAATTAATCTATAGTAATCATTAGTTAAGGAGTTAAGTAGTTAAGACATTATGCATAATCAGATGAATGCACTTGTCTTAACTCCTTAACTCCTTAAATTCTTAATTCCAAATAAAAATGTTAGAAGAACTCAAACAGAAAGTATTCAAGGCCAACCTTGACCTTGTAAAGCAGGGACTTGTCATATTCACATGGGGCAATGTTTCTGGTATTGATCGTGAGAAAGGACTTGTAGTTATAAAGCCTTCAGGTGTAAGTTATGACGACATGAAAGCAGAAGACATGGTAGTCGTAGACCTCGAAACCGGCAAAGTCGTTGAGGGCGACCTCAATCCGTCGTCAGACACGCCTACGCATCTTGTGCTCTACAAGGCGTTCCCCAATATTCAGGGTGTCGTTCATACACATTCCACATACGCCACCGCCTTTGCACAGGCAGGACAGGACATTCCGAATATCGGCACCACTCATGCAGACTATTTCTACAAGGCAATACCATGTACTCGCGACATGACCAAGGAGGAAGTGGAAGGTGCATACGAATTGGAAACTGGTAACGTGATAGTTGACGAGATACTCAACATCCGCAAGATAAACCCAGACCACACTCCGGCTGTTCTTGTAAAGAACCACGGCCCGTTCTCATGGGGCACATCGCCAGACAATGCAGTATATAATGCAAAGGTAATGGAACAGTGCGCCAAGATGGCATTCATCAGTTTCTCTGTTAATCCATTGACTACGATGAATCCACTGCTCATCGAAAAACACTACAACCGTAAGCACGGCCCTAACGCCTACTACGGTCAGAAAGGGCAAAAACACTAAGTATATAGTACGAAAAGAATTGCCATAATAATCTATAGTTTCTCTTGTATATTGAAATTACAGACTATTATGGCAATTTGATTTCTTTTTCTTTAGATATTTTAGAATTATGGTTGTTTAATTAATTATGGTATAAATGATATTTGAAGATTCTTTCGTAATAG
This sequence comes from Prevotella sp., assembly GCA_017413085.1. Classification (GTDB taxonomy): domain Bacteria; phylum Bacteroidota; class Bacteroidia; order Bacteroidales; family Bacteroidaceae; genus Prevotella. Next base: position 20,015 of record JAFPVC010000056.1, read on the forward strand.
TGTGTAACGGTGACCCATTTTATCTCTCTATAGAATATAGTTATATAATCATAACAATGTTTTTGCCAATATTTGTAGAATTGCTGGTTTTGTTGGCATTACGCGAATATCGCCTAAAAATTCTACTTACATGTTTAGGTGCAAATTTATTGACAAGGCCTATAGTATTTACATTTCTTTATGCAGATTACGAAATCACTGATTATTTGGAACACTCATTATTTTGGTTTTTCTGGGGTTCCTTGTTTGTTTTTTCAGGAGAGGCATTAAAAATCTCAATAGACACAGCCTGTTATCGGTGTATTGGAAGAGATAAACGCCACGCCGTAACTTATAGCGTATTATGTAATCTCGCTAGTTTTTCATTTGTTATACTTGCTCTTTGTTTCTATGTTATGCAAACAGCATCAAAACCCAGATTCTTATAAATACATATATGAGACTATTAGATGTTATAACCCCTGTTTTAGAAGACATATCAGGGAGTGATGATGGAGCTGCCGTTATACTAATACCCGCCGCAATCGTTGCCATTATATTTTGTGTCGTAAAGATTATAGAAATACGTAGAGGGAAATCTGACACTTTATAATCTACGTTATTATAAAGCATTATTAATGTTTATTCATAAAAATATTAAACGGATTTGGTAGTTTGAATAAAAAATCGTAACTTTGTATTTCGTAAAGCATAAACGAACTAAACAATTACATTAAATATTTTTTATATACTATGATTAAAGCTTTTGACAATTTGGAAGTATGGTGGGTGACTGGTGCACAGTTGCTCTACGGAGGTGACGCAGTGGTTGCTGTTGACGGTCACTCTAAGGAAATGGTGGATGGACTGAACAACAGCGGAATAATCCCCATAAAAGTAGTTTATAAAGGCACAGCCAACAGCTCTAAGGAAGTAGAGGATGTGATGAAGGCTGCCAACAATGACGACAAGTGTGTGGGCATCATCACATGGATGCACACATTCTCGCCGGCTAAGATGTGGATTAAGGGACTGCAGGCTCTGCAGAAGCCATTGCTGCATTTCCATACACAGTATAATGCAGAGATTCCATGGGACACCATGGATATGGACTTCATGAACCTCAACCAGTCTGCTCACGGTGATATCGAGTTCGGACACATCTGCACCCGTATGCGTGTGCAGCGTAAGGTGGTTTGTGGCTATTGGAAGAGCGAGGACGTTCAGAAGAAGATTGCCGTTTGGGCACGCGTGGCAGCCGGTGTTGCCGATGCAAAGAACGTTCGCTGCCTGATGTTCGGTATGAACATGAACAACGTAGCAGTAACCGACGGTGACCGCGTTGAGTTTGAACAGCGCATGGGATATCATGTGGATTACTATCCAGTCAGCTCGCTGATGGAATACTTCAAGAAGGTGACAGATGCCGAGGTTGACGAACTTGTAAAAGAATACAAGGAGCAGTACACCATCAAGATAGACGAGAGCGGTATCGATGTATACTGGGAGAAGGTGAAGAATGCCGCCAAGGCAGAGATAGCACTGCGCCGTGTGCTTAAGGACGAGGGTGCGACAGCTTTCACAACCAACTTCGACGACCTTGGTGATGCAGACATCAACGATCCGAACTTCGTTGGCTTCGACCAGATTCCAGGTCTTGCTTCACAGCGCTTGATGGCTGAAGGCTATGGCTTCGGTGCAGAGGGTGACTGGAAGACAGCATGTCTCTATCGCACACTCTGGGTGATCCAGCAGGGAATGCCGACTGGTTGTTCGTTCCTTGAGGATTATACTCTCAACTTCGCCGGCGACCGCTCATCATGTCTGCAGAGCCACATGCTTGAGGTTTGTCCGCTCATCGCAGTTGACAAACCGACACTGGAGGTTCACTTCCTCGGTATCGGCATACGCAAACAGCAGACTGCACGTCTTGTGTTCACGTCAAAGGTTGGTCGCGGCATCAAGGCTACAGTCGTTGACTTGGGCAACCGTTTCCGCCTGATTTCTCAGGAGGTAGAGTGCATTGAGCCAAAACCAATGCCAAACCTGCCAGTGGCTTCAGCCCTTTGGGTTCCACAGCCAACATTTGAAATCGGTGCAGGTGCATGGATTCTTGCCGGTGGCACTCACCACAGTGCATTCTCTTACGACATCACAGAGGAATACTGGGATGATTTCGCAGAGATGCTCGGCATAGAGTATGTGAAGATAAACAAGCAGACAAACATTGCTGACTTCAAGCAGACACTCCGCAACAACGAAGTGTACTATATGTTGAACAAGGCACTGAAATAAGACAGTATGAGCGCAAAAGAAACAATACAAGCAGGTAAAGCCATTCTCGGTATCGAGTTTGGCTCTACCCGCATTAAGGCTGTCCTCATTGATGAGGACAACAAGCCTATCGCCCAAGGCTCACACGAATGGGAGAACCAACTTGTTGACGGACTGTGGACATACAGTATAGAGGCTATATGGTATGGTCTTCAGGATTGCTATGCCGAACTGCGCAAGGATGTGACAAAACAGTATGACTGTGAGATAGAGAATCTCGCTGCCATAGGTTTCTCTGCCATGATGCACGGTTACATGGCTTTCAACGAGCAGCAGCAGATACTTGTGCCATTCCGCACATGGCGCAACACCAACACTGGCAAGGCTGCAGCAGAACTCTCGCAGTTGTTTAACTATAACATTCCACTGCGCTGGAGTATCAGCCACCTTTATGAGGCTATACTCGACAATGAGGAGCACGTAAAGGATATCAAGTACCTTACCACTTTGGCAGGTTACGTGCACTGGCAGGTGACAGGACAGTTCGTATTGGGTGTTGGTGATGCCTCTGGTATGATTCCAGTTGATCCTGCCACCAAGACATACGATGCGGAGATGGTTAAGAAATTCGATGACCTCATCGCTCCGAAAGGATTCTCTTGGAAACTCCTTGATATTCTGCCGAAGTCATTGAATGCAGGTGAGAATGCAGGATTCCTTTCTCCAGAAGGAGCCAAGAAGCTTGACGTGTCAGGCCATCTGAAACCTGGTTGCCCTGTATGTCCTCCAGAAGGTGATGCAGGAACAGGTATGGTAGCGACAAACGCTGTGAAGCAACGTACAGGTAACGTAAGTGCCGGCACATCTTCATTCTCGATGATTGTCTTGGAGAAGCCTTTGAGCAAGCCTTACGAAATGATTGACATGGTGACAACCCCCGATGGTTCGTTGGTTGCCATGGTTCACTGCAACAACTGCACCAGCGACATTAATGCTTGGGTGGGGCTATTCAAGGAATACCAGCAGTTGCTCGGCGTGCCAGTGGATATGAACGAGTTGTATGGCAAACTCTTCAACAAGGCTCTTGAAGGTGATGCTGACTGTGGTGGCCTGATGGCATACAACTATGTCAGCGGTGAACCGGTGACAGGTCTTGCCGAAGGTCGCCCGATGTTTGTACGTTCAGCCAATGACAAGTTCAACCTCGCCAATTTCATGCGTGCCCATCTTTATGGTGCTATCGGCGTGCTGAAGATAGGTAACGACATTTTGTTCAAGGACGAGATGATACGTGTGGATCGCATCACTGGTCATGGTGGATATTTCAAGACCGCCGGTGTAGGTCAGCGTATGCTTGCTGCAGCACTTAATTCGCCAATCTCTGTCATGGAGACAGCTGGTGAAGGTGGTGCATGGGGAATAGCTTTGTTGGCAGCCTATTTAATCAAGAATAATGGCAAGAACCTCGCAGACTATCTTGAAGATGTAGTCTTTGCAGGTAACACAGGAGTGTCTGTTGCTCCTACTGCAGAAGATGTAGCAGGCTTCGAGAGGTATATAGAGAATTATAAACAATGTCTGCCTATTGAGCAGTCTGCTGTAGAAAACAAGAAATAATCAGCATACGTAATTAAGAAAGCCTTTCAAACATTCTGTATAAGCAGAGTGTTTGGAAGGCTTTCTTAATTTATCCAAAAAACAAAAAACATCACAACTCAGGATGCAAGACCCAGATGCCAAGTTGCGTGGGGTGTTTCTTCATATATTGTTGCAGAGTCATGGGCTCAAGCACCACCTTGCCTCTTACCTGCGAAGCATTCAACAGATGTAACTTGCCATCCTTGCCCCACGAGGCTATGCCGATGTGTGTTGTATCCAATCCTTTTTTCTTAGTAGCTATGGCAAGTATGTCGCCATCACGCACATAACCACCAAGTTGTTTCTTCGACAAACCTGTTTTCGCTGACGGAATGTAATACACCACCCTACCTTTGGATGCCTGTTCCTTAGCTGCTATTGCCTTTATATCAGAAGCATTCCCTGCCAACATCTTATAAGCCGACGAATGCGTGGTCATGTAATCAATATTAATAGTCTGTTTCCTTATATAAGACGGTAGAACCCTACCCTGCTCTGCACGCTTATGCATATCGTCATCCATAGATGTTGACACCAAGCCCTTTTTCTTATTCCTATCCATCCACCATAGGAAATAATGGTTACGACTCACATATCCTTCGGGCTTACCATTCTCATAGCGTATAGTCTGCAAGTTTCGGCAGTAGTCATCCCACTTGACAGAACCGCCCTTTGTCGTCAGACACAATGCAAAAACGGTCTCCACAAACGTTGTACAGTCCATTTGCCGTAAGTTCACTACAAGTTGCTCCGTCTTATTCACCTCCAGCGTATGCGCCACATAAGGTACACCTTGCAGTTTCTTCCCATAATATAGCATCAGGTTCAATTGTTTGTTCTCACCATAAGCCTTTCTTCCTTCTGCAAGCAGTTTCACTGTCAGCAAACTGTCAGCCGTACTGTAGGTAATGCCGGCAGCATGTGAAGCAGCCTTCACTGACAGCAACATTAATAACAAAATAAGTTTCTTCATGTTTCACATATTTCTTTCCCGTTAAAACACCGAAATAGCACCAATACTACGGCAACATTTAGACTAATGACGTGCTGCACCACTACCCATATAGTAGTAATACCAATACGTGCCAAAGAATGAATCGCGCAGGGCAGAACGACGTAACTGTGAGTTTTTATTAGCACGCATGACAGACAGGAAATCATCATAATCAGCTTCTACCGAAGTGTCATGATACAGTGTTTTGTCCATAATGCGACCATAAAGCACACAAGCTTCTCGGTAGTGTTGCGGTAAACTATCATTTAGTGCATAATAGCTTGGCAACGCCTTGGCGAATCCTTTCAAGTCACGGTCAAGAAGATAAGCACAGAGCAAATAGTCTTTCGCGACCTTACTGCACACAGGCTTTGCAACAGAATCTCGCTTTTCGCGACTAAGCAGCGTGTCATTATACACGACTTGGCGCATACGTTCACGCTGCAACTGACGCCCTATCATAACAACAGGATGTTCATCACGGTTGAACGGTACAAATCCTATAGTCTGCCACAAGCCATACCCACTTCCCAGCAGGAAGGCATTTGACTTGTCACTACAGGCTATGATCGAACGTGAACCGCCAGTAATTTCATACTTAAACAGGCACTCGCCCAACTGACAAACGCTGTCACGATCGTATGTGTTTGCAAGAGCCATTGCACGCAACATCGTTAATGCAGAATCATTATCATATTGTGGGAATCCCTGTCTTAAAGCCATGTCATACTGCCGTTGACTCACATATCGTTCTACAGCAAGCCGCGTATGCAGAGTGCGATCATTATTACCCATGGCATAGACTGTAAGAATTTGAAGAAAAAACAACAAACCGTTAATCCACCAAGGGTGCGAAAGAAAACTATGCGCTCGCAACGGCTGCAGGTAAGCCTTGTAAGAAACAGCCGCACGCATGGAAAACACGGCTATGATGAGCATAAGGAAGCCAAATGCCAGCCATCCCCAAGCACCATGCACGCTGCTCCCCTCCTGCCTGACAGCAGTGAGCATACCAAGCAGTATGAGCGAGGGGAAATAACAAAGCGTATGAAAACGTAACGGCAAACGGCTGAACATTGCGGTAAGTACTGCAACAGCAAACACAACCGACGTTATGACAACGCCACCAACAATACGGTCATAGTGTTTCAACCCGTCAGACCACGCATACTGCGTCATTGCCAGCACATCACACTGGTAAAAAAAGACGTAGCTTATCACAAAAACCACAAAAAGCGCAGCACATACTGCCTTCATGGCAGTAGCGCTGCCTTTTGATTTTCCTTGCATTTCTTCTTATTACTTTTGCTGTCTATACATTAATTATTCAGAAACTCAGTTTTTTCTAAGGACTACGGCAGATCGTGCCGGTATATATAGTTTCAGCCACTCTTTCTTGTCACCTACATAGGCAGGATCATAGTTAGTGAGATGACTCACACTGTCGTCAGCAAAACCAAAACCGCCATAATCCTTGGAGTCTGTGTTAAGCACAACAGAATATGAACCCAACGGAACAAGGAAGCCATAGTCTGTAAATGAACGCGTTGGCGAGAAATTAAACACAAAAAGCAAATCACCACGCATGAACGCCATTACCTGATCACCCTCGTTAACCCATATCTCGCGCACAGGTGTGAGATTAAACTTCTTCTCTGAGTGTATCACTTCCATCATCTTGCGGTCAAAATCGCCAAGCCAATGGTAACACAATTCCTTATTATCCACCAGATTCCACTGCCTTCGTGCATACTTGCAACTCCATCCGTTGCCCTCACGCGGGAAGTCAATCCACTCTGGATGTCCCCACTCATTGCCCATGAAGTTAAGGTAACCTCCCCCCATAGTTGATGCTGTAACAAGACGTATCATCTTGTGCAGGGCTATGCCACGACGTGCGCAGTCATTCTCATCACCCTTCTTGAAATGCCAGTACATATCAGCATCAATCAAACGGAAAATGATAGTCTTATCACCCACCAGTGCCTGATCATGGCTCTCTGCATAAGAGATAGTCTTCTCATCGGCACGGCGGTTAGTCATCTCCCAGAATATGTCGCGCGGATTCCATTGCTCATCCCTCTTTTCCTTAATCATCTTTATCCAGTAGTCTGGCAATCCCATTGCCAGACGATAATCGAAGCCAAGACCGCCATCTTCAAACTTAGCCGCAAGTCCCGGCATACCCGACATCTCCTCAGCTATGGTTATGGCATTCTTGTTGACCTCATGAATAACCTTGTTGGCAAGAGCAAGATAGCAAAGTGCATTATCATCCTGACCACCATTGAAATAGTCGCCGTAACTACCGAAATCTACACCGAGGCCATGGTTATAATAGAGCATGGAAGTGACACCGTCAAAACGGAAACCATCGAAATGGAACTCATCAAGCCAATACTTGCAATTAGAAAGCAGGAAGTGCATCACCTGATCCTTGCCATAGTCGAAACACAAACTGTCCCACTGGTTATGCTCGCGGCGATCGCCTTGATAGAAATACTGACACGGATCACCACAGAGGTTACCAAGTCCTTCAACTTCATTCTTGACAGCGTGAGAGTGAACGAGATCCATTATGACAGCAATACCGTTCTTATGAGCCTCGTCAATGAGAGCTTTCAGTTCCTCTGGCGTACCGAAACGACTTGACGGAGCAAAGAAATTGCTCACATGATAACCGAACGACCCATAGTATGGATGCTCCTGTATCGCCATCACTTGTATACAGTTATAGCCAGCTTTGATAACTCTTGGCAGAACTTTCTCACGGAACTCCGTATATGACCCCACCTTCTCAGCATCCTGAGCCATACCCACATGACACTCATAAATAAGCAGCGGGTCAACAGACGGCTTAAAAGTTTTCTTCTTCCACTTATACTCCTCTTCAGGTGCCCAGACCTGGGCGGAGAAGACCTTCGTCTCGTCATCCTGTACCACGCGGCGTACCCAAGCCGGTATGCGCTCACCCTGACCACCGTCCCACTTTACGAACATCTTATACAAATCACCATGCTTCATGGCAGTCTTGGGGAGTTTCAGTTCCCAGTCCTGTCCGTTTTTACTTTTTTTCAAGCGGTATTTCTGCGTAGGTGTCCAGTTATTGAAATCGCCAATAAGATATATGTCGGTAGCATTAGGTGCCCATTCACGGAAAACCCAACCGCCATCTGCATTACGTTGTAGTCCATAGTACATGTATCCCGTGGCAAAGTCTGACAATGTCATCTTACCATTGTTAGTCAGGTGGTTAATCATCCACTCGGCATGGTCATGACGACCGCGTATAGCATCCTCAAAGGGCTCAAGCCACGGGTCACGCTGAACTATTCCTATATGCAATGGTGCTTGGGGCTGCTTTTCAACAGTTTTCTTTGTCGCAGCCTTTCTGGTGGTGGCAGCAGCCTTTTTGGCAACCGCCGGTTTCTTTGCGGCAGTGGTCTTAGTCGCAGGAGTTTTCTTCGTTTCTGCCATAATCTCAACCTGTTGTTTTACGATATATTACAAGAAGGTATCGTAATCACATGCTGATTACGATACCAGTGATATTGTATGCTAAGCCTTAACCTTAAATACGGCTTTTTTGAACATTTCCTCATTGGATATACATGGTGTATGACCGTCTTGCGGAAAGAATATAGCCATCATTCCAGGACGGCACGTTGCATATGTAGAACTCGGCTGTTCAGGATATTTAGTCACATCCTTCTCTGCGTTATACTCAGCCTCGACGCTGATATCCTCAAGCGGCAGGTAACCGTATGTCTCCTCACCATCTATAGGTATCTGAATGTCGAGCATGTTGCGGTGTGTTTCCATCACAGCCTCGTCGGGCATCTTACCTTTCTGGTTGATGATATTCACGAAGAGTTCCTTACCCTTAATCTCATGTTTTCCCGGCTCAAGGGCTGCAAGGTCATTCTCCTCAAGAAACTTAATTACGTCAGCAAACAAAGGGTTTATACCAACGTAGCATTTTAGATTGTCAATAGTGTCGATAATCATGATACTGTACTGTATTTTAGTTAATAATTATTTTTAATTAGTCTTGCTGTCTCATTCCTTCTTCGTATGTGCCTTTGGCAATAATTTTCCCGTTGCGGTCTTTCTCTATGAATGCTCCATTGCGTACACCATCTTTATATGTGCCTTCAAAACGCACGCCATCCTTTGATTCTTCTATTGCCTTGCCATGTGGCTTTCCATTTTTATAAGATCCTTTAAACCTGTCGCCGTTGGCATAGTGCACTATTATCTCACCATTTGGCAAGCCATTTTTGAACGTTCCCTCATACTTGTCGCCGTTTTTCTTTGTGAGCACGCCCTTGCCATTCTGCTTGCCGGCCTTCCACAGGCCTACATACATATCACCGTTTTTCCAGACAAAGGTACCCTGACCGTCCTTGTCGCCAGCTGTAAAATGCCCAGTGTATTTATCACCATTGGCATATTTCTCTATACCTTCACCAGTACGCACACCATCGGCGTAGTCTCCCTGATAGGTATCGCCGTTACGATGCTTATAGACACCACGCCCATGCATCACGTCATTCGCCCACTGGCCTGTATACACGTCACCCGTGCTGTACTTGTACTCTCCCTTTCCGCTGCGCATATTGTCTATCCACTGGCCCGTATACTGACTGCCATCACCCCATTTGAACGTACCCTGACCGTTTTTCATATCGTTGTGCCATTCACCATCATAGTATGCACCACCACTGTAGGTATACCGTCCTTTGCCTTCACGCTTGTCCTGTTTCCAGTTTCCGTCATACACGTCACCGTTGTGATAGAACATACGTCCGTGTCCCTCCTGATAGTCGCGGAACCAAAGACCCTCATAACGGTTATTGTCATTGAAATAGAATGTACCTTTGCCATGCTGCTGATCCTGAAACCACTCTCCTTCATAACGCTCGCCGTCAGAAAAGCTGTAAACTCCATACCCCTGGCGACGGCCTTTCTCATACTCTCCCTCATAAGTGTCTCCATTCGGAAATGTGGTGCGTCCTTTGCCGTTAGGCTTGCCGCCAAGCATTTCACCTTGATACTGGCCGTTATCTATTGTAGCACATGAACCAAGCGTCACCTTTTGAGCCTGAGCCAAGAGACTGACAGAAAGCAAAGTTATAGTCAATATGTTTGTTTTTCTCATCTGTTTCTTCTTATTATTTATGCCCACTCAAGGCAATTATGCTCCAAAGTTACTAATTTTATTTGAATAATCGGTCATAATGCAACATTTTTTATGATTATTAATATTTTTCTTATGTTTCCATGCACGCATTTCTATAAAATATGTGTAACTTTGCACTATGAAGACTATTGTAATCATACCGGCGCGATATGCGTCTACACGTTTCCCTGGCAAGCCACTGGCCATGCTGGGGGGGAAGTCGGTGATAAGCCGTGTCTATGAGCAAGTAAGCAAACTGGACGTCGAGGCATGTGTGGCTACTGATGACGAACGTATACGCGAGCATGTCATTTCATGGGGCGGCAACGTGGTGATGACACGCGCTGACCACAAGAGCGGAACCGACCGCATTGAGGAAGCCATTGAAAATTTGGAAGCCCAAGGCACGCACTACGATGTTGTCGTGAACGTACAGGGAGACGAGCCATTCATACAGCCAAGTCAGATAGAGGCGGTTATCAACTGCTTCAATGACCCTGGCACACAGATTGCAACACTCGGAATAAAATTTGGCAATGACTGGCAGGCCGTGAACAATCCTAATTCCCCAAAAATCGTAACCGACAATCAAGGGTTTGCCTTGTACTTCAGCCGTTCGGTTATACCCTATTGCCGCAGCAAGGAACAGAAGGATTGGCCGAACACATTTCCTTACTTTAAGCACATCGGCTTATATGCATACAAACGTGAAGTGCTGCATGAGGTCACGCAACTGCCACAATCGTCACTTGAACTGGTCGAAAGCCTTGAGCAACTGCGTTGGCTGCAGAACGGCTACCGCATAAAAGTGGCAGAGACAACCGTTGAAACAATTGGCATTGACACTCCTGATGACTTGGCAAAAGCAGAGGAATGGCTGAAGAACTGAATATGCACAACACCACGACAGATAATCTGATAACGATGATGAGAATCGGCGCCTTCGGCATGGACGAAGGCGATACCCTGCATGACATGTCGCCACATAAATGGAGGGTACTGGTGGCTGCTGCCGAAAAGCTGCGGGTTCTACCATGCATAGCGGAAGCTACCAAGACAATTGACAGCGAGAGCAACTGTACAAAGCTGTTGCGCGAACTGTTTGACAAGTACAGCAGCGCACTGCAGCAACAGACGCAAGAACATTACAACTACAGTAATGCCAAACTATTTAACATAATGACTTCACGCAGATGGGAGGGAGTGGTTAACGAGGAGACAAGCAGCAAAAACATGTCGGAAACTACACTTAACATGCTGGATATCATCATAGCCAACATGGACGACATGATTACAAGCGACATCACTCCCATTGGCATTATCACGCTGGGGCGCTTCATCCGCCAGAACAAGGCAAGCATAGACTATGACAAACTGCTGAGATGGATTTCTCACATTGGATTGGTTCAAGTGGCACAGTTGGAGGGCAGCATGCTTATTGACTGTTTCGGGTTCACCGAAGAAGAGTTGCCATTCGTAAGAAAAATCCACAAAAAAGCCGGTAAACTCCTACGACACAGCGTCAGCAAGGCGTTTACCAGCCATTCTTTCAGTATTGCCACAAAACTTAATGTTGCAATGCTCGAAACCGTAAGCAACAGGTTCATGGGGGCTATCACGACAATAACTGATATTGAAGAATAAGCCCTCTCAGAACTATTACAATAGTTTTCTCCCACTACCCTATCTGCCACCACTTTTTCTTCTTCGGAGGCAGTGTGGAATACATATCATTATGCACTTCCTCGTGCATAATGTCATTCCACGTAACGTTTTCCTTGACCATACGGTAGATGGTGCCCCAGTCGGGCAGTCCACCTACGTTGCGATCATCAATCCACAAATCCACCTTCAGTTTGCGTGAGAAATTGTTATTTTTCTCACGTTCTTCCTCTGGATAATCACGGTTCACGGCATAGAACTCCACACCGCGCTCACGGCACCAGTTAATGGCATCTTCAAGCAATGCTCCCTCACGCACTGTCCACAATATCAACTGATGTCCATCCTTTATAAGTTGTTTCAGTGTGTCAGTAGCAAAGGTGCGCTCCCTGCCAATCTTCGGATACTCATGGGTTACTATGGTTCCATCAAAATCTACCGCTATAGTCATTTCTTTATCGAGTTATCGTTAGGATTACCATAATGACTGCTGGAGTATGAACCATAGCCATACGATTGATAGCCATAGTTACCATAGCCGTAGCCACGACCATACGAGCGGTATGAATATTTACCATACTTGCCATAGCGTCCGTAACCATAAGCATAACCGTACTTTTTCTTCGACATGTCTATGCCGTTGATTGCAATGCAGACGTTAGGCAACTTCTTGCTGTCAGCCAAACTATTGATGATAGAGAATGCAGACTTCTCTGTATAATCGGCACGACACATCAGCACGGTGACATCAGCAACACGACCTATCTGCAACGTATCCGTCACAAGACCTACCGGCGCCGTATCAATAATGACATAGTCATACTCCTTGCGCAGTATGGCGAACACTTCGTCAAGCGACTTACGTGAAACCAACTCTGAGGGGTTTGGAGGTATCGGACCTGCCATAAGCAAATCCAAGTTTTTATTAACTCCAGATGGTATGCAAAGCGACTTGACTTCACTCTCCGACGGATTATCACGGGTAAGCAAAGTGGTAATACCCTCTGCATTCTTTGGCAAGTCAAACAAGCGTGACAGACGCGGACGACGTATGTCAAGACCTACCAGCACAACCCTCTTGTTGAGCAGAGCGAAGCTCATGGCAAGGTTGGCCGCCACGAATGTCTTACCCTCACCTGAAGTTGACGAAGTAAACATCATAACATTCTGCCCCTCGTTCATCATAAATTGCAGATTGGTACGCATGCCACGGAATATCTCTTCCATCTGGTTATTCTGATTCTCACGCACCACAATGTCTCCTTTCGTCTTGGTGGCATCATTGGCCATGGCAATATCTGCGATAATCGGACATTTGGTGAGTTTCTCCACATCCTGACGTCCCTCAATACGGAAGCGAAGCAGTTCTGCCAACACTAAGATAAGCATAGGCAAGCCCAAACCGAGTATCAATGATGCCAGCATTATGATAGCCTTCTTAGGCTTTACCCTACCAAGGTTTGCCGGTTCGTCAATCAGTCGCCCTTTGTCTGATGTTGCCGCAAGCGTTATAGAATTCTCCTCACGTTTCTGCAAGAGCATAATATAAAGACTTGATTTCACCGTCTGCTGACGACCTATTTCTGTAAGGAAACGCTCCTGCTCTGGTGTACGCGAAAGGTTGCCAGAATACTTGCCATAGCGTGCAGTGATAGCCCGTCGTTGTATCTCAAGGTTTTTCTTATTCTGATCAATCGCACCGTTGATTGAAGCAACAAGGTCATCCAACTGCGAGGTCAATGTCTGAACCACTGGACTCTGGTCTGATGCTGTGCGCAGCAGACGATTGCGCTCAAGTGCAATCTGATTGTACTGAGCTATAAGCGAGGCAGCCGACGCGTCTTTCAGACCCACATTGGATGGCAGTGTCTGATACTTGTTCGTAGGGGCCTTCATGTACTCTTTCAAACTCTGTATCAGCATTATCTGCGTATTCATCTCCATCAACTCGTTGTCAGCCTCGTTCGACTGAGTAAGCGAAACTCCTGCATTTGATGCAGCATCCACAATATTATTACTACGCTTATATTGCTCAATCGCACCATCAGTGCTGCCAAGTTCTGCATTGATTTTTTCCAAACGCTGATTGATGAACTCCTCTGTGCGTACAGCTATCTCATTTTTATCCTCGTTAGCCTGACGGTTATACACGGCCACCACCTGCTTCAGGTAATCCTTACCACGCTGCACCATTTCATCATTATATGTAAGTACGGCTATGGTGGTGGTCTTTGACAATGCCTCGACACCCATCGCCATATACTTCTTTACAGCAAACTCTGGATTTTGCAAAGTAACGAGTATAGCATTGTCACCTGCACTCCATTTTTCCCCTCCAGAATTAGCCGTGATAACAATATTACCGACAGCTGTCCTAACTGTCATAGGCATTCGACCTTTCTGGCTGAACTTATGCTGCGCAGCATCAGCAGTATAGCATTTACCAACTACAGATATTCCCCCGTTGTCCGGCTTTACCGTCATCATTACAGGAGCCTCCAACGCATTCAAGTGCTCTGCATCCATATCCACAATGATGGGATTGGACTGATATATTGGTACATCCTTAACTCGGCCGTCAGTGGTATACTCAACATACAACTTCAGGTCACGAACCGCACCTTCTGCTATAGAACGCGACTTCAACACTTCCAACTCATTGTCAAAGCCATCACTGCTGTTCATAATACCCAGTGTAGCGGTATTCATTATCTGATTGGCATTCCTGCCGCGCGACTGGTTGTCGTCATCCTTAATAAGCACCTTTGCCTTGACCTGATATGCTGGTGTGGCATAGCGCACATAAATGGCAGCAATGCCCACACATATAATCACTGACAGCACGAACCACTGCCAGTTAAGCACAAACGTCTTGAGCAAGAATTGTACATTAAGCAAACTGCTCTCATTTCCTTCTTCGGCGGCTATCACCGCCTCCTGATTATTTACCTGTTCAGTCATTGTATATCAAATGTTTCTTTATTCGTTTTCTACTTCGTTTTCAATAAGCGTTTTCGTCATGCACAAACATCGTACCGAGTGTCTTGAAGCATATCTGTATATCAAGCCAGAATGTCCAGTTCTCTATATACCATATATCTTTACGGATGCGTCCTTCCATCTGCCACAGGTTCTCCGTCTCACCACGGAACCCTGTCACCTGAGCCAATCCCGTAATTCCTGGCTTCGCAAAATGACGCACCATGTATTTTTCTATCATCGCAGAATACTTCTCCGTATGCATGGTCATGTGCGGGCGTGGTCCCACAATACTCATGTCACCACGCAACACATTATAGAATTGCGGCAACTCGTCTATATTATATTTTCGCATGAAGTTGCCAAACGCAAACTTACGCGGATCATCCTTCGTGGCCTGCAGCCTGTCAGCATCATCATTCACATGCATTGAGCGGAACTTAAAGCAAGTGAACGTTCCTCCATTCATTCCTGTTCGCTTCTGCCTAAACAACAGCGGCCCTGGACTCTGCAGTTTAACTATCAAGGCAATCAACGGCACGAAAGGTAAAAGCAATATCAATACCAACACACTGAAGAACAAGTCAAAGCCACGCTTCAACACTTTATTGCCAAATGCCATTAGCGGTTCCTTGTGGTTGGTGTATACGACACTATTGCCAACAATCTCTGGCCTAAGCGACAACTGCAGGTTAGGGAATATACGAGGCACATATATAAAGCGAATCACCTCACGGTCACAGAAACGCATTATCCGCCTTATCTCTGCATCCTCAGCATGTGACAACGAGCAATACAATTCGTCTATCGGGAGTTCTGACTGTACTTCACCCGTCAATATCCTGCGAAAATCATCACGGTTGCCAAGTTTCTTCATCGCCTCTGGAGCATCCTCTATCTCCGCATCGCTATAATAGCCGGCTACACGGTAACCTGTCGTAGGGTCTGATATCAGTTCATCATATATAGCCTTATTGGCTGGGTCGCTGCCCACAAACAACACCGAACGGGTATTCTTACCCTTACGGCGAAGTATGCCAAGAAAGGTCTTCTCAACTCCACGCAGCAACACTAACAATAAAAACAGCAACAACATCATCACGCATCCGTATGACAACTCGTTGTTTGTCTCTGTCACCATGGCGTGCCACACTATGCCAAACACCACCTGCGTGCATATTGCAACGAACATATTGCGCAGCACGACATCGCGGAAACGCAGTCTTCTACGATGCACCACAGGCGGCATCACAAGCGAGAACAGCAACAGGCACAACATGCCTATCATCGATGCAATATCAGGATGATGGTTGACTGCGGGCGAGCAGTAATCCGGCAGAAAAATCACAACCACGTGAACCAGTGCCACATAGACCACAACATCTGTAAGCAGCACCAGCCAAGTAATAACACTATTTTTGCTGTCGGAACTAACCATTAAGTGCAAAGTTACAAAAATTCTACGAAACAGACACATTTTTTCAGTTATTTTTTACTATTTTATATGAAACTTTTGTGTTTTCCAAGTTTTTTTCGTAACTTTGCACCGATAAATTATATTTAAACAATAGATGGGTATATTTTCATTATTCAAAAAAAAAGATAACGAGGCAGTCAAAATTGGCGGCATGCAAGACTATATGATGCTGATACGTGTCTATTTTCAAGCTGCCATAGCTACGCAAATAGGTATTACCAACATCGCCATGCTGCCAGACCTGCGCGTATTCAAATCCACATTCAAAGTCCACACGGAGCATAACAAATTAGGACTGGCAGAAAAAGGCGTATGCCGAAAGATGCTGAAAAACATGTATGGCCACGACGATTTGTTCTTCAAGGAAATAGACAGGAGCATCAGCCGCAACTGCCGCAAGATACAGGACGTACAGACTTACCTGTACCAGTTTCAGGGATTCACGCAAGACATGATGATGCTGACAAGCAACCTGATGAAGTTCAAACTGCGCCTGCCCTCTTTCTTCAAAAAAGCCATATATGCCATGACGGAGAAAACTGTTGGTGAGATTTTCACAAAGAACGACTACACCGATGCCGCTACGCTGAAAGCCGTAGCTTCTGTAAGGAAATACAACCAGAAACTGAACTTCTCACAGGAATGGGTAACCAACTTCGTATACCAGGTTGTGATGCTCGCTAAGAAAGAGAAACTACCAAAAGACAACAAGTGAATAAGGAATGCCACAGACAGAAATAACAGACATACACGACTTTGCCGCAAAGACACGCATGCTCATAAAGAAAATGGATGAGCTGAAGGCAGAGAGAGATGCTCTGATGGCAGAAATAAACGAAAAGAACGAAAAAATCAACGAGTTGAATATCTGCATAGCGGAGAAGGACGAGAAATACAAAATCTTGAACACTGCCAAGATGCTTAACATCACTGATGAAAACATTGAGGACACACGCAAGCAGATAAACGAAATGATTAGAACCGTGAACCAGTGTATCACACTGCTCAGCGAAAAATAGACTTTCCACATCAGCCGCACTGCCAGCAGCAACTGCGGAATGATGGATGACAATATATGGAAGACCAGCTGCAGAAGCAGAAGATAAAGCTGCATATATACGATACCGATATAATTGCCTGGGTTCCGAGAAACGATGAGGAACTTTGGCGAAAGGCCGTTCAACTCATAAACACTAAGTTGAACGCCTTTTATGATGCTTTTAAAGGGAAGAAAGGCGACAAAGAAATTATATATATGGCAATGATTGAAATTGCTCTTATGGCAATAGATGAATCAGAACATAATAACACTTCCGAGATAGCCAATATTCTCTCTACTTTATCTTCTGAAATCGAACAGGCGCTAAGTCAGTGAACATCAGAATTAAATAAGACAAAAGAGAATATAAAAACATTACATTAATTTAATTACAATGATTCTTAACATAATAATAGGCGTTGGTGCCCTTATCATCGGGGGACTGTGCGGCTACTTGATTTTCAGATATGTAATCAAGGGAAAATACAATGAGATGATTGCTAATGCAGAGAAAGCTGCTGAAGTACTGAAAGAGAAAAAGCTCCTCGAGGTTAAGGAGAAATTCATCAACAAAAAAAGCGAACTGGAACGTGAGGTGCAACAGCGCTATCAGAAAATCCAGCAAAACGAAAACAAACTCAAGCAACGCGAGATTTCACTTAACCAGAGACAGGAGGAACAGGGTAAGCGCCGTCAGGAACTTGACCAACAGCAGAACCGCATAGATAATGAAAAGAAACTACTCACGCTGAAAGAACAGGAACTCTCTAATATGCAGCAAAAAGAGCGTGAGAAACTGGAACAACTCTCTGGGTTGTCGGCCGACGAAGCACGCGAGCGTCTTGTAGAAAGTCTTAAGGATGAGGCTCGTACCAATGCGCAGAGTTACATCAACGAGATAATGGACGAGGCAAAAATCAATGCCAACAACGAAGCTAAGAAGATTGTCATCAAAACCATTCAGCGCGTAGCTACCGAAGCGGCAATAGAAAATTCCGTTTCTATATTCCATATTGACAATGATGAAGTCAAGGGAAGAATCATCGGACGCGAAGGACGCAACATCCGTGCACTTGAGGCTGCATGCGGTGTGGAGATTGTCGTTGACGATACCCCCGAGGCAATCGTTATATCTGCATTCGACCCTATACGCCGTGAGACCTGCCGCCTTGCCCTGCACCAACTCGTCACCGACGGACGTATTCACCCCGCACGCATAGAAGAAGTTGTGGCAAAAGTTAAAAAACAGCTTGAGCAGGAAATCATAGAAACAGGTAAGCGCACTACCATTGACCTCGGCATACATGGACTGCACCCAGAACTCGTACGCATAGTAGGTAAGATGAAATACCGTTCATCATACGGTCAGAACTTGCTGCAGCATGCACGTGAGACAGCAAACCTCTGTGCCGTAATGGCTGCAGAACTGGGACTTAACCCGAAGAAGGCGAAGCGTGCCGGACTGTTGCATGATATCGGTAAAGTACCTGATGAAGAACTTGAGATGCCTCACGCAGTGTATGGAGCAAAACTAGCAGAGAAATACAAGGAGAAAGCCGACATCTGCAATGCCATCGGTGCACACCATGATGAAATGGAGATGACATCTCTGCTCGCTCCTATCGTACAGGTGTGCGACGCTATATCTGGCGCACGCCCCGGTGCACGCCGTGAGATTGTTGAGGCATACATCAAGCGTCTGAATGACCTTGAGGCTATAGCCATGTCCTATCCTGGTGTCACTAAGACATACGCCATACAGGCAGGACGCGAACTGCGCGTAATCGTGGGTGCCGACAAGATGACTGATGCCGAAACCGAGGCTCTGTCTGGCGAAATCGCAACCAAGATTCAAAACGAAATGACCTACCCTGGTCAAGTAAAGATTACCGTAATACGCGAAACCCGCTCTGTGGCTTACGCTAAATAAATAAAAGACGAAAACGAAGATAAAGAAAAAATGATACAGCACAAACTGAATGTTGTACTCTGTGGAACTGGTACCGTAGGCGGCACCCTGCTCGCACAAATTGCACAACAACAGAATTTCTTGAGGGATGAGCGAAAACTTGACCTGCGACTGGTCGGCATCGTTGATATTTTTAATATTATGACAAACCCTGAGGGCATAGACCTCAATGGATTCAACATGGAGCAGTTCCGCAGGGATTTTGCTGAATGTCCAAAGTCAAGTCTCAGCGTAATCCACGACAGCGTGCTTGATTTCAAACTTGAAGACATGGTCTTCGTTGACTGCACCGCAAGCTACGAAATAGCAGGATTATATAAGGATTTCCTTGATGCTGGAATTTCCATCGTATGCGCTAACAAGGTTGCAGCATCTGGAGATTTTGCAGCATTCAAGAAACTTAAACAGACTGCTATTGACAAAGGCATCAAATACAATTACGAAACCAACGTCGGGGCAGGATTACCAGTTCTGCATACCATCGACGACCTTGTAAAGGCTG
The DNA here is from genome assembly GCA_017413085.1 of Prevotella sp. Lineage (GTDB taxonomy): Bacteria > Bacteroidota > Bacteroidia > Bacteroidales > Bacteroidaceae > Prevotella. The sequence continues at coordinate 39,710 of JAFPVC010000056.1, forward strand.
GCGACAGAATTGTTAAGATTGAAGCTGTGCTGTCCGGCACGCTGAATTATATTTTCAACACCGTCAGTGCCGACGTTACATTCTCTGAGGCTGTGCGCTGTGCAAAAGAGGAACGTTTCTCAGAACCTGATCCGAGAATCGACCTTGCAGGCATTGACGTTATACGCAAGCTTGTCATACTTGCCCGTGAATCAGGCTACGAAATCAGCCAAGATGATGTAGAGAAACATCTCTTTATACCACAGGATTACTTCGACGGTTCTCTTGAGGATTTTTGGAAAAACCTGCCACAACTCGACAGTCATTTCGAGGATATGCGACGCGAACTGAAAAAGACCAACCAGCATCTTCGCTTTGTAGCACGACTTGAAGCAGACACTGCTGATGCAAAGCCAAAGGTCAGCGTCCAATTGGAGAAATTCAGCGAACAGCATCCTTTCTACAATCTTGAGGGCTCAAACAGCATTGTGATGCTTCACACAGAAAGATACGCCCCCTGCCCCATGATTATCCAAGGCTACGGTGCAGGTGCAGCAGTTACCGCCGCAGGTGTATTTGCCGACATACTTGACATAGTGAATGTATAAATCACCATAACTGACATTATATTTGAACCTATAAGAAAAGGAGTACCCCAAACAGTTGGGATACTCCTTTTTCTTTTCTTCTTGTCAGATAAGCCTGTGAAGCTGTCTCACGTTTTGTTTATCTCAGGATATCATCGTCGTCCAGATCGTCATCATCCCAGACGATGTTCTCCGGTAATTCGGAAAGGTCTGTGACGATGCGACTGTTAGCCAAGATGAGACTCAGTTGCTGCAGTGCGACTACGTCCACCGTAGGTGTCATATATTTTCTTTTCATATTGCTTCTTTTTTCCATGAATTTATTCCACTACGACCTTCTTGCCATTAACGATGTATAGTCCCTTGACCATATTCTCCACCTTGCGGCCCTGCAGGTCATAGATTGCGCCAGCCTCATTTTCACCTTTCGATTTTCCATTTTCAATTGAAATAATGCCCGTGGCTTCCTCTTCATCACCGAAGTTCAGTACGAACTGGCGTGCGGCAGCACTGCCACCATCGTCAGTGATATAGAAGTATGCGCGGAAGGCTCCGAGTGCCTTGCCGTTCTCAATGGTGCGGTCGGTCTTGGCATAGTCCAGCTTATTGCCAGCAGCCAGCAACAGGATGTCGTCACGGTTGGCATCAGTAATCTCTAATGGAGCATAGTTGCCCACAAACTGGCAGTCACCAGAGGTCTTACTGTTCGTGAAGCTGACGGGACGCTCTGTCTTGTCGATAGTCACGCCAGTGAACGTCGGGTTCTCAAGTATATCACCAGTGCCGTTAGGCCACTTTACGATATAAGGTTTGCCTGCCTTCATGGTTGTCGACTCAGTAGCGAAAGCCAGTGTCAGCTTACCGTCGGCAGCAAGGTTTGAGTTCTCGGCATCTAGTTCTTTCACCGTAATGTATCCTATTTGAGTATCGTTTTGAACATCAAAGTCGAATGGTAGGCAAATCGTATTCCAGCCTGTATCCTGATAGAACTTATGCCCGTTTAACGTCACATCGCATACGCTGCCGTCAAATTCATTGAGTATGGCTGAATTGTCGGCATCGTCTGCCAAGGTAATACCATACACAGCATTCCAGCGTGTATCCCAATATCCATCCATTTTTTCACTATAGAACGTGTCGTTCTCACCATAAGGTCGTAAAGATTGCTGACAATGCAATTAGCATAACCCGTTACTCCAGAAATCGTAACGGTGTAATACAAGCCACTGGCAGGTGCCGATGCATAAAGGAAATTGTCCTTTTTCTTCGTAAATTTTACGAAAAACAGACAAATTAGACAGACTATTATTTAGAAATAGCGATGACAAGAAAGGTCATCACTGTAATGCTCATGACGCATACTGGCACCCATGTTTCCCGGGGCGGAACGGCTGGAGTGAAATGCAGGTATCTGACATGTAGCCAACGTAGTAGCAAAACTACGAAGAAAGCATAGACCAAACCTCCAAGGATGTCGCCGGGATAATGAAAACCGAGATAGACACGCGAGTAGCATATCAGCAGCGTAAGCACTGCCATACTGAACGACAGCAAGCGACTGCGCACCCAGTGAGCCATGACAAAGGTCAGCATCCACATGTTGGCACTGTGAGCCGAGGGGAAACCGCAGCCGTTGCCGTGGCGGCCGTTCACTATGTGTACCATCGGTGCAATGGGATTGTCAGGATTGCTTGGGCGAAGCCTGCCTATCCAAGGACGTATGACCTGAGAATTGAGGAAATCTGTAAAGAACATGCCCACGCCCACCATCAACAGCACCCCAAGCACACCGCGCCATGAATAGTTGCGCCACACCACATAGAGCAATGAAACGTAAAGCGGTACCCACACCACCTTTCCCGTCAACAGCCACATCAGCTGGTCGAGAAAGGCGGTATGGGCACCGTTTACTGCAAAAAAAATCTGTTCGTCCATTTAGAATATATATGTCTTTTCAAGCCAGTAGCACAGGATGCCTGCCACATAGCCCACGAAGGCAATCCACGTGACATTTCTCATATACCACCCGAAGCTTATGCGCTCCAGTCCCATCACAACCACACCGGCAGCAGAACCAATGATGAGCATCGAACCGCCAACGCCGGCGCAATATGCCAGCAACTGCCAGAATATGCCGTCTACGGCAAGGTTTGGCGAAGCATTGATTACATACATCTTCATAGCCCCAGCCACGAGCGGCACATTGTCTACGATTGACGACAGTATGCCAATAGCTCCCGTCACGAGGTAGTCGTTTCCTATAGTCATGTCAAGCCACTTCCCTATGGATGTGAGTACACCTATTTCACTGAGCACCGCCACAGCCATCAGTATGCCAAGGAAGAACATGATGGTGGAGAGGTCTATGCGCGACAGCATCCGCGTAACACGCTTTGCCATAGGATCGTGCTCGCTCTTCTTACGGTATATTATCTCCGTAACGCACCACAGTATGCCAAGCACTCCAAGGATGCCCATGAATGCAGGCAGCTCGGTCAGCGTATGGAATACAGGAACAAAGCACAGTCCGCCCACACCGAGGCAGAATATCATCACGCGTTCGTTTCGCGTAATATGACTTATCTCTGCCTCATGCTTGCCAGGCTTTACCTCCGGCAATGCTCCCTTCAAGTGCATCTGCATCACAGCAGTAGGCACAATGAAGGCTATGAACGAGGGTACTATGATTTCTGAAATCACTCCAAGAGCAGTAATCATCTTGCCGTTCCACAGCATGATGGTGGTTACATCGCCAATGGGCGAGAAAGCACCACCTGCATTGGCAGCTATGATTACGCACACAGCATACCAGATGCGGTCTTTCGGATCCTGCACCAGTTTACGCAGTATCATTATCATCACTATTGCTGTAGTCAGATTGTCGAGCACTGCCGACAATATGGCCGTCATGAAAGCTATTTTCCAAAGCAGCGAACGCTTGGTCTTTGAAGCCAGTGCACCACGCACCCAGTTGAAGCCTCCATGCTGATCCACTATCTCAACGATAGTCATGGCCCCCATCAGGAAGAAAAGCGTAGTACCAGCCTCGCCAAGATTCTTTTCAATCGCTTCATTAAGCATGAAATCAGGCAGGTTCAACCCCTCATAGCCACACGCAAGTAGCGTCCAGCATACCACACACATCAGCACGGCAATAGCAGCCTTGTTGATTTTTGTCACGCTCTCAAGGGCTATGAACATATAGCCCACGACAAACGCGCACACAATAATTGTAATAAGTGACATTTTTTCTAGTAATTGTAGATTTAAAGTTGTTTGCAAACTCGACTTTGCAATTTTGATGCAAAGTTAACAAAAAACTTTCATAATCTAATCAATCGCCAGCATATTTCACATAATTTAATATTTACACGCAGTATTTGCCGTTTAAAAGACTGAACGTCCTATAATGATAAACGGAAACAAAAAAAGCCATGCTGAACGTAAACCGTCCGCATGGCTTCTTATATTTTTACGATTATAGCTTATACGATACCCTGAGCCATCATAGCTTTAGCAACCTTCATGAAGCCTGCTACGTTAGCACCCTTCACGTAGTTGATGTAGCCGTCAGCCTCTGTACCGTACTTCACGCAGTTGTCGTGAATGTCGTTCATGATCTTGTGCAGGTAGTTGTCAACCTCCTCAGATGTCCAACGGAGACGCTCTGAGTTCTGTGACATCTCAAGACCTGATACAGATACACCACCAGCGTTAGCTGCCTTACCTGGAGAGTAAAGGATCTTAGCGTCCTGGAATACCTTGATAGCCTCTGGAGTTGTAGGCATGTTAGCACCCTCAGAAACTGCGATTACGCCGTTTGCTACGAGAGTCTTAGCTGCCTCCTCGTTGATCTCGTTCTGAGTAGCTGATGGAAGAGCGATGTCAGCCTTCTCACCCCAAGGCTTCTTACCCTCAACATACTTACAACCGTACTTCTCTGCGTACTCCTTGATACGGCCACGCTGTACGTTCTTGAGCTCCATAACGTAGTCGAGCTTCTCACGTGTGATGCCGTCTGGATCGTAGATATAGCCGTTAGAGTCAGAAAGTGTAACGACCTTAGCACCGAGCTGGATACACTTCTCAGTTGTGTATTGAGCAACGTTACCAGAACCTGATACGAGAACAGTCTTACCTGCGAGTTCAATACCACGAGTCTTCAGCATATTAACGAGGAAGTAAACGTTACCGTAACCTGTAGCCTCAGGACGGATGAGTGAACCACCGAACTCAAGACCCTTACCTGTCAGCATACCAGTGAACTGGTGTGTGAGCTTCTTGTACATACCGAACATGTAACCTACCTCACGGCCACCTACGCCGATATCACCTGCTGGAACGTCCTCGTCAGCACCTACGTGACGATAGAGCTCAGTCATGAATGCCTGACAGAAACGCATTACCTCTGCGTCAGACTTACCACGTGGAGAGAAGTCAGAACCACCCTTTGCACCACCCATTGGGAGAGTAGTCAGAGAGTTCTTAAATGTCTGCTCGAAAGCGAGGAACTTCAGGATACCGAGGTTCACACTCTTGTGGAAACGGATACCGCCTTTGTAAGGGCCAATCACGTTGTTGTGCTGGATACGATAACCCATGTTGGTCTGTACGTTACCCTTGTCGTCAACCCAAGA
>JAFPVC010000002.1 GCA_017413085.1 Prevotella sp.
GACCAGTGCGTGGCACAGGGCGTGCCTTTCGCTCGTGAGTACGGCGGCATGCTCGCCAACCGTTCTTTCGGTGGCGCACAGGTGTCACGTACCTTCTATGCTAAGGGACAGACAGGTCAGCAGCTGCTGCTCGGCGCCTACTCTTCACTCTCACGCCAGGTAGAGGCTGGCAAGGTGAAGCTCTACACACGCTATGAGATGGAAGACGTGGTAATCGTTGACGGCAAGGCTCGCGGTATCATCGCCAAGAACCTCGTAACAGGTAAACTGGAGCGCTTCTCTGCAAATGCAGTGGTTATCGCTACCGGCGGCTACGGCAACACATACTTCCTCTCTACCAACGCCATGGGATGTAACTGCACCGCTGCCGTTCAGGCATTCCGTAAGGGTGCCATGATGGCTAACCCATCATACGTGCAGATTCACCCTACATGTATCCCTGTTCACGGCAACAACCAGTCTAAGCTCACACTGATGTCAGAGTCTCTGCGTAACGACGGCCGTATCTGGGTACCAAAGAACATTGAGGATGCCAAGGCTTTGCAGGCAGGCACAAAGCAGGGATGGGAGATTCCTGAAGAGGACCGCGACTACTACCTGGAGCGCCGCTACCCTGCATTCGGTAACCTCGTGCCTCGTGACGTGGCTTCACGTGCTGCTAAGGAGCGCTGCGACAAGGGCTTCGGCGTGAACAACACCGGTCTGGCCGTGTTCCTCGACTTCTCTGAGTCTATTCAGCGCCTCGGCATCGACGAGATACGTCAGCGCTACGGCAACCTCTTCGATATGTATGAGGAGATTACCGACGTTAACCCAGGCGAGCTGGCATGCGTAAAGGACGGCGTAGAGTACTACAAGCCAATGATGATATTCCCGGCTATCCACTACACCATGGGTGGTATATGGGTTGACTATGAGCTGCAGACCACCATCCCTGGCCTCTTCGCCATCGGTGAGTGTAACTTCTCTGACCACGGCGCTAACCGCCTCGGCGCATCTGCCCTCATGCAGGGTCTGGCCGACGGTTACTTCGTACTGCCTTACACCATACAGAACTACCTCGCTGACCAGTCTATCTGGCCACGTCTCTCTACAGACCTGCCAGAGTTTGACGAGGCTGAGAAGGGCGTACAGGCTGAGATAGACCGTATCATGGGCATACAGGGTAAGCGCTCTGTTGACTCTATCCACAAGGAGCTCGGACACATCATGTGGGAGCACGTGGGCATGGGCCGTACCAAGGAAGGTCTGGAGGAAGGCTTGAAGTTGCTCAAGAAGCTGCGTAAGGAGTTCGACGAGAACGTTTTCGTGCCAGGCTCAAAGGAAGGCCTGAACGTAGAGCTCGACAAGGCTATACACCTGCGCGACTTCATCCTCATGGGCGAGCTCGTGGCTTACGATGCACTGCACCGTGAGGAGTCATGCGGCGGACACTTCCGTGAGGAGCACCAGACAGAGGAAGGCGAGGCAAAGCGCGACGACGAGAACTTCTTCTACGTTGGCGCATGGGAGTATCAGGGCAGCGACGACGTTGCACCAGAGCTCACCAAGGAGCCTCTCGAGTATGAGATAATCAAGGTACAAACACGTAATTACAAGAATTAAACTATGGCAAAGAATATAACAGTAACAGTTAAGTTCTGGAAGCAGGACGGTCCTAAGGCCAAGGGACGCTTCGAACAAGAGGTTATGAAGAACGTGCCTGACGACACCTCGTTCCTCGAGATGCTCGACATGATGAACGAGCAGCTTATCAATCAGGGCAAGGAGCCTTTCGTCTTTGACCACGACTGTCGCGAGGGTATCTGCGGCATGTGCTCGCTCTACATCAACGGTACACCTCACGGCAAGACAGAGCGCGGTGCAACAACCTGTCAGCTCTACATGCGTAAGTTCAACGACGGCGACGTCATCACCGTTGAGCCATGGCGTTCTGCCGGTTTCCCGGTCATCAAGGACTGCATGGTTGACCGCTCAGCATTCGACAAGATCATCCAGGCAGGTGGCTACACCTCCATCCGTACCGGACAGGCACAGGATGCCAACGCCATCCTCATTCCAAAGCAGGATGCCGACGAGGCTATGGACTGCGCTACCTGCATCGGTTGCGGTGCCTGCGTAGCAGCCTGCAAGAACGGTTCTGCCATGCTCTTCGTAAGTTCGAAGGTAAGCCAGCTGGCACTCCTGCCACAGGGACGCCCAGAGGCAGCCAAGCGTGCCAAGGCCATGATAGCCCGCATGGACGAGCTCGGCTTCGGTAACTGTACCAACACCCGCGCCTGCGAGGCAGTATGTCCGAAGAACGAGTCAATCGCTAACATCGCCCGCCTGAACCGCGAGTTCATAAAAGCAAAGCTTGCTGACTAAGGTCACGCTATCGTCAGATAGCGTAACTTAGGCCAAATCAAGGCGAAGCTTGCTGACTAAGGTAACGTTCTCGCCAGAGAACGTAACTTAGACCAAAATCAAGGCAAAGCTTGCTGACTAAGCGATTGTAAAATACATAATAAGAATACTGACCGCTCTTACTCTAAAAAAATGTATAGAGTAGGGGCGGTTTTATTTTACACTAAAATAATGAGGAATAGTATATTTTTGTATTTCATTGCATTTTTTGTAATGATAACTGTTATTTCATGTAGTGAAGATGATAAGGATTTTGTTGAAATCCAGAAGCAACAACTTATTGGAACATGGGATGCAGCTCCCAATGAATACGGTGATATCTATGAAATGGTTTTCATGGCAGATGGACATTTTACAGATAATGTTATTATCAATGGGCGTATAGATGATATTTTTGAGGGGACATACATAATTGAGGGTAATATAATCAACAAGTCATATACCATACATAGGGAAAGATTAGATAGCTACAATTGGTCAAAACGGGAATGTACTGATATAATAAAATTTCAATTCTATGTAGAGGGAGATAAAGTGACAATTACTTCCCTATCTGGTGATGAAAGTGCTGTCTATATCCGTAAATAAGGACATTAATTTTGCATTGATTTAATGCTTTTTGTTACTGTTCTCTGATGTTTATGCAAATCTTGTTAACTATGCTAACACCAGTGGCGGCTCCATAAAGGGGTCGCCACTGGTGTTATTTTGGGTTGCTGTAATACAGCAACAGACAGGACGAGGTATAGGCATGATAGGCAACAGACGGGACAAAGGGCTGAACGAGCAGCAACAGACAGGACGAGGTATAGGCATGATAGGCAACAGACAGGACGAAGGGAGGGTAAGGACAGTACAAGCGGTAACAGCCTTAACAACAGCCTTCACAGATAGCTTTCGCCATGTCATTAAGCTGCAGGCACTGGCCTCGCTTTATCGTCAGTCTTTCGTTGTGATGCTCCCACGGGGCGAGGATGAGCAGCTGACCATGGGCACAGGCATCCATGCGCTTGCCGCCCGGTTTCGCCAAGTCGGTGAAACCGTTTTCCTGTAGATAGATTACCGGCAGACCTTCGTCAAAGACGGTGCGCATGATGGTTTTCTCACCTTTCGAGATGGCTGGCGACACCAGCACGGCACCCTGTCTGGCAAGGGCGAGACATTCGTCGAGCCTTCTCTGCACTTCTTCGTCCGTCATCCTTCTGGAGCACTGTACCTGTACCTTCATGGGCCTCTCCAGCAGGAAGCGGTTGCCGATGGCAGAGAAGCTCATTCCTGCATACGTCAGTCCTCTCTGTACGCGGAAGAGCTCTGGATTCTCACGTTTCATCAGCAGGCGGCGAGGGTTGTCCTTTAGGTAATGCAGCCATCGCTCCAATTGACCTCGGCGGAGGAGTATGCGGTCGTTGTAGCCCTTGGCGAAGAGCAGGCCGCGCTTGCGGTCTGTAGTTTTTGGGGGTTGCTGTTTTGTTTGTTGCTGTAGTACAGCAACATACTCAACTTGGTGGGCGTAGTCGGTGGGTAGCAGCTCTCGGAAAGCCTTGTTGCACCCCTGTTTGAAGCCCAGCAGTACCTTTCCCAGCGGCTTCTCCATCTTCTCCTTTACGAAGAGAATGCCGTGCAGGTGGTCAGGCATCATCTGCAGTGCCACTACCTCCACCTCCGGGTGGTAGGTGCTTATGTCATGCCATGCCTGGGCTACGGCTTCGCCGAGACGGGTCAGTACAATATGCGGAGCATCGGGCGACGGCTCTGTAGCCTCGCTGCGGCCTGCCACTTCACCAAACAACGGCCTGCGGCCCTCTGTCACCATCGTAATCATATACATACGCCGCTCCGTGTAGTCATTATCCACACAGCGGCGCTGCATTGAAACTTTTTTATCTCCGGCAAAATCCTTCTGACTTTCGTATGTAGCTCTGTCCATATTGTCATCTGATGTTTATGCAAAGTTACGTCTTTTCATTGAGATGACCAAGGCACCTCCAACTTTTTTTCTCATTATATTTGGCGTTTTAAGGAAAACTTCGTAAAATTTGAGAAAGCCCAGCTGACCATATATGGTCAGCTGGGCTTTCTTTATAGTAGAGAACTCTCATTTACTACTGTGCGTTGCTGAACAACTCTATGAGTTTTTGGGCTTCGTTGCCTTCGAAGGTGAGGGTGGGGGTGACGGGCTCGTAAATCATCTGCTGGAATTGCAACAGTCGGAGGGCGAGGAATGACTTGTCAGCGGATGAGGCGAACTCAAGCATGTAGTTGCCGTTGACGGTTGGGGTGGGAACGGTGTCGCCCATTCTTTTCATTATGTCATCGGCTGATGACTGACTGAGGGCACTGAGCAGGTGGTCGCCGTCATGCTGGGCGTATTCCAGTGTGCGGGCGGTGATGCGCTGGCCGGTTGTTGTGTACCATGCCGTGGAGCGCAGTCCGAAAAATGATTTCTCTATCTTTATGTTGGGGTTGGATGCGAGAGTCTCCCACATCCTCATGTTTTGTAATTTTGCCATTGCTTGTTTTTTTAATTGATGATGAAATAAATAAAGAAAAACACCATACCATCAGGCGCACTCACGGTGCGTCTGCAAAGTCGAGTAATAAAATGCACATTGAAAAATCGTTGTGTGTGCCTGATGGTATGCCGTAGCAATGGCTAACACAACAGGCGTCTCAGCGCAATGACATAGAGAAGGCGCGGAGACGCAGACGCTGCACATTGTGGCATCTGTCTGCCCAGTGTCAGCGTGTGGAAGAATCTTGAAAGGTTATACCAATGGTTTTTATATGCGCAGACGTGCGGTCTGCCGGGTTTCCCTCCGTGTGAGGGGATTATGCGCGTTGAGTCTTCCGTCGTCAGGCGGTGCTGCGACTGCGGCCTTACCGTGGCATCGCCCAGTGTGCGGCGTTGCTCATTGGCCATGAGGGGATGCTGCGGAATGTTGTCGATGCACGATTCACTGCCGGCATCGCGGTCACGTCCCACGCCGTGCTGTGCACTGATTGTCTGTACTCCGCTGCCGAAGCAGCAGAGCATCATCAGTGTAACGAAGAATATGTGTATGCGGTGCAACATATAGGGTGCAATGTATCGCACGAAAGGAAAAGCGAGTGTCTGCAAAGCAGGCTCGCGGTCGCTTTAGCGATTTCCAGAGTGCAAAGTTACTGCTTTTTTATGAAACCGCCAAGGTCGCTCCGGCTTTTTCTTACATTTTATTTTGTGGTTTAAGGAAAACTTTGTAACTTTGTCCTGTTAAAACCAAATATTACACAATTGAAATTAGAAATGGAAACACGCTGCCAAGCTATATGCCTGACAGCGTGTTTTGCATTGTTATCAGTGTGTGTTACTTCAGGTGAATGTCGATGGGTATGCGGGCTTTCAGACAGAGACTGCGCCCCGGAGCGTGAATGCCTTGGCCGTCAGGAGTGTCAACGTATTTCAGACGGCTAAGGTGGCTCTGGTAAACCTTGTTAAAGAGATTCTGGCAGGTTACCGACAGTTCGATGCAGTTGTGACCCATCAGATGCAGGTCGGTGGCTGCGCTGAGGTTTACCACGGCATAGTCGGGTGTGGCGGTTTCTGTGTCGTCGGCTGCGAGGAAATGGCTCTGACGCAGGTTATATTCCATGGAGGCCGTCAGTCGCGTGCGGCGCAGGTGAGCACGGAGAAAGTCGGGCAACTGACATGCCACGGTGAGGTTCCATCTTGGGGCAGGCATCATGGGTAGCCACTTCATGTCAGCCTGCTGGTGAAGCTGCCGTCCGCTGACGTAGGAGAAAGAATTTTGTATGTGCAGCGGCTGCCATGGATGCACGTCGATTCCTGCCTCACCACCGATGAGAATTGCATCACCCTGACGGTACTGGTATGTGCGGTAGCCGTCGGTCACTACTCCGGCAAGACGCTGCAGGAAGATATAGTTGCTGATTCGGTTGAGAAATAGCGATGCCTGCAGACTAACGATGTGGGTGGTGTGGTCGAAGCCAAGGTCAATCTGTGTGTTGCGCTCGGGCTTGAGAGCTGCATTGCCCAGTTCATACTGCACCGAGCCCTCATGCACGCCGTTGCTGTAGAGTTCGCTGACCGTAGGTGCACGGAATCCGCGCGCTATGTTGAGGCGCAGGTTGGTATGATCGCTGATATTATATGCTGCACCGAGCGATAGGGATGATGATGAGAACGTTGCGGAGAATACAGAGAAGTCGAGCATTGAAAAGTCATGGTCGTCGCCAATGCTTCTTACATCGTAGCGCAGTCCTCCCGAGATGTTGAATCGGCCTATCCTGTGTGTGGCGGTCAGGAATATTCCGAAGTCAAACAAGTGATAGTCAGGAATGAGCTGTTCCTCGCCGTGGTTGCGGTTCTGCTGCCACATACCGCCTGCTCCAATCTGTATCTCCTGTCCGGTGAAGAGCGTGGGCAGGGTGTATTTCAAGTCATAGTTCACGGTGTTGAGACGCATGTCGAGCTCTGCCTCGCCTTCCTCAAACTCGCGTCGGTAGTTGCGCTGGTAGCCTATGGTGGCTTTCAGCTGCCCTCCAAGCAACGGCCACATGTTGTCGCTCACCACCTTGGTGTGGATAATGCGTTGGAAAGCATCCTCCTCGCCCACTATTCCAGGGGTGAGAATGACGTTAGACAGGCGCAGCCACGTGTGTCCCCAGGTACCCTGCAGTCCGAGCATCCCCTGCACGTCGCGTTCGCTGAACCATGAGTTTTCCACTTTGCCGTCAGCATGGTTGCGGTATTCATCGGCGGTCTTGTCGGTGTAGTGGGCGTTCCACACGAAGTTGCCCACGCTGCCTGCTTTCACGTTACCTGCAAAGCCCACGGTGTAGTCGCGCAGCTGAGAGCATGACTGGTATTCGCCGCCCATGCGCACTTGCATGGTCTGTGGGTCGAGTGGCCGTTCGGGGTGCAGTATCATTACGCCGCCTATGGCATCACTGCCATACATAAGCGATGCCGGTCCCTTCAGTATCTCCACGGAGTGAACACCCTCGGTGCTAACCTCGAGTCCGTGTTCGTCGCCCCACTGCTGACTCTCCTGCCTTATGCCCTGGTCTACCACCACTACGCGGTTATAGCCCAGTCCGCGTATCACGGGCTTGCTGATTCCCGAGCCGGTGCTTATCTGTGAGAGTCCGGGTGTGTGGCTTATGGCATCCACCAGATTTGTGGCTGGCATGGAATGCAGTTCGCGAGGAGAAATAACGGTATATGGCGATGCTGCCTCGCTGATGCGCTGCAGACCAGTCAGTCCCTGCACTGTCACTTCGTTTAGTATTGCCTCTTTCATCGGGTCAATGCTGTCGCCGTCGCATGCGCTGTGGTCGTGTTGCTGTGCAGCAACGTTAACGTGTGCCGCCAGCATCAGTGCTGCGGCAAAAAGTATATTCTTCATAAAAAAGTATTATCCTGTTTTTCCTTAATTAATTAAATTTCATGAAATAGTTAAGTAGCCAAGGCAAGTCCTTGCTACATTCTCTCTCACTGGAAAAACAAGACGGGCGGTGCCCTCAGGCAGTTGGCTCTCTCCCCTCTATATATGGTATGACAAGCACCGTGGCCTACTGCGGCACGTATTGCCGAGGGAGAGACGAATGTCACGGCAACGGCCGTGGCAACGGCTAATGGTAAAGTAAGAAACTGACACAGTACGCACTGGTGCACACCATCGTGTTGCTGCGACAGGTGGCCGGAACAATGATGGTCCACACACTGTGTGCAGTCGACGTCAGAGTCGGTACCGGTATGGTGAATGTGAATCGACGACAGTATGGTCATTGGCACAAATACTGCCAACAACACCCATGATGCTATCTGTCTTTTCAATCTCATACCAGTGTATAGTAATAATATCATGCGGAGCGCATAGACTGAACCTGCGTCATGACGCGCAGCCAGTTTCCTCCCCATATTTTGCTTATGTCATCGTCAGAATAACCACGTCGCATCAGTTCCATAGTCAGGTTGATGCAGGCAGAGGCATCGCCCATGCCCCTCACGCCGCCGTCGCCGTCGAAGTCGGTGCCTATGCCCACGTGGTCAATGCCCATGATGCTGATGGCATGTTCCAGATGGGCCATCACATCATTAAGCGTTGCCTCGCCGTCAGTACGCAGGAAACCGCCGTACAGCGTTACCTGCATTACGCCGCCTGCCTTGGCAAGTGCGCGCATCTGCTCGTCGGTAAGGTTGCGCGGATGGTCGCACAGGCTGCGGCAGTTTGAGTGTGAACATACTATTGGAGCCTGGCTCGTCTCCAGTGCGTCATAGAAACTGCTTTCAGCCGCATGGCTCAGGTCTACCATTATTCCGAGCCTGTTCATGTGCCGTATCACCTCCTTGCCGTATGCCGACACACCGCCGTGGGTGTTGCCCGTGCGTGCCGAGTCGCATATTAGGTTGTCGCCGTTGTGGCAAAGCGTCATATATACTATGCCACGGCTGGCGAAATGGTCAAGGTTGTCGATGTTGTCTTCTATGGCAAGTCCATTTTCTATGCCGAGCATTATGCTTTTCAGACCGGCACTTTTGTTGCTGCACAGCTCTGCCGCATTGCGGGCGAAAGCAAGATGATGTGGTGCTTGCGCTACTATCTTCTCTATCTCGTCGAAGATGAAGTCGGTGTATTCGCGCGGCGACTCTATTGGGTAGTGCACCAGTTCGCTGAACGGCTTGCCCTTGCGGTCTTCCGACGCTCCGTTGCCATCAGCATAAGGTTGTGGCAGGTAGCACACCATAGAAGTGGCATCGAGTCTGCCTTCGTGCATCTTGTGCAGGTCAACGAGTATACGTTCGTCGCGTTGCAGGAAGTCCACCCCCTGATGAAAGAACATTGGTGTGTCACAGTGTGAGTCAACCGAGGGAATACGGTCGTGAAGTTTTTGTGCCTTGCGATAAAGCATGGCGTTCTCCTTGAGCCAGATGAAGAGCGGCAGACCGTCTTCGCCGAGCCATTCTGGATGCCACTGCACTCCGATTGCTGCCTGTATGTCGATGCTTTCCACTGCTTCGGTGATACCGTCGGGGGCTATGGCACTCATGACGAGGTGCGTGCCGAGAGTGTTGACCGCCTGATGATGAAAAGAGTTGACGGGTATTGTGATGCCGGGTTCGTCATCAGCCTTGGCGGCTTGTCCGTCAGCATATAGTTTGTACAGGGTAGTGCCGGGCATTATGGTCACTGTGTGTGTAGGCTCAGAGCGGTCAGCATCCTGCGAGTGCTTCATGCTGCGTCCTATGTCCTGCTTCACGCGTCCGCCAAGTGCAATGGTGAGTGTCTGCATACCACGGCAGATACCCAGAATAGGCATACGGCGGTTGTAGGCCATGCGTGCAATGAGCAGTTCGGCACTGTCGCGCTCAGCATTTATGCTGTGCAGTTCCGGCACGGGTTGCTCGCCCTGCCACAGCGGGTTGTGGTCGCCGCCACCTGAAAGTATGAGTGCGTCAATGCGCTCCAGTGTCTCATTGATTACCGCTGCGTCGGTAACGGGCGGAATAATCACAGGCACGGCTCCTGCAGCTACCACCTGACGGCAGTAGGCATTGCGCAGGGTGTAGTCAATGCCGGCACTGTCGGCCGTGATGCCTATGAAGGTTTTGCGGCTGTTATACTCCATTCTGCCGTAGGCACCGGCAGCCAGTTGATCAAGTGAGAATGTCTTCATCGTCGGTTATTCCTCGGTGATACGGATTGGCACGTCGCGCTTGATGCTTTGGTCAAGCGAGATGAGCGTCTCGGTCGACACCACACCGTCGATGCACTGCAGGGTGCCGTTCAGCAGTTGCATGAGCTGCTCGTTATCCCTGACATACAGTTTTACAAGCATGGTGTAGGGGCCAGTGGTGAAATGACACTCTACTATTTGGGGAATCTTCTCAAGTTTCTTCACCACGTCCTTATACATTGAGCCGCGCTCAAGTCGGATGCCCACGTAGGTACAGGTGCCGTAGCCAACGAGCTTTGGATTGACGGCAAAGCCGCTTCCGGTAATTACGCCTACTTCCTTCAGGCGCTCCACGCGCTGGTGAACGGCGGCGCGCGATACTGTACACATTTCGGCAACATCCTTGAAGGCCACACGTGCATTTTTTGACAGTATGGAGAGTATTCTCCTGTCAAGTTTGTCTATCTTTTCCATTAAGTCTTAGGTGGGTTCTATAAATTCCCACAAGTTAAGTTTGTTACAATTTGAAAGCAAAAGTACTGCTTTTTGTTGGATTGAGCAACAAAAAGCAGTACTTTTTTCATTTTTCATGCTGAATTTATGACATTCTGCTAATTCTGTAAATCATACAGGCAGACTTTTTCTTCTATTTCTTTATCTCTTCCCATTTCAGCACGGCACCGTTTCTGCGGGCAGGGTCGCTGCCGGTGTAGTCCATGGAGTATGGACTGCCCGTGGTGGGGCTTTTGCCAATGTATTTGTGGGTGCGCATTGACATGAGCATGAATTCGTGGTTCAGGTAGTCCTGCCACATGAAGACCTCTGCCTGTGCCGGATCGGTGGTCATGCGCACGTCGCCTGCCAGTCCGAGGCCTGACGACATGAGGTAGCGGCCGTCCTTGCATTGCAACACTACCTGTCCGTTGCCCTTGTCGACGATGCTGAAAAGAGTTTGCTGTGATTTGTCATTAGGCGCAGTGTCATAAAGCACGCCGTGCTTCGTGGCTGTCATCGGTTTGCCGGTGGCAAGGTTGATGATGCGGATGGTCTTGCCGTATGGGATGTCCTCCGTGCGGTTGGCGTATGGCTCATGCACAGTAAAGTTGTCAAACTCGGCAAAGCCTCCCTCGTGTCCGTCCTTGTTGAAGGCAAACAGAGCGTGGCGCGAGCCTTGGAAGGTAATCAGCTGGTATGTCAGGCGCAGTGCGCAGCCGAGGTTGTGGAATGTCTCGCCGTCGGTAGAGTAGGCATAGTCCATCTCGTCCTTGTCATATTCACCGCAGCAGCGCAGCCATATCTTCTGCTTAGGCAGTGTGATGGGCATGTCTACGGTGTCGTTCTTCGTCTGGTCAAACCATCGCAGCGTGAGTTTGCCGTTCTCTTTCACTATGCCAACCCATGAGCACGGCACGTTGATGTTGCCCAATCCGGCAACGTCACCGTCTTTCATTTCTTTGGTGTATAGTTCCACGGTGGCAATGCTTGACGGCCCTATTACGCGCTGAGTGAGTGAGTTTCGTGCCCACATCAGTTGGTCTGACGGCATGGTGTTGAGTCTGAGCCTGCCGCCTTTGAGTGCCCATTTGCTGTCGTCAGGGTTATGGTTCCACTGCCATACACGCCCCAGTGTCTTGCCGTTGAAATCTTCATTGCGCTCATACGGAGCGTGAGGTGTTACTGTTATACCAGTGTTTGGCTTCAGCCATGTGCGTGGTGCACGACCGAGGTTTCCCTCCAGTCCGAGCATTGGCCATCCGTCCTGCCATGTCATGGGAGCCAGTGTTACAGTGCGCCCTATGGAGTGGAAGTCCATCATCAGCAGTGCCCACCACTGTCCGCTCTGGTCCTGCACAATGCCGCCTTGATGTATGTTGGTGCACGCCGTTGCGTCTTTGTCTGGCTCGGGCTGCGTGAAGTGTGTGCCGTCAGGCATGATGCGACCGCGTGGCGGTACGCCGGTAATGCCGGCAGCGTGATATCCGAAGGTCTCGTCGGCGGTAATCACGCGAGTCTCGTATGGTCCCCAGATGTTCTTGGAGCGAGAGCAGAGCGTGCGGCCGTTTGGCATATAGTCGGTGGATATGAGATAATACATGCCGTTGATTTTATACATGTGATGACCTTCACCCACACCGTTGCCCTCTGGTATGATGATGCGGTCGGTACCCTCGACAGGTCCCGACATGTCAGCCTTCAGTTCGGTGCAGTGCACCTCGCCGTAGCCGTGTATGGCATAGATCTTTCCGTCGTCGTCAAACAATACGCCGAGGTCGTATATGCGCCCCTGCATGTTGTGGTGGGTCCACGGGCCGTGTATGTTCTTGGCGGTATAGCACTGCAGTCCCTTGCCGTTCACGTTGGAGAAGACATAGAACTGTCCGTTGGCATAGCGGATGCACGGAGCCCAGATGCCCTGACCGTATATCTCCTTGTGGTTCTTGAGTGAGAAGGCATCGTCCTGGAAGTCAAAGCGGTCGAAGCAATATGAAATGTTCTCCCAGTTCACGAGGTCGCGTGAATGAAGTATGACCAGTCCCGGCACGGTGTGCATGGTGGTGCCAGCAAGGTAGTAGTCGTCGCCCACACGCAGTATGTCGGGGTCGGAAAACTCATCATAGAACAAGGGGTTGGTAAACGTGCCGTTTCCGTTGTCGGCAGTCCATGACGTTGAGTGCTGAGCATGTGCGCTGGCCGTAGCAATGGCCAGCATGGCGATGGTAAGTAGTTTTTTGATACGCATTGTTGTTATGTTTTTTGTTAAGAGTCAGTCAGTTGGCTGTCAGTCAAGTATGCTTCGTGTTGCTTCATGTAATCGAGCAGGAGTGAAAACACAGGGTCGCCACTGAGCAGTGAGGCATTGCCGAAGAGCAGCAGATGACGGCGTGCGCGTGTCATGGCTACGTTGAGCTTGCGGTCAATCCAGTGGCCGTTTTCCTCGAACACGTTGGCGGTGAGGAAGTCGAGCTGGTAATAGCGTTGCACAGTGAAGCCGTATAGGATGTAGTCGCGCTGACTGCCCTGGTAGCGTTCCACGGTGTCGACGCTGATATGTCGAAGCGGCTCAATGCCTGTGTGTTCAATGGCCTTGCGTATTTCAGCCACCTGATTGCGGTAAGGCACTATCACTCCAGCTGTAGTGAGTGGTGAGAATTGTTCTTTTTCCTTATTATATATAGCTACGAGAGCAGACACTATGGCTTGCGCCTCGGCACGGTTTACCTTGTCGGACGGAGTGTCGGCAGGTGCTTCCACATTGATGAAAGCCGTGCGCTGGGTGGAGAGCAGTCGCTCTATGCCGCTGGCGGCACTCATTGCTGGCAGTGGTTCCACTTGATGCGGCAGCGGCACCTCTTCAAGTCGTCCGCTGTAGAAAGCCTGGCTGGGGAAGTCAGCTATGTCGTGGTGCATGCGTCCTTGGCGTGTCAGCATGTATACGCATTCGGGGTTGTTGCCATAGTGGGAGAGCAGACGTTCGAACAGCGACAGGCGGCAGTCGGTCAGGTGTATGGCTCTGAGCAGGGAGTCGGTGACGCGTGAGTCCTCTTCCTTCTGCTGCACTACCGCTGGCAACTGCTTGTGGTCGCCTATCATCACTATCTTGCGTATGGCGCACTGTCCGCTCTCGTCGGTGGCACTGAGCAAACCCAGCAGGTGAGGCTCGAGTATCTGCGATGCCTCGTCGATGATGGCGAGTGAGAAACCTCCAAGGCTGAACAGTGCCGGCGAGGCATTGAGCGACGAGGTGGTGCCGGCAATGACACGCGTCTGGCTTATCATGCTGCGCAGTTCGGCAGCGTTCTTACACTGGCGCGCACGCTCCTCCAACAGGTTGGGGATGAAGCGCTGCTCGCAGGCCAGACGGCTGCCTATGCGCAGGAAGTCGATGTTCTCCTCCTGCAGTTTTCCGCATATCTCGTCTACGGCGCGGTTGGTATACGACATGAGCAGCACGCGACTGCCCCGTGTGAGCAGTTCTTCCTTGAGCGTGTTGAGCATTCCGTAGGACGTCTTGCCAGTGCCCGGCGGACCAATGATAAGGAAGATGTCGCGGGCCTGCCGCACACGCAGCGACAGTTGGTTGAAACTGCCGTAGTCGCCACGCAGCTGCAGTCGCTGGTCGGTCTGCGGCTCACGCTGGCACAGCAGCAGGTCGCGCCTCTGTCGTGGTGCTGACAGGAAGGAATGTATGCCACGGTAGAGCGGTGTGTATGATGACTCGAAGAAGTCGTGCTCTATGGCCCATGCTCTCTCGCCTTGATGCCAGAAGGCGGTGCTGCCCGTCTGTGGGTGGCGTAGGCGCAGGGTTATTTCGTTGTCGCCGATGGTCTGGATGGTTGCACGGAACACCATGGTGCGGCGTGCGTCGGGTTCCTCACCGTCATTGTATGGATAGAGGATTACGATGTCGCCCGTGCGGAAGTTTGATATGTCGTTGTCCTGTGTCTGTTCAAAGGCCAGCACTACGGTTTCCACGGTGCCCGTCTCATCCTTGCTGGGCGTTAGCAGTCGCAGCGAGGCATAGATGCTGCCGGCCTGCAGTTTCTCCTCAAGCGTACTGTGCCATTTATCAGCAAAGCCGGAGTTCTCTTTTGTCTGGTTGCCTATCTTTGCCATCAGGTGTTCGGTCTCAATAAACCGCAGCATACGCAGGTAGTAGGCACGCTCGAGCGGTGTGGCCTGGCTGATGGGCTGAAGTAGGGCGGCAAGTTGCGGTCGCTGATAGCGTTCCCATAGTATGCCGCGTGTATTTAATTCGTTCAGTTTGTCGGGCGTGAGTGTGGTCAGCACGTCAAGGCCATCGCGTGTGTAGCTGAACTCTGCTGCCGCAATGCCGTTGCGCAGTTTCAAGGCTTCGTGAATCAACTCTGGCGCAAATGCCTGGCTTATCAGTCCGTTGGCATATTTGGAGTAATACAGGAAACTATAGAGCTTGCGGCCGTTGCGCTCATATTGTTCATGGTTGTTGTATCTGAGCAGCAGCATGTAGAGCAGCAGCTGCACGTAGTGTTTCTCCTGAGCCTTTGGCGTGTCAGGGTCGGTCTGCGGAAATCCGCCCTTGCCCGACTTCTGTTCAATCACTACGCGCTGGTCATACTGCATCATGTCCATACGACCCTGCAGTCCGAGCATCTCTGAGAAAAAGGTTGGCTCCACCATCATCTGTGTTGCGTCTACGGTCAGTCCCTCATGCTGCAGCACCTTTGGCAGTGTTTGCATTACCATCTGGCGTATGTTCTGCTTCTGCCGTTTCGCGTCGTCATGGAAACTTTTGTTTATGTCGGCTGTGGCAACTGCCAGTGCAGAGGTGCGGAAGAAATCCATTACGCTGTCGGCATACGGCCGGTCATCTGGCTGCAGTCGCAGTGTCTCGTCGAGCAACTGTCCGGCAAAGTTACCCAGCAGTATGGCCTGTGTTGTTTCGCTTGGACGCAGTTTGCCCAGCAGGTGGAGCAGTGGAGAATGGGAATAGGTTTCAAAACATGCTGCCACTGCAGATATGTCGACAAGGTAGTCAGGCTCCACTATAATCAGTTCGGGATATAGTATGCCTTCGTGTTCCCACGGTCTGACGAGGTTGAGTTGCGTGCCTTCTGCAACCATCGTGCTCAGATAAGCCCAGTCCTGCGTGCGTTTCACGGCTTCAGGTGCCGCTCCCTTATACCATACCGTGACTGTCGTTCCCTCGGCATCATCGGCTGTGGCATGTATATAGTCGCCTATTTCTGTAACTACCACCCGCAGGCAGTCTGCCTTGCGTTCTGCGTGTTTTATCTTGCGGTCGGCAGGGAAACGCTGCTCTAATTCGGCTGGCACGCTCACGGAGTATGTCAGTGCCACAAACTGCGCCACGGCCTTCAGGTCGTAGGCGAAGTTCTGCTGCATCTCGTCGCCCTTTAGGGTATAGATATTGCGCAGTCTGATGCGTGTTGCATTGACGGCCTGCACCATCTGTGTGTCGGCCTTGCAGCGTTTCAGCAGGTAGTCGGCCTTGGCGAATGTTCCGCCGAAGCGTATGCCGGGTAGGTTGGTGCGCTCGTTCAGGCATAGCGTGAACGAACGGTTCACCACGCGGTATGCTCCGGCTGTGTTGCCGGCGTCGGCCATGCGCATGGCAGTAAGCAAGTCCTTGAATATGTTGTCAGATGTGATGGCCTCAGTGCGTTTCATACTGTATTATGGCTGTGCATGTTGAGATAAAAAAAAGGTTGCTACCCCTCACGGGCTGCAACCTTTTCAAAAAAATTATTATGGAAACAATCTTGTGTTCTTTTTTTCTTTTCTTACCAACTTGACTGAACCATGTTCAGTCTGTGTTTATCCGAGGCTCTGAATGTGCTTCGATAAGCCTGACTTGAGGTTGGCAGCCTTGTTCTTGTGAATGATGTTCTGCTTAGCAAGCTTGTCGAGCATCTTCTGAACTTTTGGATAGAGTTCTACAGCCTCTTCCTTGTTGGTTGTTGCGCGGAGTTTGCGCACTGCGTTACGCATTGTCTTAGCGTAGTACTTGTTGTGAAGCGTGCGTGTCTTTGTCTGGCGAATGCGCTTCACTGATGACTTGTGATTTGCCATTTTTTTTAAAATGATTTTAATTTGCCTTAGCCTGATGTAGGGCTTCGGCGTGTTAATAATTGATAGCTCTTGGGTCTTACACCACTACAGTAGCCCTGAGCAAGAGCATGTTGCCATACTCTCATCACCACCTGGTCAATTCTCCAGTTAAAATAAAATAAGGAAATTATAGCGCATCAACTGCGCGATGGTGAACATCGCTTTACAAAACTTTGAACAAAAAGAAGTAGCGTGTAGGGGAGTCGAACCCCTCTTGCGAGAATGAAAATCTCGAGTACTAACCGATATACGAACACGCCGCCTTAGTAATGACTAATATGGACTTTATCCACTTAGCGGGTGCAAAGGTACACATTTTTTCTGAACCGTGCAAATTTTCATTGAATATTTTTCTCGTTTTCGGTTATTTTTCGTATTTTTGCAGTCGCAATGGAACAGAAAATGCGTGGTATAGTCATTCGCACCGTTAAATATGGCGACAATAAGATTATTGTTGACCTGTTGACTCGTGAGCACGGGCGCACTTCGGTGGTGAGCCGGTGTGCAGGGCGTGGCGGCGGCCGTCGTTTGCAAAGGCAGATATTCCAGCCGCTGAGCATACTTGAGGTCACTGTCTCTGGTCAGCACGCTTCGCGACTGCCTGAGGTAAAGGAGGCATTGCCGGCTGAGGTGTATGGTTCGCTGCCCTATGACGGAGTGAAGATGTCGGTGGCTTTTTTCATTGCAGAGTTTCTGACTTATGCCACCCGCAGCCAGCAGACAGACGCACAGCTCTATGACTTCGTGGAGCAGAGTTTGCTGTGGTTTGACGCTACCGACAAGGGCGCTGCCAATTTCCATCTGATGTTTATGATGCAGCTGTCTATGTTTCTCGGCTTCCATCCTGATACTGACGACTATGCCGACGGATGCCTGTTTGACCTGCGCGAGGGTCGTTTCTGTATGCAGGCACCTGTCCATCCCGACTTCTTGCATCCTGACGAGGCGTCGCGTGTGAGTCTGCTGATGCGTATGCGCCCTCATAATCTTCATCTCTTCCGCATGTCAAGGCATGAGCGCAACCGCGCCGCCGACATAATTCTGCGTTTCTATCGCATTCACGTACCGCAGTTCGGTGAGATGCGCTCGCTCGCTGTGCTACGCGAGTTATGATAATATAAGGTGGGAAATTTAAATCCGTTCATAAAAAAAAGTGGTTTTGTTACAGATATTTGAGAAAATATGAGTAACTTTGCACTCCGTTATAAATCATCGTTAGATTAAACGACCAGTCACCCAAACGACGAAAGAACATGGCAGAGAAAAACGAATTTGTCCGCCGCGTGGCGGAACAGAAGTATGAATACGGCTTTACCACAGACGTGCACACTGAAGTCATACCAAACGGTTTGACCGAGGATATCGTGCGCCTTATATCGGCAAAGAAGGGCGAGCCCCAGTGGATGCTCGACTTCCGCCTGAAGGCCTTCCGCCACTGGCAGGGAATGAAACAGCCGGAGTGGGGACATGTCACTCTTCCGCCGATAGACTATCAGGCTATATCATATTATGCTGACCCGATGGCGAAGAAGAAGAACCCCAACCTGACGGAAGACGGAGAGATTGACCCGGAACTGGAAAAGACTTTCGACAAGCTGGGTATTCCGCTTGAAGAACGCTTGGCACTGAGCGGCGTTGCGGTGGATGCAATTATGGACTCGGTGTCGGTGAAGACTACTTATAAGGAGAAGCTGAAGGAGCTTGGCATCATCTTCATGTCGATAGGCGAGGCGATAAAGGAGCACCCTGACTTGATAAAGGAGTATCTCGGCACGGTGGTGCCTTACCGCGATAACTTCTTTGCCGCGCTCAATTCGGCGGTTTTCTCGGATGGCTCGTTTGTATATATACCGAAAGGTGTGCGCTGTCCCATGGAACTGTCGTCGTATTTCCGCATCAATGCCGCTGGAACCGGACAATTTGAGCGTACGCTCATCATTGCCGACGATGATTCCTACGTGTCGTACCTTGAGGGGTGCACCGCACCGATGCGCGACGAGAACCAGCTGCACGCCGCCATCGTTGAAATCGTGGTAAAAGACCGTGCCGAGGTGAAATACTCCACTGTGCAGAACTGGTATCCTGGCGATGAGAACGGCCGTGGAGGCGTGCTGAACCTCGTGACGAAGCGCGGCGACCTGCGCGGCGTGGATTCAAAGTTGTCGTGGACACAGGTGGAGACTGGCTCGGCCATAACGTGGAAGTACCCGTCGTGCGTGTTGCGCGGCGACCGTTCGCAGGCAGAGTTCTACTCCGTGGCAGTCACCAACAACTATCAGGAGGCCGACACCGGCACGAAGATGATACACATGGGCAGGGACACGAAATCCACGATTATATCGAAGGGTATATCTGCCGGACATTCGCAGAACTCATATCGCGGACTGGTGCGCGCCACGTCTACGGCGCATGGAGCGCGCAACTATTCATCGTGCGACTCGTTGCTTCTGGGCAGTCACTGCGGAGCACACACTTTCCCTTACATGGACATACGCAACAACACCGCCGTGGTGGAGCATGAGGCAACGACGTCGAAAATCAGTGAGGCGCAGCTGCTCTACTGCAACCAGCGCGGCATATCAACAGAGGATGCCGTTGGCCTGATAGTCAACGGCTATGCCAAGGAGGTGCTGCAGAAACTCCCCATGGAGTTTGCCGTGGAGGCACAGAAGCTTCTCAGCGTGAGCCTGGAGGGAAGTGTAGGATAATCCGCTTATATATAATCCGTTCCATCCGCATAATCCGTGGTCGCAAAATTAAAGTGGTCGTTTTCGTATATATGGAACATGTAGAATGTTTATAATCATGAAGCACTGTTACTTATCCTTTTTTATTGCTACTCTAATGAGTATGGCTTGCACTATGGCTTCCGCGCACGATATAGCTGTAGCAAATAGTGATGGCAAGACTATTTATTACAACTATAACAGTGATGGAAGTTCTGTTTCTGTTACATACCAGGGAACATACTATAGCAGTTATTCCAATGAGTACACTGGAACTGTGGTCATTCCTGAAACCGTCACATATAATGGTAAGACTTACAGCGTGACCAGCATCGGTGATTATGCGTTCTACCTTTGCAGCGGGCTGACCTCTGTGACCATACCCAACAGCGTGACAAGCATTGGTTCATGGGCGTTTTATTACTGCAGCGGGCTGACAAAAGTTATTGTTCCGAATTTCGATATAAAGAATTGGTGCAGTATTAAGTTTGGTAATTATTATGCCAATCCGCTGTTATATGCACATCATCTTTATAGCGATGAGAATACGGAGATAACGGAACTCGTTATTCCAGATGGTGTGACCAGCATCGGCTCTTTTACGTTCCCTGGCTGCAGCGGCCTGACCTCTGTGACCATCCCTAACAGTGTGAATAGTATCGGCAATTCTGCGTTCTTTGGCTGCAGCGGGTTGACCTCGGTGACCATCCCCAACAGCGTGACCAGCATCGGCGCTGAAGCGTTCTATAGCTGCAGCGGCCTGACCTCGGTAAGTATCCCCAACAGTGTTACCAGAATCGGCACTTTTGCGTTCTCTGGCTGCAGCGGCCTGACCTCGGTGACCATCCCCAACAGCGTGACCAGCATCGGCTCTTCTGCGTTCCGGGGATGCAGCGGACTGACCTCTGTAACTATCCCCAACAGCGTTACCACCATCAACTCTCGAGCATTCTATGACTCGAAAATAAAGTCTCTGACGATAGGTGGTGGCATACAGACGATAGCATCCGATGCTTTTAGCTATAGTTCTTCTGCAAACGGGGCAACACCGGTAAAGGTGGTTTGGTTGGCAAATACTCCGCCAAGTGGTTATGAAAATGTAGAAGGCACTGTAAATTATGTAGCTAACAACCAATATACGAAACTTAGCAATGCAACAGTTTATCCTTTCCTTAACTCAATGTTTGAAGTAGGTGGAATAAAGTATGTACCTGTCAGTCCATCTGAACGTACCTGTGATGCAATAGACTGTATGTATGACGCTTCTGCAGAGAATATCAATATAGGTAAAACGGTTTCTTATAAAGGTGTGTCCTTGAATGTAAAGAATATCAATCCTTATGCCTGCTATATGAATAACAATATAAAAAGTATAGACATAAGTAATGATGGTTCTATAGGACAATTCGCTTTCAGCCAAACAGGTATGGAGAAAGCGATAATAAAGAACAATGGAGGTATTGGCAATTCTGCTTTTAGTTCTTGCCCTAAGTTAAAGACTGTAGAATTAGGTCAAGACATTACATCTATTGGCTCCTCTGCATTCCAAAACTGTACAAAGCTTGGAAGTATAGAGATACCTGACAATGTGAAGACCTTGGGCTCCAATGCTTTTTATGGCTGTACGTCTTTGAAATCTGCAAAAACAGGCAATGGCATTAGTCTGCTAAACACTCAAACATTTAGTGATTGCACAAGTCTTGAAAACGTGGAGATAGGAACAAATATAACGAAGATATCAGGAAAAAGTCGCACATATAGTGATTATGGATGTTTCTATAATTGTCGTTCCTTGGAACAGATACAGGTTCCTGGAAACGTCAAAGAAATAGAGGATTATGTGTTTAATGGTTGCACAGGATTAAAAAATGTGATTATAGACAATGCGGACACAGAATTGAAATTAGGCAGTAACGGCTCAAATCCAATCTTCTCAAGCTGTCCGCTTGACTCGGTGTATATAGGAAGAGATATATCATATCATACCGCAAGTAGTTACGGATATTCGCCTTTCTATCGAAACACATCACTCCGCACTGTACATATAACAGATAAAGAGACTGAGATATCAGAGAATGAGTTCTATGGATGCACGAACCTGAAGAACGTAAGGATAGGTGATGGAGTGACATATATTGGTAACTGGGCGTTCAGCGGTTGTTCAAGTATTGAGTATTTCTCTTTTGGCTCTGCTATGCAGTATATAGGCCAAGAGGCATTCTCTGACTGTACGGCTATGACAAAACTGATAAGCCACGCTATGACTCCACCAGTATGCGGCTCACAGGCTCTTGATGACATCAGCAAGTGGGAGTGTACGCTTTCGGTGCCTAAGGGCACAGTGTCAAGCTACCAGCAGGCAGCGCAGTGGAAGGAATTCTTATTTATTGACTCACTTGCTGTAATGGGTGACTGCAACGGCGATGACGCAGTAACTATGGCAGATGCCAATGCAGTGGTGAACTACTTCCTTGCAAAGGGTACTGACGGTTTCGTGGAAGGAAACTTTGACGAGGAGGCTGCAGATGTTAATGAAGATGGTTCTGTTACCATGGCGGATGCCAACCAGATAGTGAACATGTTCCTGAGTTCAGGAAAAGAATAGTTTATACAGACAATCTCTGTTTTACACATTTTGACATTTTGAGAGGTTATATGCCATTTCTGCTTGCAAAGTGTCAAAACAAAAAGTGCCGTCAGAAAACTCGAAATAGAGGTTCTGACGGCACTTTTTTATGCGTGTTTTGGAGGGTAAATTGTTGTTGAAATGTAATCAGGCCCAAATTGCATCGTAATCAAGTTACTTTTACCATGTAATTAGCACCTGATTATAGTGTGATTTGGAC
>JAFPVC010000057.1 GCA_017413085.1 Prevotella sp.
GCTGGGGCTTTGGCCTCTCCTGCTAATGTCGCTCTGGATAAACAACCAAAAAAAAAACGAAAACAAAAAAAAAAACGGGAACGGGAACGAAAACGAAAACGATGAGGTACTGAAAACCACCATTGCCATAACCGAACGTGCGCTGAAACAGCTGAACTGCACATGGCAGTCCGACGAGACTGCCCCCAACACAAAGCGCTTTACCTTTCAGGCAGAGCATTTCGTGCTGGGATTTAGCGACGTGAACTGCTTTGTCAGCCTTACCGACCCGGCATGGTATGATTTTCCAGCCCGCGACATCGAGCAACTGTCCAAGGTGAAGAACGTGATAAACGACCTGAACTGGTATGGCACGGTAAACGTGTGCTACACGCATGATTCGGACAGCGACACTTTCAACGTACATTCGCGGCAATACCTCGTGGCGGTTCCCGAACTGATGGGCAATGCCGATTACCTGAAGAATGCGCTCAACGAGTGTTTCCTGACGCACCACCATTTCTTCCGCATGCTGGCGGAGGAGAAGTGATGAAGCCTCTCCCCCCGCTTCAATAGTCTTTGAACCCCCTCCGCTTCGCTTCTCCCCCGTTTCGCGGGGGAGAGCAACCCCTTCAGGGAGGGAGCCCCATGCGGTAAATGGGAGAGGATGAGAGAGTAAGATAGGATATAATAGTAATATGAGAGCTGTGATACAACGCGTGAGCCATGCATCGGTAACGATTGACGGCTCAGTAAAATCAAAAATCGGGCATGGACTGCTTGTGCTGTTGGGCTGCGAGAACGCTGACACGCAGGAGGACATCGACTGGCTGAGCAAGAAGATTGCCAACCTCAGGATTTTTAACGACGACGAGGGCGTGATGAACCGCAGCCTGCTCGACGTGGACGGCGAGGCACTGGTAGTGTCGCAGTTCACCCTGTGGGCAAGTTACAAGAAAGGCAACCGCCCCAGTTACCTGCGCGCCGGCAGCCATGAGATAACAGTGCCGCTCTACGAGCGTTTCTGCAAGGCAATGTCGGAACAGCTTGGCAAACCCGTGCAGACGGGCGAGTTCGGCGCCGACATGAAGGTGGAGCTGCTCAACGACGGTCCCGTCACCATCTGCATGGACACGAAAGACAAGGAATAGGAAGAAAAATATGTGAACAAATGACGCACGACTTTATCCCTCAAAATAGAGGTTAACAAGTGTTAATTTGAGCATTTTTCAATCTTTAAATCCCTCAATTTTTAAATTTTTATTGTAATCAGGCCCTGATTACACCGCTATTTGCATCATATTGTCTCCTAATCAGCACCCGATAACAAGGTAATTAGGGCTTGATTACAGTGTAATCAGGCCCTAATTATAAAAACGTCGCTGCGCTTTTTTCTGACTCTTAAGCATAAGACCTTAACATATAACACTTTACATCAAATTCAAATCCTCGCGATATTTCGAACCAAAAATGACTTTGGTGATTTCTATCGCAAGGAAACGCAAGTTAAATACCTAATTTTTGTTATTATTCTGCAATACCATTAGCCTTATCATTAATGTCATTAACGTTATTAACGAAGATTACGTTAATTCTACAAAATTGTTTTGCCGTGTCAACGTTTTTTCGTAACTTTGCACTCAGGAAATCGCTAAAGCGACCGCGAGCCTACTTTGTAGACACTCGCTTTTCCACTCATGCGATACATTGCACTTGGAAAGATTGAAGGATTAAAAAATTGAAAGATTGAAGTTAATACCGCATGGCAACTTCAATTCTTCAACTCTTCAATTCTTTAATTCTTCAACTCTTCAATTCTTCAATTCTTCACCCAACGACCAAACAACTAAGATATGAACAGGATAAAGGAAATATTCGGAATAGAGCAGCCGGTGATTGCCGGCGGTATGGCATGGTGCAGCGGCTGGCGACTGGCGGCTGCGGTGAGCAACGCTGGCGGACTGGGACTTATCGGTGCCGGCACAATGAGCGTTGACCTGCTGCGTGAGCATATACAGAAGGTGAAGGCAGCAACCTCGAAGCCGTGGGGCATCAACCTGCCGCTGATGTATCCGCAGATAGACTCGCTCATCGACATGATAATCGAGGAGGGCTGCAAGATTGTATTCACATCTGCAGGCAGTCCGAAGAAATACACGCAGCGCTTCCATGATGCCGGCATGATTGTTGCCCACGTGGTGTCATCGTCAAAGTTTGCCAAGAAATGCGAGGAGGCCGGTGTTGACGTTGTCGTAGCCGAGGGCTTTGAGGCCGGCGGTCACAACGGCAAGGAGGAGACCACCACCATGTGTCTCATACCACAGGTGCGCAAGGCCACCACACTGCCGCTCATTGCCGCAGGTGGCATAGCAAGCGGTCAGGCTTGTCTGGCAGCACAGGTGCTGGGAGCTGAGGGCGTACAGATAGGCACGCTCTTCGCCTTGGCAGAGGAGAGCAGCGCAAGCGATGCCTTCAAACAGGCATGCACCAACC
Source organism: Prevotella sp. (assembly GCA_017413085.1). Classification (GTDB taxonomy): domain Bacteria; phylum Bacteroidota; class Bacteroidia; order Bacteroidales; family Bacteroidaceae; genus Prevotella. Next base: position 2,473 of record JAFPVC010000057.1, read on the forward strand.
TTGAAGAGGGTGACACCATGTTGTGCCTGAAGAAACTCGCTCCGTCGCGACTGGTGAAGAACGGACTCTATAACCGCATAGCCGAGGCAGAAGCAAAGGGTGCGGAAGTGCCAGAGTTGCTTGAGATACTTGGCGAGAAAGCCACACGTCGCGGCATCTTCGACGGCGACACGGAGAACGGAGAGATGGAGATAGGCCAGATAGCCTCTGCCATCAAGCAGGTAGAGCCTGTCAGCGTGATAATGCAGCGTCTCGTCAAGGAGTACAACGAAGCGGTGAAAAGCATAATGGATTAGGAGATAAGAAGATAAGGAGTTAAGGAGTTGAGACAAATGTGATAGCCTGTGAACAGCAAACGTAATGTCTTAACTACTGATTACTTAACTACTGATTACTTAACGATAAATCATGAATGGTGAATTAAATAAATCAACCCTCCGCAGCGAGGGACTTGTAAAGATATACGGCAAGCGCACGGTGGTGAACGACGTGTCGTTCAACGTGAGCCAAGGCGAGATTGTAGGTTTGCTCGGTCCTAACGGTGCCGGCAAGACTACATCGTTCTACATGACCACCGGACTCGTCGTGCCAAATGCCGGGCACGTCTATATCAACGACACAGAGATAACGTCGATGGCTGTGTATGAACATGCACGCAACGGTGTGGGATACCTGCCACAGGAGGCCAGCGTGTTCCGCAAGATGACCGTGGAGGACAACATCCTCTCCGTCTTGCAGATGACGGGCAAGCCGAAGGAATATCAGATGGAGAAGTTGGAGAGCCTCATCAAGGAGTTCTCACTGCAGAAGGTGCGCAAGAACCTTGGTGACCGCCTTTCCGGTGGTGAGCGCCGTCGCACGGAGATAGCACGATGCCTTGCCATCGAACCGAAATTCATCATGCTCGACGAGCCTTTCGCCGGCGTTGACCCAATCGCCGTGGAGGAGATTCAGCGCGTGGTGTGGCAGTTGAAGCACCGCAACATCGGCATCCTCATCACCGACCACAACGTGCATGAGACACTGAACATCACCGACCGCGCATACCTGCTCTTCGAAGGCCGCATACTGTTTCACGGCACGCCCGACGAACTGGCTGCCAACCAGACAGTGCGCGAGAAATACCTCGGTACCAACTTCGTGCTTCAGAAGAAGAAGTTCGAGATACCAACGATGGAAACCGCGACGAACCAGGACCCTGTTACAGCCACAGACAGTACGGACGACAAGTGATTACTCTTTGCAATCTTTATGAAGAATTGGATTGTCATCATAATGTTGGCATGCATAAACACTGCCTTTGCCAAAAAATATCCCATGTATGGGCCAGAAATACTATACTTGGATGGGGAAAGGATGGCCATCAACTGTGGTTGGAGCGGTGCACCAACTGACAGTGTCATAGAACGATTGGAACGAGATTATCATATACATCAGATATGGGATGGAACACCATATATGGCCTATCTGACTATAAATCATGATAGGGAGATTACGTTAGATAGTCTGAAACTCATAGCCGACAACAATCCTGTTCTACGCCACGACGAACTAATAAAATACTACGGTAAATATGATGACAGTGGTTATATCAAGGCTACATGGCTGAAAGATGCAAAAATCATTATAGGCAAAGGCAAGTGTCTTGAATCATACATCAATAGCGAGGTGCATTATGAGCAGGAACTGGAGTGTACGGTAAAGGATGGTGTGCTGGTTAGCATTGACAGCATCACAAACAACAAGCAATTGTCTAAAGGGATAATGCCAGGCTATATGCCAATGGAAGCCTACTATGAAAAGTTTGCGGAACATTTCCCCTGTGACAAATATGCCAAGAACAAGAAGATAAGGCACGTTAGTGCAACGTTTCATAATATTACCTATCAAGATGGACATATTGCTGAATGTGACATAAAACTGACGAAGGACGGAAAACCGTATGAAGATAATGAACTAAAACGACATATCACTACTGCACTGAAACAGGTGCCTTTTGCCACGTACCTTATTGATGGAGAGGTACGTCTGAGAAATAGACATAGTATATCAGGAATACATTTTTATCGTTTTTTTGATTGGTACAACAAAACAGAGAGCAAGAAAACTAAATGACAGAAACAAATCGTAATATTCACCCTCGCTCGGGAAGAGGCAGTGGTAAGGCCCACGCCCTACCCCTCAACGGAGAACTCGCCAACACATGGACGCACCTTGCCGGTGTGGTCTTCGCACTGTCCAGCATCTGGATGGCGTGGCCTGCGGTATATCGCGGATGGGAATGGGCATTCGGAGTGATATTCTTCATCTCGGGAATGTTCCTCATGTTCCTGTCCAGCACCCTCTATCACTGGGTATGGCCAGGCAAGGTCAAGCAGGTGATGAGGAAACTCGACCATATCAGCATCTACGTCATGATAGCCTGCTCCTACACCCCAATCTGCGTGGCGGTGATAGGCGGATGGCTCGGATGGACTGTATTCGGGCTGCAGTGGGCTGCCGTCATAGGCGGCACATTCTATAAAATCTTCGCCATGGGCAAACTGCCCAAACTGTCGCTCGCCATATATCTCGTAATGGGTTGGAGCGTGCTGCTCATCATCAAACCCGTATGGGAACGACTATCACCGTGGGCATTGGCCATGCTCATAGCCGAAGGGGTATTCTACACCGCCGGCACATACTTCTTTGCCCACGACTCCAAACGCGGCTTCCACGCCATCTGGCACGTCTTCGTGCTGCTCGGTGCCATAGCCCACTGGACCACCGTACTGCTGATTCTGATGGCATAAAATCAGACAGTGGGATTCCCATGAGCCCACCATAACACACAACGGATAAGGCTTTTTGCATTTGCAGCTTTACTCGTTGTGTGTATTTTTATATCAAAAAGGGGAAAAAACACTCAATTATTATTGTTAAGCCTTGCATATTTGCTTTATTTTTCGTAATTTTGTGGCAAAATCACAAAATTTAACAAAACTACAAAATGCAAAGCAACAAAACTATTAGTGCGCTCATGATTTCACTGCTGACAGTGCTTGTCATGGCATCGTGTGCCGACCTGGCCGACGATGAACACTACAAGCTGCCGGCATGGGCCAAGGGCAACGCCTATGAAATGATGCAGGGCGAGGGTGTATACAGCACATTCCTGCGCGGTCTGCAGCTCACAGGCAACGACGGCATTGTCAACGGCAAGAGCATCGTGACGGTGATGGCTCCCGACGACAATGCGTTTGACTCCTTCCTCAAAAGCAAAGGCTACAACAGCATCGACGAAATGTATGCGGCAAACCCTGACTACGTCAAGGGGCTTATAGGCATGCACCTGATGTATTACGCCTTCGACTGGAACAAGATGGTGAACTTCCGCCCGGATGACGGCGACGGCGCCACAGAGGAACAGAAGGCAGTGTTTGCCGGCTACTACTACAAGCACCGCACGCACAGTCAGGACGCTATCGAGAAAGTGACCATCGACGGCACCGAGCAGGAGGTTTATCACGACGAGAAGTTCCTGCCCGTCTTCTCAACCAAAATGTTTGAGACAAAGGGAATAGACGCCGCCACGAACTATAACTACTTCTACCCGACCACCACATGGTTTGGCAGCGAGAACGAAGGCGACGGCTTCAACATTGCCAACGCCAAGGTGAGCAACACCGACAACATCATAACCGACAACGGTTATCTCTACAAGGTTGACAGAGTTATCGAACCACTGAAAACAATCTACGACGAGTTGCGCAACAACAGCGACTACTCGCAGTTCCTGAGCATTTATGACGAATACCTGACCTACCAGCTGGCACGCACAGACGTGACAGATGCCCTCGGGCGCAACGTCTACGTGCGAGAGCACGGCAACCTTCCGCCGATAGCATGTGAATGGCCCGTAGGTGCCACATACACGAGCATGAACAGGCTGGAGCACGACGGCTATAACGTGTTTGCACCGACAAACCAGGCTCTCGACAATTTCTTCCACGGATACTGGAGCAAGGAGCAAGGCTACGGCAGTCTGGCAGATTTGGACCCACTTATCAAGCAGTATTTCATCTTCCAGATGTTTGCAGAGAGCACATTCATCGTGTTCCCAGAGGAAATAGAGAATGGCAAGGTGCAGACGTCATACGGCACACCAATCAACTTTGACCCACAGAGCATTTCGCAGGAGCGCCGCCGCATCTGCTGCAACGGCGTGCTCTATGGCATGGACGAAATGACCGCGCCGGCCATATTCTCGTCTGTTGTGGCTCCTGCCTTCCGCGACACCACATTCAGCTACTACCTGTACTGCCTTGACGGTTCAGGACTCGTGTCGCCGTTAGCAGCAGAAAACAGCACCTTCGTAACGCTGATACCATCAAACGACCAGTTCCGCAAGTCCGACCCGGCCATCACCCTCGTAGACATGGGCAAGACACGCCAGCTGCAGGTATGGAACGACGAATCGGCCCAGTTTGTGGAAATGGGCAACAGCGCAAAACTGTCAATCGTGAACATTCATACCGCCGATGCCGTCAGCGAACTGCCTACAAGCGGCAAGAGGGTGGTAAACACGAGTGTTCCATTCAACTATTGGTATGTGAAGGACGGTGAAATAACCACTAACGCACTCTTCAACAACCAGCTTGAGATAGACGCCATGCACACAGACAACCCATACGTGGCATTCCATGAGACGAAACCGGCTGACGGCTCAGAATGGTCGAACGGCAAGGCATACACGTATGATGCCCCTTCTATATTCAAGGCACAGAGCGGCGACGGACTGCTCAGCAAGTTGTCAAAGGGCAATGACTCTAACCTCGAATACTACTACTATGCACAGTTGCTGAAACTGGCAGGAATGGTCAGCGGCACATACGTCAACTTAGGCGGCGACATCGAGAGCGACAACCTGCGCTATGTGATATTCGCGCCTACCAACGAAGTCGTAAAACAGCACCTGAAGGAAATACCAGGATGCGACAAGCTGTCGTTTAATGCAGACGGAAGCATAAAGGGAACGCTCACTGCCGCTAACAAGGCTCTGCTGGGCAACTGGCTGCGCGCCTGCTGCGTTTCGACGGACAAGAACCAGATTTCCGACTATCCTTTCCCAGGTTCGTCATGCAAGGGCAATTTCGTGAACAACGACCTGACCACACTTTCAATTTATGATAACGGGACATCGCTCAGCGTCAGCCTGAACGGTGGCGAAACGGTAAGCGTTACGGATAAGTACTCTTACTTTCCGTTCGCCTTCTCAGATGCATGTCTGCATTTTGTGGATGCGCTGTTGAAATAACATTATCTTACTTACTACTATAAAATACAACGATGAATAGTATATATATATATAAGGTGAAGCGGATGGCGCTTACCGTGCTGCTGCTTGTTGCCACGGCTCTCACTGCTGCAGCACAGGAGGTCATCGTGGGAACTGTCACCGACGACGTGTTCAACGAGCCTGTCATGGGTGCCAACGTGGTGCTTGTCAACAAGCAGGATCGATACGTAAAAGGCACCGTGACCGACATGGACGGTAACTTCAGTATTCAAGTGCCGGAGGATTCAAAGAACCTCACACTGAGGGTGTCATATATCGGCATGAAGCCGTTCAACGTAAAATATACCGGCCAGAAGCGTGTTGACGTAGTGCTCAGCGAGGATGACAAGCGCCGTCTTAACGAGGTTGTCGTATCAGGCAGCCGCCGCGACGGCATGGGCATATCAAAGCTGGAGCAGACTGGTTCGGTGGAATCAATACAGATGACAGAAATCGTGGAGACCACGCCTGTCAGCACCATCGAGGACGCTCTGCAGGGACAGATTGCCGGACTTGACATCACCATGGGTGGTGACCCCGGTGCAAAGAACACCATGCAGATACGTGGTGCAAACACACTCAACGGCGACTCACAGCCACTCATCGTAGTCGACGGCGTGCCGTATGACGTCGATACAGACGACTTCGAGTTTGCAACAGCCAATGAGGAAGACTTCGGTGCGCTGCTTAACATTGCACCGTCAAACATTGAGTCAATCGATGTGCTGAAGGATGCCTCGGCTACGGCAATCTATGGTTCAAAGGGTTCAAACGGCGTCATCATCATCAACACGAAGAAAGGCTCTACTGGCAAGACGCAGTTCTCTTTCTCGACGAAGTGGACTGTAAAGCAAGAGCCTTCATCCATTCCTCTGCTCAACGGCAGACAATACACGGCACTGATGCAGGACGCACTGTGGAACACTGCCAATGCAAGAGGTGTGACATCTGCCCTCACGGAAATGAACCAACTCTTCAATGCCGACGAGATAAACTACAACCCTAACTACAAGTATTACGACGAGTACAACCAGAATACCGACTGGCTGGAGACGGTTAAGCAGAATGCCATCATTTCTGACAACAACTTCTCAATGTCGGGCGGTGGCGAGAAAGCGCGCTATCGCTTCTCACTCGGCTACTACGACGAGCAGGGTACGACACGAGGCACTGGCATGTCGCGTCTGTCAACGCAGTTGAAGGTGACATACAACTTCTCTGACCGTCTGCGTGTGCACACCGACTTCAACTTCACCAACACGAAGAAGGATGCCAACGTGCTTGACAACGTGCGTTCCGTGGCACAGTCGAAGATGCCAAACCTCTCGCCATACTGGATTGATGATGCAACGGGTCTGGCAACCGACCGCTACTTTGTTAACGAAGACGACTATCAGGGAACATTCAACGGTAAGACAAACTACAACCCCCTGGCCATGGCAGAGCTTGGCTTCAACAAGACCAACCTGCGCGAAGAGAAAATGACTATCACGCTTGAGTATGACTTCCCGTTCCACCTCAGGTTCAACGGCTGGGTATCACTCAACATGCGTACAAACAAGAACAAGAAATTCCTGCCGCAGGAGGCTACAGGAGTACTGTGGAACAGCATTTTTGCCAACCAGGCAACTGATGCAACGTCTGACACCTACTCTCTGCAGACAGAAATGAAACTGCTTTACAACAACACCATTGCCAAACTGCACAATGTGACAGCCACGGCAGTGATGCGCACGTCGCAGTCGCAGAGCACGAGCGTCAGCAACACGACCTACGGCAACGCATCGGCAAGTCTGTCAGACCCTGTTACGGGCAGCACAGTGTCTGGTTTCGGTTCCGGAGACTCAGAGCGCCGCTCGGTAGCCTTTATCGGACAGGCAGTTTACACCTTCGACAACCGTTACGTGCTCAAGGGCACCATCAACTACGAGGGCAACTCGGCCATGGGTAAGAAGAACCGCTTCGGTGCATACCCTGCATTCGGCTTTGCATGGAACGCACACCGTGAGCATTTCATCAGCGATGAAATGAAGAAATGGTTCACAGAAGGAAAACTTCGTCTTGGCATGGGTTGGACAGGTAAGGCTCCGTCAGGCGCAGCAGACTATTACGGTGCATACGAGAGCCTCGGCCTGTATGTAGACAATGCAGCCATCTATCCTACACGCATACAGCTCGACAACCTGAAATGGGAGACCACGCGCGAATGGGACTTCGGTATCGACCTGCGCCTGTTCGACAAGCTCGGTATCACCTTCGACTACTATGACAAAGTGACTACCGACCTCTTGCTCAAGAACACCTACATCCCTTACTCCGTAGGCACGAAAGAGGGCAAGGTTGCATGGATTAACTCCGGCAAGCTCAGCAACAAGGGTTTCGAGTTGCGCTTCGACTACGAGATATTCAAGAACAAGCAGTGGACAGTCAAGGCACACGCCAACTGCTCACGCAACATAAACAAGGTAGAGGAACTGCCGTCAACATACGTTCAGGAGAACTACAACTTCGGCAACGGCAACTATGCCAAGCGCATAGAGCTTAACCAGCCAATCGGTGCCTTCTACGGATACCGCTACCTCGGCGTATATCAGAACGTCAACGAGACTTACGCCCGCGACCCACAGGGCAACATTATGTATGACTATGAGGGACAAGCCATCACCATGCGCAATGGTGCAGAGCGCGTTTACCCCGGTGACGCCAAGTATGAGGACGTGAACGGCGACGGCGTGATTAACGAGAAGGACATCGTATACCTTGGCAATGCCAACCCGAAACTTATCTTCGGCGGCGGATTCACCGTCAAGTGGAAAGACCTTACGCTCACCACACTGTTCTACGGACGACTGGGACAGAAAGTCATCAACCGCGCCCGCATGAACCTTGAAAACATGTATGGCAAGAACAACCAGTCAACAGCAGTGCTGAACCGCTGGCGCTCAGAGGGCGACCAAACCGACATACCACGTGCGCTCTACGGCATGGGTTACAACTATCTCGGCTCTGACCGTTTCGTCGAGGATGCCACTTACGTCAGACTGAAGACCCTGACACTGAGCTACAATATGCCGAAGAAACTGCTGCAGAAGCTCAACCTGGGCATAACACGCTGCACAGTATTCGCCACAGGCTATGACCTGTTCACCTTCACCGGCTACTCTGGCCAGGATCCTGAAGTAGGTATGCCGTCGGCAACTAATCTTGTTGAGGATAAATCAACGACGCCTATAACAAAAAGGTATGTATTTGGTCTCACCGTGAACTTCTAAACTGAAAAAAGAAACTTATGATTACGCGTATAAATATAATGAAAAACGGAAAACGGAAAAGTCACTTTTCACTTTTCACTTTAGTGTTGCTGCTTGCGGCAACGCTGACCTCGTGTAACGATTGGATTGACGTTAAGCCTACCAATGCTCAGGTAACACAGGATTACTGGAAGTCAAAGGAAGAGGTAGAGGCCGTTTTGATGTCAGGATACTATCAGCTGCGTGAAGCTGTACCCACATTGATAAAATGGGGTGAGTTGCGTGGCGGCACAATCTATTCGCAGAACGCAACCGAACAGAAGATACAAGACTTCACCGTATTGCCCACCAACTCGCTGTGCAGCTATCAGGATCTGTATAGGGTCATTTCCTATGCCAACTCGGTGATACACTATGCACCCGGCGTACAGAGCAAGGACAACACATACTATACTTCTGTGCTTAACGCTCATCTGGCAGAGGCTTACTTCCTCCGTGCCTACTGCTATCTGATACTTGTAAAGAACTTCCGCGACGTGCCACTCGTCACAGTACCTTACGTTGACGACAGCAACGACTTCAGCATAGGGAAGTCTTCTGACACTCTGATTATTGAGCAAATCAAGAAGGACTGTCAGACGGCATTGGAAACAGGTGCCGCACGCGGTGTATACTCCGTAGACTGGGAAACAAAGGGACGCGTCACGAAATGGGCACTGTATGCCCTGATGGCAGATGCCTGTCTGTGGAGCGAAGACTACGAGACATGTAAGCAGTATTGCGACCTGATACTCAACGCCACCGACGCATTCCGCCCGGTATTCCTCAGCAATACCAACGACTGGTATACGCTATTCTATCCCGGTGCATCCAACGAAGGCATATTCGAGATTACCTGGAGTTCGGCACTCAATCCGTCAATAGCCAACAATTTCTCAAGTCTCTTCCCCTCAGCATCAGAGGGAACTCTCCGCCTGACAACTCAGGCCAGAGAAAAAGTAGACATGGAAAGCAGCGAAGTGGCAACAAACAAGGGATTGGTAATAACCGACCAAAGCGTTGTGGGACGTATGATTGGTGCTACATATAAGAAATTGGGCACTACATATATAATATGGAAATACAACGGTGATGACGTAGGCAACGTGCGCGCTACGCTAAACGCCAACTTCATCGTATACCGCGTGGCTGAAATCATACTGATGAAGGCACAGGCCGAGGCAATGACAGGCAACATGACCGAAGCTGCCACACTCGTAAACAGAATCCGCGTCAGGGCAGGCTTGACACCTATTCCAATGGATGAGGCAGAGCAGTATGACGAACAGGTGATGATTGAGGAAATCCTTAACCAAAAGGAAATGGAATTCATTGCCGAGGGTAAACGCTGGTATGACATTCTGTGGTATTCACGCGTAAACAAGAAAAAATACCGCAATGATGCACTTAGCATGATTATCTATGGCAACCAGACGACCAACGCTGACTACATCAAGTCGGTACTTACCGATGACAACGCATGGTATCTGCCACTGCCACAGTCAGACATTGAGCACAACCAGAAGCTTAAGCAGAATCCTTACTATGATTCTTCAAAGTGATAATAAATAATTGAAAATATACAAATATGATTACGCATATAAATAAAATGAAAAACGGAAAAAATATTTTTCATTTTTCACTTTTCATTTCATTGTTGCTGTCTACGGTAATAATGACCTCATGCGACGCTGATGTGTTTGACCTTGGCAGTGATCCTGCCGAGGGGTCAACCTACAAAGTGTCAGAGGGCAATCCCATTTCTACCACACTCGCTGAAGACGAACGCTTCTCAGAATATGTGGCAGTACTCCGTGCGTCAGGCCTGTTCAATGCACTGAACCAGTCCACAACAGGTGTCAGCTTCACTGCATTCGCTCCAACTAACGAAGCCATGGCAGAGTTTGAGCAACGCATCGGTGCAAAGGTCAATGCACAGGCAGAGGACTACATGAAGAGTTTCGTGCTCTATCACACCGTGAAAGACTCTATCACATCTGACAACTTCATCAAGAAGACATCCGTCACCAATCTTGCAGGCGACAATATCGAGATTGAGGTCGACACGATAAATGCCGGCGAAGTGATATTGACCAACAACAACAGTGACGGCCGAGTGACAGAGATGGCCCTTCCTGCTTCAAACGGAAAGATATACGTATTGTCGAAAGCACTCACTCCACTGGTTGAGACACTGTATGACCGTTTGAAGCAGAATGCAGACTACTCTGTCATGCTGGCAGCAATCGATGAGACTGGATGGGGTGAACGCTTGAACACACTCTCTGTCACTACCACAGAGAACGGCGTGCAGACCACGACACGATACAACTTCACAGTGCTTGGCGTTACCAATGCCGCATTTGCGCAGGCTGGCATTCACAACGTTGCAGAGCTGAAAGCCAAACTTGCAGAAAACAACAATGACAGCGAGATAAGCACAGACTCTTTGCTGCGTGCATACATTGGCTACCACATACTAAAGACCAAGGTTTCTGCCGAGGGCATGGGAGCACTGCAGGGTAACAGTCTCACACGAATGTGGTCAACAGGCGCAGACAACCTTGTCTTCACCATAGAAAACGACACTACCGTTACTGAGATAAACGAGAAATACACGCTCAATGCCAACGGTACAGCCGCACACTTTGTTGAAAAGAACTGTAATGTGCTCGCACTTAACGGCTATCTGCACCAGCTCGACTCCTGGATGCCGGTATGGGAACCAGAACAGCAGACGGTAGTGTGGGATTTCGTTGACAACAGCGAGATTCAGAGCGTAGTCACCGATGCCGGTGTGGAATATCAGCCCGTAGAGGCTCCAAAGAAGCAGGAGAAAGTAAGGCTCACTAACACCGCCCTGTTCCAGAACTACACCGCTAACGATCATAAGAACAACAACTTCGATGACATTGACTACTACACTGTCACCGCTACTGTTACCAAAGCCCTTGAAAGCGGTGCGAAAAACGCAAACAACAATGACTGCGTAGTGTTCAACCTTGGTAATGCCGGCAGTGCCACACTCGTTACTCCTACAATCGTAAGGGGTAAATACAAGGTGTTGCTCGACATCGTCTACACCGTAGGCCACTCAAGATTCCGCACCAAGCAGGTAGGAACAGGCGGTACGCTTGAAGTAACATTCGACAACGAGAACAAGAAGTATGTGGCTCCCTACACTCAGGTGACATCAACCCTGGCCAACCCGCTGGCTGGTGTCTACACCACTACTCTTTACGATGAAATAGAATTTGACACTACGTCTACCCACGAATTTAAGTTTACCATCAAGGACAGTGCCGCCACTACCGAAAGCGGTTTCTCACTGCAGTTCGACACAATGACGTTCATCCCTATTGAGGACTGAGCCCTGTGTGACTTACATTCACCATAAAAGATGAAAACATCCTAAGTATGAAAAATATAATGAAACATACAAATAACTTGTTCTTCGCTGCTCTTATTGCCACAGGAATGATGACAGCATGCTCAGAACTGGAAGACAAGGACCACTATAAGAACATAAGCACTGACATACAGTCAGACGAGCTGCTTGTGGTCAACGAGACAAGCCAGCAATACCTGCAGTCGGCTGCAGAGTATTCAAAGATGAGTGCGTTCTTCACCGACGAAGGCATATATGACGAACTGAACGCAAAAGGACAGCTCAGCACACTACTCGTCGTTGAGAACGACGACTACGTTACGCCAGAGGGTACAGACGACGAGATACGCACCATAGCACGTGCCCACGTCAGCGACGTATCTATGTCGCCGGCAAACCTCAAGACGGATGACAACTCGATGCGTATTATGATGTGGCACGGCAAATACATCAACGTCGATCTTGACGATGCAGCCATGAACGAGGGTAAGATAGCCGGACACATTATGATGGGTACGTCGGCTGTAAAGAAGGTTGTCAAAACCAACTCTGGCTACATCTACGTAATATCAAACATGATAAGCACGCCACAGTCGCTCAACGACTATATCAATGCGCTTAACGACAACTACAGTATCTTCCGCGAAACAGTGAAAGCCAGCGGAGGCAAGGAGTTCGACAAGAAGAACAGTAAGCCAATAGGTGTCAACAACGAGGGTAACACCGTATATGATACTGTATGGGTATACACCAACGAGCACTTCGACGAAAAGGGTTTCGACCTCAATTCGGAGTCACTCACTGCCACGATGCTTGTTCCAAGCAATGACGTAATTCAAGATGCAATGCGCGATGCAGCGAATCGTCTTATTAAGTGGGGACTGTGGGGAACATGGAATGCCGACCGACAGTATGATTTCGAGTCTACAATTCGTTCGTGGATAATGGACGTATCTTTCTATAATAATAAGTATACTGCTGACGAGCTAAACAACTCTAACGAGATGCTTACGAGTATCTTCTCAAAGAAATGGAAAAGCGGCAAGCAGCAGGTGGAGGATGAACCCGTAGAACTGTCAAACGGCGTGGCCTACATGGTCAAGAAACTCTACATCCCCAACAACGTACTGATTTACCGTCTGAAAGAGGAATTCTGTGCGTATGAATACTGCAGCACAGAACAGAAGGAGGAATATTACAAACTCTCAAACATTAAGATTAACACCACCAAGACAGAGGTAGACGCATGGACACCGCTGGAAAACGTATGGCCTTACCACGAGAACCGCATCCTTGAATGCGGTATTGGCGACGAGGGATCCGGCGAGTGGGCGATGGACTTCACCCCATGCCGCAGGATGTATGACGTATGGTACACATGGAAACAGCGTCTGCTGGCAAAGATAACCACAGCAGGACAAACCGTAGACGGTGTTGAGCCATTCCTTATTCCACCCGGTGAATATCGCTTTGCTTTTGGTGCCAAGCAGAACGTAGGCTTGGATCTTACGTTCACTCTCTTTGCTGTATACGAAAAGAACGGTGTCAAGATGACAGAAGAAATCGGCAAGTCACAGCCTATCACACTTGGTTCCGCAACCAACTATCACTATGACCGCGGCACGACACTTAACAACCGCTACCCCGAGTGGTACGACAATTCATACCCTGGTAACAGCAGCAAGGCAGGTAACTATGATACCGATGGTGGACCTGTACTTGACAAGGTGACGGTGCCTGATGTCTATGGTGACAATTCACCTGTCAGACTGTTGATTCGCATTGAATGTCCAAGGTGGGCCGACAAAAACAAGATGGTGTTCAACCACTGGTGCCTGCGCCCGACAGAAGACAACTACTAAGTTTTGTTTACGAAAACGAAAACGGAAACGGAAACGAAAACGGAAACGAAAACGAAGACCGTAACAAAACGAAAACAAAGACGAAAACGAAAAATATAAAATCATGAATATATCAAAATCAATGAATAGACAAGGAAGGGCCAAGGCAGTACTGGCACTTGCCACTTTCCTGTGTTCGCTCCACATGCTACCTGTCATGGCAGATGGTCTGAAAGGACGCGTGACCGGCATTGACGGCAAGCCTTTGGCAGACGTAGTCGTGTCAAGTCCGGGATGCAAGGTGGTGCAGACCGAAGCCGACGGCTCATTTACGTTCGAGGGTGTAAAAGGCGATGCTGCCGTGACATTCAAGCGCGAAGGTTTTTACACAAAAACTGAACACGTGAGGACAGCCGACCTCACCGACCAGATAAACGTTCACCTAATTCCCATCTCTGTTACACGCTACAACGAGAGCACCGTACTTGCAGAGGGAACTTCAGAGGCCGAAGCATTGCAGGCAGGAAACCACAACGTTACACGCAAGGACTTCCATCCGGGAGTCCCTAGCGTGGAAGAAGCCATGCGCCAGCTCACTGGTCTGCGCGTAACAAACAAGAGCGGAATGACAGGCGAAGGCGCATATATTCAGCTCCGTGGCGTGAAGTCGCTCATCGCAGCCAACAACCCGCTTTACGTTATCAACGGTGTACCTTACCTGCCTGATATGAACGAGTCAATGGTGACAGGCGGTTACAGTCGCTCGGTTTTTCAGGCACTCAACGGACAGGACATCAAGAACATCACAGTGCTGAAGGGTAGCGGAGCCGCTATATATGGCTCCATGGCAGCAGACGGTGTGGTACTCATCGAAACAGACCAAGCCTCAAAGGTAAACATGGATACGCGAATCAGTTTCAACGCCATGTATGGCACCAACTGGAACAAGTCACGCATACCGCTCATGAACTCATCACAGTATAAGAATTACCTGACTGACGTTGCGCTTACGTATTATCCGAACCAAGAGGCTTTCTTCAACGAGTTCTCTTTCATGTCAAACCCTAACGCCAACAATGCGGAACTCTATACCTATGACACCAACTGGCAAGACGAAGTAATGAGGAATTCAACATCCAAGGACTTCCTCTTCCGTGTGGAGGGTGGCGACGCTATTGCCAAATACAATATCTCACTTGGCTACACTGGCGATGACGGTACGCTGAAAAACACCTTCACCGACCGCTACAATGCACAGATAAACGCCTCTGTGCTCGTCAGCCGCAAATTTGAGATTCTCGCTTCCGTAAACACTGCTTACCTCAAAGGCTCTTACATGGAACAGGGAATGAGCTACGAGACCAATCCGCTGCTTGCAGCCTATCGTCGCTCACCGTTGCTCTCGCCACGCCGCAGCGACATCTACGGACAGCTCATATCCAACTGGAGCACTTACAATTATGGTGCTATTACCAACAGCGACTTCTTCGTGTCAAACCCTGCAGCAATCGTGTCAGACGTAAACTCCAAGGCCAAGCAGTATGACCTGAACGGAAAGATACAGCTGGTATACCGTCCTATCAACGAACTCACAATCAATGGTATAGTGGGACTGTACTATAATTACAACCAGGAGAGTCTATTTATCCCAGGCAAAACCAGTGGGGCAATCATGTATACCGTCGACGGATATGGCAAGTCAGACAATGCCGTGCACATGGGTACCGACTATACGTTTAACATGTACTACGGACTGAATGCCAACTTCAACAAAACACTCAGCGAAAAACATTCCATCCGTGCAACACTGGGTATACAGGCTACTACAACCAGTTATGAGTACGACACCTCGCACGGTCGCAACACCGCAAACGACTACTATCAGAGCATTGGTTCTGCACAAGGACTCGGACGCTATATCAAAGGATACAACGACAAGTGGAACTGGATGGACATCTATACCCAGTTTGACTACACATACGCCAACACCCTCAAACTCGGTGTATCTGCTGCACTTGATGGTTCGTCGGCTGACTCAAGAGGCTTCGCCTACCTAAGTCTTTATCCGGCTGCTGACGCAGTGCTGATGATGAAACAACTGCCATTCCTGCGCAAAGTTGACTTCATCAACAAACTCAATGTCTACACAAATGTGTCACTCACAGGCAACAGCCGTTACCTGACAAAGCAATCACATAGCTATTATACTTCAACACCATACCTCACACTGTCAGGTATCGTGCGTGCAAATCTGGCAACTACTGCACGTCTGCATGCAGAGAAGAACCACAACTTCAACATCGGCGCAGAGACAAGCCTGTGGAACAATCGTGCACGCCTCGGTATTGAATACTACAATACACACACCACTAACGTCATAACGCTCGGAACCACCACATCGGTACTGGGCAAGAGCACATTCCTGGCAAACAGCACCACTATCAACAGCCGCGGCATGGAAATGAGTTTTGCCGTGATGCCGGTAGTATGCAAGGACTTTCAGTGGACAATCGGTGCATCTGCCACAACGGTGAACAACAAAGTTCGCTCTACTGGCGGCATGGGCGACGTTACCTACACGCTCAGCGATGATGCTACCATCATTACACGCGCCGGCGAAAACCCCTACTCTTTCTATGGCTACCAGACGGCAGGCGTGTACTCTACCACTGCCGAAGCCAACAAGGAAAACCTGCTCAACAGCAACGGTCAGGCATATCAGGCCGGCGACGTGCGCTTCATTGACCAGAACAGTGATGGTGTAATCGACGACGACGACAAGGTAGTACTTGGTTCTGCAACTCCTTCAATATACGGTTCTTTCTTCACACGATTCGAATACAAAGGCTTTGCCCTCGACCTCGACTTCGGTTATCAGACTGGCGGCAAGGCATATAATGCAATGCGTCGTATCACAGAGTCGTCACTTGACCTTTCCAATCAGTCAACATCAGTGCTCCGCCGCTGGTCTATGGAGGGACAAGTCACCGACATGCCACGTGCAGAATGGGGCGACCCACGCGGCAACAACATTTTCTCAGACCGCTGGATTGAGAAGACTGACTTCCTCAAACTGCGCAACATATCACTGAGTTACACATACAACAAGCCACTATGGCAGTTCCTGCAGGGTGCAACCGTCTATGTCAGCGCCCAGAACCTCTTCACCGTGACAGACTATCTGGGTCTTGACCCTGAGTTTGCTTATTCCTACGACACAATGATGCAGGGCATAGACTACGGCAAGGTGAATGCACCACGCTCAGTGCGTTTCGGAGTAAACCTGAAATTCTAAGCAGACGTAGCTAAATATAGTAGATATAGTAATTATAGTCCCTATAGTCTCTATAGCAACTATAGAAAACATAGAAACTATAAAGCTATAATAATTATTTTAAAAAGCACGATAATGAAAAAGATAATTTTTTCCACTTTTTACTTTTCACTTTTCACATTGGCAGCCCTGCTGACAAGCTGTTCTGACTTCTTCACACCGGAGACTGACGATCAGCTGGAGAGTGACACCTATATCTCAGACAATACTGAGCTATACATGGGTTTCCTCGGACTGATGACCAAACTGCAGGCAGCAGGCGACAAGGAAATACTCCTTACCGACACCCGTGCAGAGTTTCTTGAGCCTACCGCAAACGCCGGCTCTGAACTGCATGCACTGTATGATTACAAGGAAAACCTGACAGGCAACAGCCTTGCCACTCCAGCAGAATATTATGAAATCATCATAGCATGCAACGACTATCTGAACAAGGTTAAGGAATACCGCAACCAGCCTCAGGTAGATACTGAGATATGCCGTGCGCTTATTTCGTCCACCATCCGTCTGAAGGTGTGGGCATACAAAACCATCGGCGAAATCTATGGCGAGGTTGCTTGGTTTGATGAGCCCATTGGCGACATCAACGAATTCCTGAACGGCGGACAATATGAAATGCTCAACATGGAGCAGATATCAGACCGTTGCCTTAGCCTCCTTGAAAATGGCTACGACGATGCTCCGGCTAACCTGACCGTTGACTGGGTGCGCTGGCTAGACAAGGAGAACGAAAACAGCCAGCCAAGCAGTGAGTTCTACGACTTCCTGTTCATGGTGCCCGACTACGGAGGACTGTACACCGAACTAGCATTGTGGAAAGGTGCCTACCTTGATGCTGCCGGTGCTGCCGACCAGGCGGCCATCTACTACAAGAAGGCGGCCGATGTGATTCTCACCACAATCAACGAATATGTGAATATGACATCACCCAAACTGCCTGTCAGCCTGCAGCGCAACACGCTCATAGCCAATTCTGGAACCGACAAGATAGGTTCATCCGTCTATTGGATGCCATCGGCTGCCACACCTGGCGCCTACCGCAAGATATGGTATCAGGAAAACCCTGACCGCTACGAGATGGCAAGCGTAATAAAATACATGTATGAAAACGGACAGACAAACCGCCTCGTTGAATACTTCAACTGTGATGCTCCTGCCAAATACCTGCTTGCACCGTCAGAGGCCGGCATACTCAATTTCACCGACAAGACAACAAATCCCGGTGGCTCCGACAACGACGGACGCCTGAAAAACCTTGTGGATTATGATGGTATCAAGACTTACATGAGCAAGTACCGTCACAACGGTGGCGACGGCACAGTGCGTACCGATGCTTACATGGCCGACGTTCATATCTACACCTACCGCGCCACCCAGTATTTCCTGCTGCTCTGCGAAGCTCTGAACAACCTCGGTCGCTTCACAGCCTTGGACTGCGTACTGAACAAGGGATTCACTGACAACGGTTACACCGCCGACCTCGTACTGCTCGACACTCTTAATATAGAAGAGGCTACCATACAGGCAGAGACTGACATCGAGATGCGTCAGAAGGTTAACCGCTATAATGAAATAAAGGATGAGTTTGAAGGCTTTACACGCAACTGGACCAACTCTCCTGAGTGGGGTGCGCGTAAATACTACTTCACAGGTATGCGCGGAGCATACGCTGCAAACGGACTGACTGCACGCACATTAGTCTCTGAAGGAAACATCAATGCAGCAAAGCGTGCCAACGACCTTCAGATATTGAAGGAGGCAGAACTTGAACTTGCCTGTGAAGGCAAGACCCTGCCGTGGATGAACCGCGTAGCAGTAAGATACAACGACCTCAACATCGTAGCCAACGAGATCTGCCCCAAGTATGAGGCAAGCGGCAAGGCTGACGAGATACGAGGCAAGATACTCTCAGGAGGAAATTGGATCAAATATCCACTGAAATAAACTACAATCCAAAAATCAACAACAATCCAAATGAAGAAATTACTAACACTTACATCACTCTTCTCCCTGCTGTGCCTCGGAGCATCAGCACAGGAAGAGGTGAACGAGAATCCTGTCATCCAATACAAGGTGACGGGAGCAGTAGAAAGCGGTTCGACGGTATCTGTGACCGATGCCGAAGAGAACGAGGTGATGACCGTTACCTATGGTCCTGACTACACTGGAACGAAGATTGAAAACACCACACCAGCGCAGTACAACATTACCCAAAATGCAAAATGGACTACTAGTTCTTCCAAGGTGACACTGGCAGGCCAGAGTTATACAAACTGGGTATCAGGCAGCGGCAACCCTGCAACGATCAACGAAGACAACACACTGACATTCCCGTCACTGTCATCGGCTCCTGGCGCAGGCATCTGGGTCAAGCTGACCCCTGCCACTAACGCCATCATCACCGTATGTGCAACAAATGTAGGCTACAACAAGAGCCTCTATGTGCTTGGCGGTGCCAATGGTTCCAAGAATCCTGCACTGCAATATACCACAGGCAATACTGATGAAGGCTGGGCTGACTTTGAGAACGGCAAGACCACAGGCGATGTCTTTGGTGCCACAGGCGGTTCAAACATTGCCATACGTTTCACTGCCAAGGCCGGCGTAGACTACTATTTCTTCCTCGCCGGTTCAAAGATGCGTTTCCTCGGCTGCACATACCAACTGACCACAGCAGGCAATGCCGACGAAGCAAAGAAGATTGCATGGGTATCGCCATACGACGACCCTGAGAGCAATGACATGTACCGTATGTATGCCGTTACCGACGGCTATGACTACACGGCCATTAACTCTACCACTACTGAGATTACTGCCGATTCCCTGCGCACATTCGATGCAGTGGTAGTATCTACCGGGGTTACTGCCAGCGACGCTGTATACAGCTTGCTTGAGCAGAACATAGCTTTCGTACCTATGGTCAACCTCAACGCTTCACTCTTCGGCTATGAAGAGCAACAGACTGGCAACATTCAGCTTGTGGCTCAGACAACGGCAACCGGTGCCAGCGACCTCTTCGACGGAATCTCGCTTAATGAGGAGACAGGAGAGTTTGAATATGCCGACGTTGCAGTGAACGTACCCGAGCGATTTGCCTCTGACGTGGTGTATGCAAAGAATGAAGATTTCACCGCATTCCACCGCCATACGCCTAACCGCAACAGTTACATACTGCTCGCTTCGCCTGCCGATGCCGACCTCGACACCGACTTGTGGAGCACACTGCTTGCCAATGCAATGAACATGGCAGCACAGTCAAAGAAGACAGTGACTGCAGCAGCAAATCCTTCCTTTAGTCCTTCGTATGTTGACGGCAAGACAACAGTCAACCTGTCTTGTGCAACATCTGACGCTGAGATATTCTATTCACTCGATGGAGAGGACTTCCAGGTTTACACCGGCGCACTCTCATTCACCGAGCCTACAACTGTCTATGCATACGCACTGGCTGAGGGCTACGAGCAGAGCGGCACAGCACAGTCTGACATCATCATCAAGACACAGATGGCCGCTCCGACAATCAGCCAGACTCACGCTACAAACAGCACTACCATATCTTTCTCTGCTGCAGAGGGCGCAAAGGTTTACTTCAGCTTCGTAAAGGATACCGACCCTGCTAAGATGGCACTCTATACAGAGCCTGTAACCATCAGCGAGCCTGCAACGGTTTACGCTCTGGCTACTTCTGATGCCATGCTACCGTCTGAACTGGCTACAGCCGTTGTCAACATCGACAGCATCACCTCTGAGACAATACGCCTCGACACACTGGCACACATGGACTGCAACCAGGCTGAATACTTTGACGCTGTCAGTGCTTACTGCACAGAGAACTACAGCGGCACGGGCAATGCTTCTGCATTCTACTACTTTGGCAAGAACGCATGGAACTACTACCAGCTCAACGACGACGGCACCATCAAGAAGGATTCCGTAGAAGTAGAGGGCGAATGGCAGTACACATACTATCCTAACGAGGAGTCGCTGAAGACCATCGACTTCCAGAACGGATGGATAATGAAGACCAACGGCCAGCCTGCTACCATCGAGTGCATTGACGGTCCTGCACAGGTAGGCAACGGTAATACCGGACGATATGCCGATAACGTCACCGACCTCGTAGCCGGCGGTCCTACAAAGGGTCTCATTGACTTCGGCGGCAAGAAGGACGGCGAGCCTTACACTCTCAGCATTGAGACAACGGAGAAATACCAGGGACCGTTCGACGTGGTTGCATATCTCGGCAACGGTTCTACAAAGGAAATCGACTTAAAGGCACAGGTATCTGTTGACGGCAAAGAATGGACAACCATAGGCAACCTGGCATACTCAAGCAATCAGCGCTACTGGAAGCGCAGCCGTCTGAGCTACGAGGGCACCGAAGAGGTTTACGTACGCGTAACCGGCGGCGGCAGCAAGCCACAGCTCTACGACATCTACCTGCTCAACAACGGCGAACTGTCAAAGCAGTGGAAGCCGAAAGCTGACGCAGTACTTGGTGAC
>JAFPVC010000058.1 GCA_017413085.1 Prevotella sp.
AATACTTACCTGACGAAACGTATTTTTAAGACAAGCGGGTACCGCCCGAACCGAACTTTAATTAGTAAGATTTTCAAAGACCTTTTTAGTCTGCAGCGGAAGGCGGCATGACATATTATTGAGTTTTTAACGGACTATTGTGAAATCAGTAACAGAAATTATAACCAAATCGTTCCAACCAAGGAGCAGATGCCTTCCTCAACTTTATGGTTCTTGCATGGCGACGGCATGAAAATAGTGCGGGTGAAGTTGTTCTATTTCTCCACTGTTCAGAAAACTCATTTTAAGCGGCTGTTTTTGCTCTGGTGGAACAACTGCCCACAAAGGGGTATGAAGTTGACAGTGGGGCTGTAAACCCCATTTTTGAGGATCGGCATTTTCTGAAGTTTGCCAAATAATACAAATAAGGCGCATTTTATCACTGTTTTGGTGGTAAAATGCGCCTTATTACGTTGTAATCAGGTCCTTTTTACATGCTAATCAGGTGCTGATTGCACTGTAATCAGGTAGCTATTACACTGTAATCAGGCCCTGATTACAGTGAATTAAGAAAACTTTACATTTTTAACATTGTTCTATTTCTCCGATTTGTGCATTATGCGTTAACGTCCGTAGGGAATAAAATAAGACAGCAGATAATGCATCATGAGAAGGAGGTCATTCGTGGTTGATTCCTTTTTCCCTTAGTACGGGAAGTGAGATGTGGTAGCGCACAGCGAGGAAACGAATGAGGCATGTTACTACAAAACTTGTAACGGCACCCAACTCAACCGAAGCACCCACTGCATCCATAGCCCAATATATGATGCCACCAATGACCGAAGCAATGGCGTAGATTTCCTTGTGGAAAATAACCGGCTCGTTGTTAAGCAGCACATCGCGTATCACACCGCCGGCGGCACCCGTTATGCATCCCATTATGATAGCTACCCAAAACGGCTGTCCGAAAAGCAGACTCTTCTGTATGCCAGCTATGGTAAAGAGAGCAAGACCAAGAGTGTCGAACACAAACCACGCATTCTTCAGCGGTTCCATCCATTTGCCGAACCATGCCACGGTAAGGAGGGCAACGGCCGTGCATATCATATAAATGGGGGTGGTCATCCAGAAGGGGGTGGTGGACAGCATCACATCGCGTATGGTACCACCGCCTATAGCTACGGCAATGCCGCAGACATAGCCTCCGAACCAGTCGAAGTTCTTTGCCGCTGCATGACGTATGCCGGAGATGGCAAAGGCAAAAGTGCCGAGAAGCTCTATGATTTTTATTATGATGTCTTGCTCCATGGGGTGTGAGGGTGGGTGAAGAGTAAATTGAAAAATAGCGGCTGGGAAAAGGACATTCCCAGCCGCTAATGTCATATAATACGATTACAGTACCTTCTTGTAAAGCTCAACGATTTCAGCCTCTGTCACGTCGCGCGGGTTGCCCGGTGTGCATACGTCGGCGATAGCCTGTGCTGCAAGAGCTGGGATGTCGCTCTCCTTGATACCCAGTTCGGTGAGAGTCTGTGGGATGCCCACACGGATAGAGAGAGCCTTGACTGCGTCGACAGCAGCCTGTGCAGCCTGCTCGGCGGTCATACCGTCGGTGTTGACACCCATGGTCTTGGCAATGATGCCGAACTTCTCAACGCACTTAGGCATGTTGAACTCCATGATGGTAGGCAGGAGCAGTGCGTTAGCCACGCCGTGTGGTATGTCGTGCAGTGAACCCATTGGGTGAGCCATGCCATGAACAAGTCCGAGACCTACGTTAGAGAAAGCCTGTGCAGCGATATACTGTGCCAGTGCCATGCCCTCGCGGCCTACTGGATTTGTAGGTTCTTCGACAGCGATTGGCAGGTTCTCTGCAATCATCTTGATGGCCTGCAGCTCATACATGTCAGACATTACCCATGCACCCTTGGTGATATAACCCTCGATGGCATGTGTCAGGGCGTCCATGCCGGTAGCAGCGGTGAGCCCCTTTGGCAAAGAGTACATCAACTCTGGGTCAACGATAGCAACGGCTGGGATGTCGTTAGGGTCAACGCATACCATCTTGGCCTGACGCTTCTCGTCGATGATAACGTAGTTGATAGTTACCTCGGCACCAGTGCCTGCGGTCGTTGGCAGTGCGATGATAGGCACGCTCTTGTTTTTAGTAGGAGCAACGCCCTCGAGGCTTACTACGTCGGCAAACTCAGGGTTGTTGGCAACGATGCCGATGCCTTTTGCTGTATCCATAGAAGAACCGCCGCCGATGGCGATGATGCAGTCTGCTCCGGAAGCCTTGAATGCCTCTACGCCCTGCTGTACGTTGGTGACAGTCGGGTTAGGCTTAATCTCGGAATAGATTTCGTAAGGGAAGTTGATGCCGTCAAGCACCTCTGTAACCTTAGCGGTAGTACCTACCTTGATGAGTCCTTTGTCAGAGCATACGAGAGCTTTTTTCAGTCCCATGCGGTTTAACACTTCAGGAAGCTCCTTGCGAGCACCTGCACCGAAGTAAGACACTTCGTTAAGAATGAATCTCTGTGCCATAATGTTTGTTGTTTTTAGTTAGTTATTTAATCCAGTTATCTTTTGTGAATTTAATCTGTTTCAGAAACAAGCGTGCTTCGCCATTGCGTTTCTTGTCGTAGGCGTGTGACAGAAAATACCATTTGCCGTCAAACTCGTAGACGGAGCAGTGGCCGATGCCGAAGAAATCATTATCGGGGCCGTAGAGTAACGTTCCGCCTCCCTTTGCCATGTCGCGCCCATCCTTGTCAAGGTAAGGCCCTTCAATCGTGCGGCTGCGTCCATAGACGGTCTTGTAAGTGGAAGCCTGGCCGCGACAGCAGTAATCGTGTGACACGAACAGGTAGTAATAACCGTTTCGATAAGCTATGAACGGAGCTTCAATGGCATTCTCGCCAGCTTCGATTGTGTCATTGCCTTCAATGGTGAATTTCGTCTTGTCGTCAATTTCTTCAAGAGTCAGCCTGCGGCCTGTGCGGCGTGCTATGGTCGTAGGGGAACTTACAGGAGTCTTTAAGTCATTGGCAAGTCTAACCATCTGTATGCCGTCCCAGAAAGAACCGTATGTCAGGTAAGGAGTTCCGGTGGCTTGGTCGATGACGAGATTGGGGTCAATGGCATTCCAGTTGTCTTGATGCCTGTGGGAGACAATTACTGCACCCTGGTCTTCCCATTTGTAGTCAGTAGACTGTATGTCCAGTGTCTTGTTTGTTGCGACTCCTATGGCACTGCCATTTTTGCCAAACGTGGAGCAGGAATAATAGAGATACCACTTGCCGTTATGATGACTGATGTCGGGTGCCCAGATGTGGCCACGGAAACCGTGTACGGTGTCGGGAGCCCATTGTGGAATTTCACCGTGGGGATTGAACACCGGTTTTTCCTTCCGCCATGTCTTCATGTCGGCTGATGACATTACGCTGACACCTACTCCTGTGGAATACACATAGAACCGACCGTCTTCTCCCTTTGCCATTACCGGGTCGTGAACGGCGGGCAGGGTGGGGTTGAACTCTGGTCGCTTTTGTGGCTGCGCATTTGCCAGAGATGCTATCAGGGAAAAGAAAAGTAGTATGTTCAGAATTCGATACATTATTATATAGTATTATTCCGTGGGATTCCATGATGTTGAGGTAGCGAAAACCTCTGCTGGCGTAATCTTCGCAGCCTCTTTCTTAGTCAGTTGCTTAGACCATGCACAGCGCTTGGATGTGTCGGCACCTTCACCTCGGTTGTTGTATTCAAGGTAGCGGGCGGTCTGTTCGTTGGATGCCTTTCCCCAGTTGTGCCATCCTTCCGGTCGAATGTGCTTGCCTAACTGACAGTTCATAAACAAGGTGTATGCATACGGACGCCAAGGACGACCGAGGTAACATTTCTCTACACCCTCGTCGCAGTATATGCGGCAGTTGTTGAAGATATAACCGTATTTTTGGTCTTTTGGCGTAGAGGCAGCTGTGACGTAAGAGTTGGTTTTGTTTTTAATGTCGCAATTCTCAAACCAAGCAATGGATGGGCCGAAGATAAAGTCGGTAGTGCCCTCGATGTAGCAGTCCTTGAAGTAAAGCCGGGTGTTTTCAATGCCGGTGTAGACTGTGTCTTGGTCTCCGAGAAAACGGCAGTTGATGAATACAAGGCGGTCACCCTCTGTATGCAGGGCTACAGCCTGTCCGAGGCGTGGCGCACTGTTTTGTATGGTTATGTTTTTCAGTCTTATGTCATTGCCTTCAATCTTCAATGTGTATGTGGCAAAAGTGCCGAGCTT
Organism: Prevotella sp.; assembly: GCA_017413085.1. Classification (GTDB taxonomy): domain Bacteria; phylum Bacteroidota; class Bacteroidia; order Bacteroidales; family Bacteroidaceae; genus Prevotella. The sequence goes on from JAFPVC010000058.1 coordinate 4,271, forward strand.
GTGGTCGTTGGGCAGGTAGTCATACTTGATATTGGCATGGTCATCGTAGGTGATGATGGTTTCATCACGGTCTTCACCGCATATCTCAATGTTTGTCAGGAAAGACGGGATGATGAGTTTTTCTTTGTATACACCCTTTTTAACGTATATCACTTTATGGTATTCCATGAAAGCCCTACATACGTCGATGGCTTCGTTGATGTTGCGGAACTGACCGCTGCCGTCGCGTGCAACAACGATAGTGTCGGCATTGTCCCAGATGTTCTGGGTGGCACCGGCTTTGGCGTTGATGACGCTCAGAATGATGGTAAGTGTAAAAAATAATCTTTTCATAGTTTTGTTTTGTTGTATATAGAATGACTGTTAGTATCTGTGTACGCTTTGCATACCATTGATGGCAGAAAGTTGGTTGATTATTTTTTCAGTTACCACGTTGTTGGTTACGAGAAGCTCTGTTTGGCATGTGAAGATGCCGTCTTCGGTGTTGATGCTAAGCGACTTGATGTTTACGTCGAATGTGTCGTAGATAACCGTAGCCACGTCTTTTGTCATGCCCTTTCGGTCAATGCCACGCATCTCTATGGATGCCATGAATGTGGTATGACCAGTGATGTCCCACTTGGCAGCCATGATGTTGGTGCCGAAAGAAGACTGAAGGCGTTGAGCCTCGCTGCATGAGCGCTGGTGAATTTCAATCTGATTGTGTTTGTTGACATAGGCCAGTATTCCATCGCCGGGGATAGGACGGCAACATTCAGGGAAGATGTAACCGTTGATGTTATCTTCGTTGATAGATATTGTCTGGCTCTTGTCGAAGTCCTTCCCAACAATAATAAGGGCTTTCTCTTTCGCCTTCCTGCCTTTGTCCTTGACGAAAGGAATGAACCTGCGCCAACCGCCTTGCTTCTTTGCCTTGTCGCTGGCCTTCTTGTCTTTGCCGTATAGGATTACATCCAAAAGGTTGTCTTCAAGAACGAGTTCGCCGTGTGCAATCTCAAGTAACAGGTTGTTGTGTGATTTTGCATTCCTGTGTTCGGTTAGTCGGTCAAGAATGGAAGTAGTTAATGCTAAATCCTTTTGTTCTAGCCATTTGCTTAGCATCTCCTCGCCGTGTCTTGCATCGTCCCTGTCGCGTTTGCGCAGTAGTGACTGTATCTTGTTTTTTGCCTTGGCTGTTGTGGCAAAGTTTATCCATTCATGGTGTACATGCTGTGAATTGGATGTTATAATCTCTACTTGGTCGCCGCCTTTGAGTACGTGTGACAGTGGTACAAGCTTATGGTTTACCTTGGCACCGATGCAGTGCGTGCCAAGGAAAGTGTGGATTTGGAAAGCAAAGTCGAGGGCTGTGCATCCCGCAGGCATCGTAATGATGTCGCCTTTGGGAGTAAACACAAATATCTCAGATGCAAAGAGATTTAACTTGATGGCATCAAGGAAATCCATGGCATCAGGTTGTGGATCGTCAAGTATCTCTTTGATAGTCTGTAACCAGCCATTGAGTTCGTCTTCTGCAACTTTCTCCGTATCAGTACCCGTTTTATATTTCCAGTGTGCGGCAAAGCCTTGCTCTGCAATCTCGTCCATCTTCTTTGAACGAATCTGCACTTCAATCCATTGTCCCATATTGCTCATCAATGTCACATGAAGAGCCTGATAACCGTTGGCCTTAGGGTGGGAGAGCCAGTCGCGCAACCTGTCGGGATGTGATTTGTAGAGCTTACACAGCGCAATGTAGATGTTAAAGCATTCGTTAACCTCTTCCTCTTCCTTCTGTGGGTTGAAGACTATCCTTACAGCAAGGATGTCGTATATTTCATCAAACGACACATGCTTTTTCTGCATCTTATTCCAAATGGAATAAGGACTTTTCACGCGTGCCTTTAATTCATAGTTCACGCCCATCTTGTCAAGGGCCTCGCGTATGGGAGTCGTAAAGTCGGAAAACAGTGTCTCACGCTGTTCGCGTGTATGGGCTAATTTCTTTTCTATTGCGAGGTAATCCTCAGGGTGTTCATATTTGAAGGACAAATCCTCCAGTTCGCCTTTTATTGCGTTCAGTCCGAGTCGGTTTGCGAGTGGAGCGTAGATATATAGAGTTTCGCCTGCAATCTTATAGCGCTTGTTCTCCTGCTGCTTGTCGAGATGTCGCATATTGTCCAGACGGTCGCATATCTTAATGAGTATGACTCTGATGTCTTCACTCATTGTAAGCAGGAGCTTCTTGAAATTCTCTGCCTGCTCGGAAGCCTTGTCACCAAATATACCACCGGCGATTTTCGTAAGTCCGTCAACAATCTGGGCTATCTTCTTGCCGAAAATGTTTTCTATGTCATCAACCGTGTAGTCGGTGTTTTCCAGCACGTCATGCAAGAGTGCAGAGCAGATGGATGTGCTGCCCAGTCCCATTTCTTGCGACACTATCGTTGCCACGGCAACAGGGTGAGCCATATATGGCTCACCAGACGGACGCAACTCGTCTTGATGTGCATGCAGGGCAAAGTTGTATGCTTTTTGTATCACGTCTGCTTTTTTGCGGTGGTTGGAGTTCATGTATCCCTCCAACAACCGTTTGAAAGCTTCGTCTACTGTCAGTTCTTCAGTCATCATGTTTAGTCATAGTAGTGATTAATAAAGTTACAGGTCTCACCTCCTTCTCTTCTTGGAAGTGCGTTTCTTCGTTGCTGCTTTCTTAGCAGTGCGTTTTTTTGATTTGCTTGCTTTTGCAGCTTTTCCACGTGTATTCTTCTTTTTCTTTGTGGAACGTACCTTGGCAGCTTTTTTGCCACGTTTGCTCTTCGCCTTTGTCACACGCTTGTGGCTGCGTGTGTATTTTCGCGTGTATTTTACAGGTTTGCGTGCAGTGTAGCCTGGTCCGTCGTTCACTTCTACAAGATCACGTTTCATCAAGCTTGAGGCGTCATAGGCGAAGATGGAGTCCTCTAATTCAATGAACTTGGATATATATTCTATTGGCAGACGCAGGTCTGTTGGCTCGCTGTAGCCTGTGACGATGTCGCGGCGATATTGCGGGTTCAATGCTCGCAGTTCCTTTATGTCAATGCCCAAGACTTGTGATACCTGCTCAAAATGAAGATTCTTAAAGAGCATGATGGTGTCTGTCTGTACGGGCAGTGTCGTGAGCATTGGGCAGATATTATGCTCACAATAGTATGTCATAATGTAATTTGCAGCAATGAATGCAGGCACGTAACCGCGTGTTTCGCTTGGTAGATACGGATAAATCTCCCAGTAGTCACGTTTGCCGCCCGAACGCTGTATTGCTTTGTTGATATTTCCCGGACCACAGTTGTATGCTGCAATCACCAGGCTCCAATCACCGTATATATTATACAGGTCGCTCAGGAAATGCGCTGCTGCATAAGAAGACTTGACAGCGTCGCGTCTCTCGTCAATCATTGAGTTTATCTTAAGGCCATAGCGCTTGCCCGTAGCATTCATAAACTGCCATAGACCACCGGCTCCAACAGGACTCACTGCGTTGGGATTCAATGCTGACTCAATTACTGGCAGATATTTCAGTTCAAGCGGCAGACCATAGACCTCAAGTGCCTGCTCAAATATTGGCATGTAGAAGTTGGAGGCACCAAGCATGTAGCTTATTGAACGGCGTAAGCGTCCGCTGTATCGGTCTATGAACTTCTGCACGACATCGTTCCATGGCATCTCAATGGCCGTGGGCATACGCTTCAACCTGTCCATGTATACTTCCTGCGGATAGGTTGGGTTCTCATTGCTCATGCGGCATGTAGTGTCGGGCTGCAGATACTGCTGTGCATTATACTGCTGCATCATTTCGTCAAGGTCTGCTGACATGCCGCCAGGCACCTCGATGATGTCCTCATGTCCGTCTTTGTCAGTAATGATTATCTCGTCATTATTGTTGTATATAGAGTCGTTGTCTTCTTCGTCATTTTCATCATCTTCGTCTTCATCCTCGTCCTCTTCATCCTCGTCTTCATCATCTTCCTCATCCTCG
>JAFPVC010000059.1 GCA_017413085.1 Prevotella sp.
GGATGGAGCCGTCCAGATAGCCGTCGTCGTCGTAATGCGCACCGTTGATGGTGATGTTGTGCATATCACAGGTGCCGCCGTAGGTTTCAATCCCGTTTGACACGACGAGCGTACCGCCGCCGTACACGTGCAGCGCACAGCTTTCTGTCCAGTATCTCAGACCAGGGTCGCTGCCAGTCACCTCCACGGTAAGCGTCTTGCCTGTCGGGATGGAGATATAGATATTACTATTACTGCTATATCCTACCCTCACTCGGTGAGTGATAGTGGTGTTTTCGTTCACTACGAAATAGCCGACGGATGTGCCGAATTTCGAGGCAATGATTTCGGCGGTGGTGGTAATCGCTACTGGAGCGCTTTCCGTTCCGCCATGTAATACCTCAGCTGCCCACCCCGTCGTGGCGGTGAGCATGAGGGCGAGCAGGAGCGCTGCTACCCATCGCATGGCTCCCAGCCCCGTGGTCGAGGGCGCGATAAAGAAATTCTTGTTAATTGTGGTCATTGTTGTTTATTGTTTATTTTGATTATTTATTCGTTGAGTAATGGATAAAACAATGCGGCCTTCCTTGCCCGAAAGCAAGGAAAGCCGTATATTCACACGCCCGCACGTAATATAAAGGATGTGCCGCCATAGCGTCCGGCCTTGCTGACGATACCGATGGCGGCAGTATGCTCTACCCACTTCGATGGGGTCATGACGAAGCGGTTTAGTCCGGCCTCGGTTCTAAACGTGTCGAATTGCACACGGTTAAAACTTGGATTATGAAGACTCTCCCAAAGTCCGAGAAACTCAATGGTGTTGCGGTTGCGCATCCAGTTCTGTATGGCAAAGCGTGGGTCATCGTTGTTGCGATAGCGAGCAATATCCGTCAACGAAATGTACTCGTTACGGTAATCCTCGGTATAGATTCCAACATCAATGCCCTTCACGTGCAATGTATCGCTCTTGACTTTTGCCATACAAAATCCTTTTTAATTCAAAACTTTTGCAAACTTTGCGATGCAAAGGTACGATTTTTTCTCCAATTACCGATAAGATTTGTAGAGTTTAACGTGAATTTGTCAGCATTTTAGTATAATTTTGGCATAAAATTCTATGTCAAGGATGGATTAAAGCAACAAAATCGCCCAATTAACAGCCAACATTGTACTCCAAACATATAGTGCGTCCGAGGTACAACTGACGAAGCAGCGAAAGCAAAAGAGCTGGTTCATTTTGCCGAGATTTCCAAGCAAAACTCGCCTACCCGTTGCCTTTCGCGATGGAAGAATACAAAGTTAATGTCGGTACAAATGCCCCCATTTTGATGCATTTCCTTCTCTCTTTTAACTGGCAAAAATCCTTTGTCTTTGCTCGCCGAAGTTGTCAAAAGCTCAAAATGGCTAAAATTCATCTGTTAAATAATCTTGATGATTATATGGCAGTTAGATGTAAAACAGCCCTTGAAATGAAATAGCATAGGTATTACGGTGTAATCAGCACCCGATTACACCGTAATCAGGTAACTATTACGCTGTAATCAGGTGCATATCAGAATGCTGTCTGGCTGCGGATTTATGGTATATTAGAAGTCATGGGTCAAATAAATGGCAACATATTCGTTCCCATTACATGTTAAAGGTGGGTTCTATTGATTACCACCGTAATGATGTGGATACCTTGAAAGCCTTTTTTTGCGAACAAAGGTCATTATCTTCTGATATAGGCATCTTTTAGACAAATTTTACTTAAATTACGTGCGAAACGCCAGATAGATGTTTTTATTCTCGATAAAAATGAGTACCTTTGCAAGGTAATCAATAAAAAATGACATGAGTAAACGGGAATATATACAGGCAAACAAGGAATGGCTTGAGGCTAAGTCGAAGGAGGAGGGCGTCAAGGCTCTCCCGAAGGGTGTCTATTACAAGGTGCTGGCAGAGGGCAATGCCGATAGTCCGCAGCCTGCACTGAGAAGCATCATCACTGCCCATTATACAGGAAAGACCATAAACGGAAAGGTGTTTGACAGCAGCAGGGGCGGCTGAACTGGGTGGAAGCCTGGCTCGGCGGTGCAGTATGGGCTGTGGAGATGCTGTTGATAGGAGCGGCGGTGATAACCGACGGCGAGACGCTGCTGAGCGACAGTCACCGTCTGCAGACGGCGGAGCAGGTGGGCAGCGTGCTCTACTTTGCCATGCAGTGCTACTACACCACGCGCCTTATCATGCACTTGCGCCACCTGCGCCAGAGCCTTGATAAGTCTCTTTTTCTATGCAAGACCTCTACGGTTTTACTGGACGTACTGGTCTTGGATAATATCGGGGAATTTCTGAACGGTCCATAAAATTAGAATACGTTTTCTCGTCATATCCATCAAACGTTAAGCCATAGGCAGACGAAGACCATTTGTTGTCTGGCGCAAGTGTAGAAGACCAATATTCATCACCATTTGAACCGGTAAACAATATCTCATCAGAGATGTTGTAATCAGGCGATGGCAAGAAAATGGAGTTACCATTTGTACTCGTCACCTTGTATCCAAGCAGCCAATAATAATTATTTCTCACGTACTCGTACACACGTTCAAATGTGCAGTTCTCACGCAGTTCCGTCCATTTCTCGTCTGTCGGCATAGTATCTATTCCCTACAATTGGAGGCATATGCACTGATTATCAACTACTTACATTTGCAGATTTTACATTCTGCGTCGGCAAGTGATATGTATAATGGTTGAAAGAATCTCTTGATTATATAGCAAAACTATAGAATACTCCAATTATTATAGAAATTTATCTCCATCTTCGCAATATTTGTGAATTCTGACAGAAATAGCATGCAGAACATACTCTGAAAGGTTATATTGCTACAACCTTTTTAGACATATAGCTCATTTTGCAGGCCGGAACAGGCCTGCAAAATGAGCTATAATTCAATATTTCTGCGGGCAAGTTCCAACAAGTAGTCGGATACCTTTAGCCCGTCCACTGCCTGCAGACCAATAGCCACGCGCCAAGCTTCAGCCCTCTCTTTCTTCAGAGGATCACCCTGGCGTAAATACTCGTCAAAATCTTCTATGTTAATTGGTATTGCCATATAGTAATTAACGATTACCAAGTTCGATATTGTCACATATTGATGAACTTCACTGTATTCTGGCTTCTGCCATAGAAGGCAGAAACATCTTTCCCTATATATGTTGTATGTTCGTCTTCAACGCCCAAAAACTCATACCGTCCAACGTGTTTAGGGTCTTCGGTATGTTTCCTGTCAACAGGATTATAGACCTCTTCTACAATGCCATTAACGATGGCAAGCACATGAGTTGCCTTTTTTGCTCGCATTCTATCATTTTGATAGAATCAAGATTCGCCAGTTCCACTGCTGTCACCACCATCCGGATCATCATTAAGATTTTTCAACCGCTTCACAGCCTTATCGAAGTCACTCTCCAACAAACGCATCTCCCGTTCGCGATATATCTCGAACTCACGTTCAGCCTTCTCAATAGCCTCTTGGTGTGACACGGTGCCATTCCCTTCTAAGATATTCTTCCGTAGTCGGAGTATCTGATCATCAAGGGCAGCTATCCAGTCGGCCATAGTCATAGGATTCTGCTCCAAGGCCTGAAACTCGGCATAATCGAGGAACTGAGAGGTCAGTAAGTTCAATCGCTGCAGTTCCAACTCCGAAAGGTAGTTCTTGGCTATTTTCACGTCATCGCACGTCACATAGTTGCCCTTGAAGTTGGTCATGCCAACAAAAGGCTTCTCATTATCCACCCGTTCATAAATCAGCTCTGCTGCCGTATGTTCATGCACGGCATAGTGCATCTTATTCTGAACGATGGCGAAAAACTGCTTCGTCATCTCGGACCTTGGGTCATAGTCCGTTGATGTGGCATAGATGTCCGTCACCTGCTGATAGAAGTTTCGTTCGCTGCTGCGGATGTCGCGGATGCGCTGCAAGAGTTCCTTGAAGTATCGGTTGCCCCCTTGCTTCAGTCGCTCATCGTCCATCGTGAAACCTTTTTGGATATATTCATGCAAACGCTGTGTAGCCCAGCGACGAAAGCGTACAGCAATAGGCGACTGAACACGATAACCAAGGGCTATGATTACATCAAGATTGTAATGCAAAACCTGGTAGTTTTTGCCATCTGCGGCAGTTGTTCGGAATTTCCGAACAACTGCATCTTGCTCCAGTTCCTTGTCTGCAAAAATGTTTGTCAGATGCTCGCTGATATTTGACTTGCTCGATTGATATATCTCCACCAATTGTGCCTGCGTCAACCAAACATCCTCATCAGCAAAACGAGTATTCACACTCACCCTGCCTTCCTCATCCTTGTATAGTATCAATTTATTCTCTTTGTCCATATTTCGTATAACGCATTTATCTGTTGCGATATTACATTAGCCATCTTACACTTTACATCTTCCTTCAACAATCACGTGTCTATCGCACAAAACGAATTAAAGCGGTTGCCGATTATATTATATTGTCCAGCTGAGTTACAAACGGCATATACCGTCCTTTGCCTTTGCGCTGCACTTTCATGATGTCGAACGCTCCAATGTCAACAGGTTTGCCAGGGACATATTCCAGTAGGAGGTACTTCTGGACATTGGTGGCTAGACGTAGAAGATAGCCATCTGGAATATCTTGCTTGCTGACTATCCGCGGAGTGTTTGTGATGCGGTATGCTGTTGCCTCTTGGTTGTTCCAATAATGGAACATGATGTAGCCAATTTTACTGAACATCAAATCGTCCAGCTCGCCCTCTTTCATGCCAAGGGCCAACTTGCCAACAGGTTCTGTTTTTTTACGAGTGGTCATATTGGCTGCATACATCAGCACGTCGGTTCTCTCTACAATTTCTTCCTCCAAGAAAGGCAGACGCACTATCGGATCTGATTCATGGCACATGAACAGGTCTGTCTGCGTGTCCTCAGCCTTGACGATATCAGGTATCTTCCTTCTGAACGTGGCAAACGTCTTGACGTCCTCAATCTCTTCGCGACGGGCCTTGCTAATTTTTGAGAACTCATCTTCCTTCTCTATGCCGAGGAAACAACGGCCAAGCAGGTTGGCGGCTATACCCGTTGTAGAAGAAGCTGCAAAAGGGTCGAGAATCCAGGCTCCTGGTTGGGTGGATGCCAGAATAATGCGACTCAGCAGACCCAACGGTTTTTGCGTGGGATGCTTTGTGCAGGCTTTCTCCCAAGGAGCAATAGCGGACAGTCGCCACACGTTGGTCATCTGTTTGTCACCATTGATGTGCTTCATCAACTCGTAGTTGTAATAGTGTGGCACCTTCTCCTTCTTTCTCGCCCAGATGATGAACTCCGTAGAATAAGTTGATTCCGTATTCTGATTGTAGCTCTTTTACAACAGAGCTCCAGTTAGAGAAGAAGGAACAATCCATCTGGTCATATTTGATTTCATCATCCCAAAATGTTATGAATTGAGTGTTCGGGTCGTATTTTAGAGTGATTCCCTCATCAGAATCCTCATAGATAATCCCTTTTGTATGCTCACCAGAAATCCCCAACTGATTTAGTATCATAGAATTCAATTATCCTATCGTTTTCAGCCAATCAATATACTCCTCAAGTTGTCTTTCATCCAATAAATTTGTGAGGAAGGAGAGTTTTGCCTCTGCATTGGCAGTAGAAGCTAATTCATTGCAGATGGCTTCATCAGGTTCAAAACCTCTCTCCTCTATCCAAGAATTTTCCTTCAACAAATTTGAGAGAGCATCATGTTTGTCTTTGCCAAACGCACGTCCAAGCAGCTGACAATTCTCTATGTCATCGCCGTCGGGAGTTTGCGTAAAGCCTTCAGTTGTGTAAAATATGTATTCTGTCATATCGTTTGTTGTTAAAACCCAAAGTTATCCTCTTTGTACTCATTAAGAGCCATCCATTGGCAGTTAGATACAGAGAAATGGAAAACTTCGGATAAGGCGTCAACCAATTCTTCCAAATCATCACAAGATGACGCGAATTGCTTATCTTCGTCCGAAAGTTTAATCTTGACAACTCTATTTTGTACGAAATCAAGGATAACTATGTAATTAGGTATCTGCTTCATAATTAAATCTTTCTATAAACGCCATTTCCTTTGAACTCTATAATTCCTTTATCACGAAGGAATTGAAGTTGCTGGCGAATCTTATCAGGAATGTGATTGTTATCGGGATGTTTAAATTGTAACTCATCAACGAAAGAATACATTTGCTTGAGTGTAAATGTCTCATCAAGACGTTCAACGAGGTGTAGTGTATCCATCAGCCACCCTCTGCTCTCCAAGGATTTTGTTTGTAGGTTGAACACTCTATGATAATGCGAAACAACTTCTTGAACAGGAAGGGCAATACCATTTCTGATAATAGGTATTTTCGCTGTTGTAGGTATTTCTCTCATCAAAATGTTGCATCCTTCCCAACCTGCTCGTCTTGCGGTGGCAGCTAATGCATCACGTTTCTCTATAACGGATGGGGTAAAGAAACACTTGGGAACAATCACCAGATTATTAACTTCGTATCGGTCATAGTGCATAAAGAAGAAACTGGGATTTTCAAGAGAGGTGATTCTTCCTATCATTGTTCGGTAAACTCCATCTGCAACCGTGGCTTGAAAACTCTCGCTATCAGACCTTTTGCTTTTCAACTCGTATTGTGATTTACAATGTTCACACACATAGTCCTTAACAGGAGCATTAGGCTTAGCACGTCTAATAGAAACTTCACCACATATAGGACAATACATGTTGCGTGCCAACCAATCTTCAGTCAACACTCTTGCAATCTGACTACCGCTTTTGTAACCCTCTGCCAATGATGTGTTGAATCTCAAATCCATCTCTTACTTCAGATATTTACGGTTTTCTGATTCTTCCAGCACCTGCATCTGCTGAATAGCCACATGATTTAGCTTGACAAGTCTCTCCGTCTGTGGCATACCATCATTGATGAATACGGCATTGAGATTCTCCATATTTGAAAGGCAAATGAGCTCGTTGATGCTTGCATAGTCGCGTATGTTACCCTTCTTGTCGGGATTTGCATCGCGCCACTCCTTTGCAGTCATGCCAAACATTGCAACATTCAGCACATCAGCCTCTTCTGCATAGATGAGTGATTTGTGATACGCATCAATCTCTTCAGGCACAATATTCTGCTTTATGGCATCGGTATGAATACGATAGTTGAGCTTTGAGAGTTCACGTTTGACCGACCATCCAATTTGTTTCAGTTCTTCTTCCTTGAGACGCTGGAATTCCTTGACGAGATAAAGTTTGAATTCCACAGAAATCCAAGATGCAAATTCAAAGGCAATATCTGTGCGTGCGTAAGTACCTCCGTAACGACCTGCCATTGCTACAAGTCCTTTTGCATTTGTTGATTCAATCCATCTTGATGGCGACATTGTGAAAGCATTGAGTCCTGCCTCTTTTCTAAACCCCTCGAATTCGAGGGGGTTAAAACAAGGATTGAATAGTTGTTCCCAAATACCCAGAAATTCTATCGTGTTGCGATTGCGCATCCAATTTGCTATTACGCCATTTGGGTCACTACTATTTTTCTGGCGTGCAATATCTGTAATGCAAACAAAGTCCTCTCCTTCGTGTTTAATTGTACGAACTGTTGCGTCCTTTACTTCTATATTTGTAACCTTCTTTGCCATAATCAGTTTGTTTTGTAGTTTCTACATACAACGTTCGTTGTAGGCATTCTGTATATCCGTCAAAGATGCTATCAGTTCCTCTGGCATATCTCTAACTGTGCGATAGCAGGTTATCAAATCAGGATTTACATCGTTGATGACTGCATGACGGATGTTTGGATAACGCTGCAACATATAGAAGAGCATGGCTCCACCACCCACGAAGGGTTCAACGTATGTCACATTATCCCATGTTTCAAAATTTGCAGGCAGTTGGGCATCCAATTGCTCAATGAGTTGTCCCTTGCCACCTACCCACTTGATAAACGGTTTTGCTTTTGAATATGTACTCATTCTTTCTTTGATTTAGTCAGCCGGAGCTACCCGGTTGGTCGTTAACATTGTTATTTATATTATACTAACTTCTTCTCCGATCCATCTTCAAAGGCATAAGCTTGCGTTGTCCTATGCTCGGTCCATGTTACATTCGTAGAAGTTCATTGACGTTAACTTCGAGACATTTGGCAACCTCCATTAGGTTCTCCAAGTTGGGTTGTGCACTGTTGGTACACCATTTGGATACAGTGGCTTGGTCAACACCGATTTGCTCGGCTAACCACTTGTTGGTGCGTTTCTTCTCTGCAAGCACCACTTTTAAGCGATTTAAGTCTTTACTTTCCATGTTATACGTTATTACATAATACTGGGTACAAAGATAGCGATTTTTTATCAGAAATGATTATGTTTTGCTAAAAATATGAGCACAGAGGCAAAAATATTTGTCTTTTAACAAATTCTCGCTTCAAATTATCAATACCATCATTATGCCATAACACAATTGATGTGTCTTTATGAGGCAAATTTTATAGTCGTAAAATTTACAGCCATAAAATTTCATAAAGAGGTCCTATGAAAATGTAGTCATCGATTGTTAATCGGCAAAATTGCAGTTTCTATAAAAAATGTCCCCCAAAAGAGTAGTCAAAATCCTCATACTGTTCGTCTTTTCAATGCTACATCTTGTCATTATCTTATCTCCAACCTCGGCCTTACCGGGTCTGTGAGCCTGATGATGTGATTGTATTCTACCGTCAGCACTCCCTTGACTCCCCTGAAAAACTGCATGGTATCTTCAAGCGACTTCGCATCAGGTTTCTTCAGTGACATACCGTTGATGAAGTTATAGTCATAGACTATCTCGCACTGAAATTCCTTGATGGCTTTCAGCAGAGGCTCCCTGCCTGTTTCCTTGTCATACATTACCAGAAACACGTCAGGCGAATGTTCCTGTTCTATTTGCTGCGCTTGTATAGGGACAGATTGTTCCACCGTATGCCTGGTCCTGCATGATACAAACAGGACAGCAAGCGTTATCAAAGTGGAATATTTTAACATCCTATACATAATTCAAGTTTCGCTTTTACTCCGCTCGGCTATGCCGCTTCGCTCGTCGAAGCATTGCAACATCTATTTTCTTCTTATTTCCTGCCTTACTCATCTTTGGTGAGCATATAAACCGCCAGCGTAGGCACAAGGACCCACAGCCAGAGCGAGGTCTCGAGTAATGCAAACGAGCCGAAATAGTCGAGCAACGTCTGGAATTTCAATACTACATCTATCAGTATGTATGAAATAGCGAACCAGCAAATGAAAAATATTGCCGAGTACTTTATTTTGCGCTTCTTTAGTTTCATTTTTTTTACCGTATTTGCATTATTATGTTGAATTTTGAATTCATTCAGTACTCTGGCGAGTCTGCGACACATGCCACCTCCGCAAGCATTCTTTCAGCCAGAGGCACGTACCACTTGCGCACCTCCTCTGCCGTTGGCGTGTGTGCTCCGGGGAAATGGAATGAATGCGAATAGTATTCCAGGAAGAGAGGCTCAAAGTGCGCCAGCGTGTCCTGCTCGCCAAACAGTCCCCATACGCGGTCTTTGTTATCAGGTGATGTATGGTCAAACTGCATGGCCTCAACCTCAGCAAACTCACTTATCAAAGCCTCGTCGATGACGAACTTCTGGTTGCCATCCCTTCGTGGTGCCTTATATTCATGCCCGCCAATGCGCTGCCTAAGAAACTCCGTCATCTTGAAATGAGGGTTGCCCAACAAGGCTGGAACGCCGGCTATGGGAGCCAGCATCTGCGCATAGAACGCTCCGCAACTGTTACCCACCACAAGGTCGGGAGTTGCGCCGTCTATCACGCCTTGTATAAAACTCATCGCCACCATCGGATGCAGCGGCAAGTCTGGCGAAATGACCTCTGCACGCCCCTTGAAGGCATCGCGTAGCGCCATGGCAAGCACACATTGTCCGCTGGCAAAGAAGCCATGCAGGAATAGTATCTTTTTCATCTAACGAATCTCTATTTCCTCCTTATTGTATTTCATCAAGTTTTCCTGTCTCAGAGTCAATGATAAAGCCACGTACCACTATATCCTTTGGAACCAGCGGATGAGTCTTTATTGTCTCCACTGTCTTTCTCACTGAGGTAGGAGTATCCCTGAAGCCCTCCAGCCAATGATGCAGGTCTATGCCGCACTTCTGAATGGTTTCAAGTGTTTCGTCAGTCACCCCCCTGGCTATCATCTCATGGTGAAAATGTTCATAGCTCATGTGGCAAGCTCCGCAATGCGAGTGAGCGACCACCATTATCTCTTTCACACCCAGTTCATATATCGCCACTATCAGGCTACGCATGGCTGAGTCGAAGGCAGAGATAACCAGTCCGCCGGCGTTCTTGATAATCTTCGCGTCACCGTTCTTCAGTCCGAGCGCAGCAGGCAACAGCTCTGTCAGTCGTGTGTCCATACATGACAGCACCGCCAACTTCTTGTCGGGGTATTTGTCCGTTATGTACTTCTCGTAGCCTTTCTGTTCTACGAAAGTCTTGTTATAGTCAATAATCTGGTCTATCATCTGTTTAAGTTTGAGTCTGTAATCCGGTTAACTTGATGCCGCATTCTGTATGTATTTGGTATTACAAACGCAAAGTTACAACTTTTTTCTGAATGACGCAAATTATAATCCACAGAACGAGGCATTATTTCTATTTTGTCCTATCCTACCCCTCGTTTTAAGTCGAAATAGAGGGCTGTTTTTCAAAAAAGTTTAAGGTTGGTCGATTTCATCGGCATTCTCAGCGAGTTGTAACTTACTGATATTCAGTAAAGGCATAAAACAAAACCTTGCAATATGATATATTTCTGCTTGTAAAAGCTATCATATTGCAAGGTAAAACGTGCCTAATTACGATGTAAAAGCATACATATTACGTCCTAAAAGCTATGCTTTAGCACCTAAGTAGGGAAAACAGCCCCATAAAAAGGCTGTTTTTTGCATTTTTCCCTACCCGTCCCTCTCTATTTTAAGTTTTTTCATAGACTTTTTTCCAACCCCAAAATATCAAAAATGTCCTATCGTAAGACTATCCTTCAAACATATACCCGAAGCCTGTACGACTGACAATATTCTGGGCGTATGGACCCAGTTTCTTGCGCAGACGGGTGATATTGACATTCACTGTGCGGTCTGTCACCACCACGCCTGTCCACACGTCATCCATCAGCTGCTGGCGCGAGAGCACCTTGCCACGGTTTGACAGCAACAAGCGGAGCAGTGCAAACTCCGTAGGGGTAAGGCTCACGCTTACTCCGTCAACGGCTGCAGTCTTCTTGTCAAGGTCAAGCTGCAGTCCGTTAAAGCCGAGCATGTGCCTGCCCAGACGAGACTCCACTATATTCATTACATAGTCGCCTATCTTTTCGCAGTCTGCCACGATGTCACCATACAGCGTACCAAGGGCATAGGAGTACAGGTGAGCATTCACATCGTTTATTCTCTCCACCTTTATCTGGTCGCGCAGTTCGTTTATGTCCTTCTCTATTGAGAGTGAATCACTGAGTGTAAGGTCTTCACGCCTGCCACTTACCACAACTATCATCTGCGCCACAGCCTCGTTTACCAGTCGGAGCATATCGTGTATCCTGCCATATTGCGCTGCAGACAGGTCTTCCTTACCCTTGCGCAGGTGCTTGACGGTGCGGGCAATCTTGAAACAGGCATCGCCGATGGATTCCAGTTCACCTATCTGACGGAGCATCACGCGCACCTTCTCCTTCGTCTCGTCAGAAAGACGCTCGTTGCTCACCTGCTCCAGGTAGTTGGCAATCTCTATCTCCATATTGTCGGCTATGGTCTCATAGCGTTCTATGCGGGCATACTGTGCGTCAAGCTCTTTCTTGTCCTTCTCGTCTATCAACGCACACACTATGCCGAACATACGCTGCATACGCTCAGCAAAGTGTACCACCTCTTTCTGAGCCTGCAGCACTGCTATCTCCGGAGTCTGTATCACGCCGCCACTGATAAAGTGCAGCGTGGTGGGCTGTTTGGCCTCTGCCTTGCCTTCCGGCAGCAACTTGCATACCACACGCTCCATCTGTGGTATCAGACCAATGAGCAGTGCGGTATTGATTACATTGAAACAGGTATGGAACATGGCGAGCACCACAGGGATGCGCGCCGACTGTCCTGCCGATGACGGATCGTAGCCTACAAAGCCACACACCAGATTTACAAACGGATAGAACACCGCAAGCACCCAGATGACTCCAAACACATTGAACAGCAGGTGTGCGAGTGCAGCCCTGCGCGCCTCTGTGCCCGCACCGAGTGCTGCCAGGTTAGCCGTAGCCGTGGTGCCTATGTTCTCGCCCATCACCAGGGCTATGCCCATGTAGATAGGCAGTACACCGGTTGAGCAGAGCAGTATGGTGATGGCCATCACCGCTGCCGACGACTGCACCACGCAGGTTATGATGGTGCCAGCGGCAAGGAAGGCAAGGATGGTGAAATAGCTGCCAGTGTCGAATGATGCGAAGAAACTTACCACATCGGCATTATGGGCAAGGTCCATGTCGCGACCCACGCTGCTCAGCATCACCAGCGACCAGAACAGGAATCCCAGTCCAAAGAGCAGGTCGCCTGCCACGCGGTGGCGTTTCTTGTAGATTAGTACCATGCCTACAAGGAAAGACGAGAACACTATGACGGTAAGGTCAACATTATAGCCCAGCGACATAATCCATGCCGTAAGCGTGGTGCCTATGTTGGCACCCATTATCACGGATATGGCCTGCGCCAGCGTGAGCAGTCCTGCCGATACGAACGACACGGTCATAACCGTGGTGGCTGACGATGACTGCACGGCACACGTCACCAGCGTGCCTGTCAGCATACCGCTCAGCCTGTTGCCCGTCATGCGTGCCAATATGTGTCGCAGGCTCGGACCTGCCATCTTCTGCAAGGCATCGCTCATGGTCTTCATTCCGTAAATGAGCAGTGCCAGCGAACCAAGTAACCTGAATATCAAATCTATCTCCATATATTATAGGTGGGTTCTAAAAATTCCCACGAGTTAAATTAATCAATTATGTGAATATCATTATGTCATCTTTTTGTTTTCTTTCAGTGCATACTGCCAGTCCTTTCGGTCACATAGCCCGCTATGCTCACTCAACGACTGACACTCTGCCCTCGAAACAAATTCAAAAATCTGACAGTGGGAATTATTAGATCCCACCTATATATTTATTGCATGTGCAAAGATACTAAAGAAAAACCATACCAACGAAAAAAAAAGGTTACAATTCGGTTACGATTGCCCTTTTCACCCTATCATTATTTCGGTTGCAGGCTTTGACGGTACTCGCTGGGAGTGAGTCCGAGGTGCTTGGTGCAGTATCGGCTGAAGTATGAGAGTGAGGCGAAGTTCATGCGGTAGGCTATCTGGGTTAGTGACAAGCTGTCGTCACTCAGGTAGTCTTTTATAATAGGTATGGTGTGGCGCACAATGAATGAGCTGACGCTGTGGCCTGTCATGCGGCGCACTGTGTCGGAGAGGTATTTCGGCGATACGTTGAGACGCTCGGCATAGTAGTTCACTTCGCGCTCGGTCTGACTGATGCCGGTGGCGAGGAGTGCCATGAGTTCCTTCACGATGTAGCCGGCGCGGTCGGTGTGGTTCTCGGTGGCATCGCGCATGGCGTGCACCTCGAAGATGTCGTACATCATGGTGAGGCACAGGCTGCCCATCATTTCGCGGTAGAACATCATGTGACGGTCTGCCATGCGACTGCGCAACTTGTGGAAATCTTCAAGGATGTGGGCTGCCTGTTCGTCAGTGAGCCTGATGACAGGGTTGTGGTTAAGCGATATGCTGCCCCCGATGCTGTAGTTGTTGGTAGGCAACTGGCTCTGCAGGAACTTGTAGTCGGCGGCAAACCACTCCACCTGCATGTCAGGAGGTGCGGCAAGGTTCTTCACCTTGTGGGGCTGAGGTATGACCACGAGGTCGTTTTTGGTTATGTGGTAGCACTTCTCGTAGTACACGAAGCTGCCCTCGCCGGCGGTGCAGAGCATGTGCATGCAGGTGTGGGCCAGCGACGGGGCGTTAAGGGCGTGAAAGTCAGTAGAGTATAGAAAGTCAATGGTCATGTTGGTTGTGATTGAAGGGGTTACGGATGCAAAGTTACACATTAATTTATATATATACAAACGATTTACGCAAAAAGTTAAAATTGTAACGTATTTTGTGAAACAAGCATATCGGAAAAACATCGTAACTTTGCAGCAGGAAAATTAAAAATTAAGAATTATGGAATATCCAAAAGGTTACGTATTTGAATTGATGGAGAAAAGCGGTCCTACTGATGTGAGAGAGCCGTATTTCATGGAGGCAAAGGTGATAAAGATGCAGGATCCGAAGGAACAAAAGGAACTATAATTATTTATAAGGTATGAAAACGTTGAACTATATTATTGTTTTGGCCTTATGCATGTTGGTGTCAACAGCCTGCAATGGCAGCAAGAAACAGGAAATAAATAACCAAGAAACAAAGGAAATCATGAACTCGGATAAAAAAGCAATTGTAGTGTTCTTCTCGCATGCGGGAGACAACTACGCGGTAGGTAACATTGAGGTAGGCAACACGAAGATAGTAGCCGACTATATCAGTGAACTGACAGGTGCAGAGCAGTTTGAGATTGCTACGCACAAGTATGACGGCATGGCGTACAACCCACTCATCAAACTGGCGCAGGAAGAGGCAGAGAAAGGTGAACTGCCGGAGTATGAGGGCGACGTGGACCTTAGCCAGTATGACACGGTGTTCATCGGCGGTCCGGTATGGTGGGGCACCTATCCGCAGGTGATGTTCACCTTCTTCAAGAAGCATAGGGATGACATGAAGGGCAAGACCGTCATTCCGTTTACGACACATGAAGGCAGCGGACTGGCCAACTGCGTGGACGACGTAAAGAAGACTTTCCCTGGTGCAAACGTCATGAAGGGATTCTCAATCTACGGACATGAGGTGCGCACGGAGAGAGCAAAGGTGGAAAAATGGCTGAAGGGAGTTGGAAATTAAGAATTAAGAATTAAGAATAAAGAATTCTTGCTTTGGCAAGCGTCACTGCGTGCCGAGCGATGAATTATGAATTAAAAAATATGGAATACATTAAATTATATAACGGAGTAGAGATGCCAGTGCTGGGCTACGGAGTGTTTATGGTTAGTCCTGGTGAGTGTGAGCGATGCGTGACAGACGCACTGAACACAGGCTATAGGTTGATAGACACGGCGCAGGCTTACCAGAATGAGGAAGGCGTGGGTAACGCATGGCGCAAGAGCGGACTGAAGCGCGAGGATTTGTTTCTCGTGACGAAGGTGTGGATATCAAACAACGGAGAGGAAAAGGCAGCTGAGAGCATAGACGAGAGTCTGCGCAAATTGCAGACTGAGTATATAGACCTTTTGCTGATACATCAGGCATACGGCGATGTCTTCGGCACATGGCGTGCCATGGAAAAGGCATATCGCGCCGGCAAGGTGAGAGCCATAGGCGTGAGCAACTTCCAGGCTGGTCGCTTCTTTGACTTCGCCCATTATGTGGATGTGAAGCCAATGGTAAACCAGCTGCAATGTAACGTGATGATACAGCAGCATGGCATAGAGGCCATACACAGTGAGTTTGGCACGAAGATGATGGCATGGGGCCCACTCGGCGGTCAGGGCGTTGACGGTATCGTGAAGAGCGAGGCGCTGGCAGCCATAGGAGCCAAGTATGGCAAGAGTGCCGCACAGGTGGCGTTGCGCTGGCTTACGCAGCGCGGCATTGTGGCAATACCAAAGTCTGTACACAAGGAACGCATGGAGCAGAACTATAAAGTATTAGACTTCTCACTGACAGATGACGACATGGCGCAGATAGCCAAGATGAACCAGCATGATAATGGTACCATCAACTTCGGTGATCCACAATTTGTGAAATACTTGATTGAGAATTACGGATAAAAAGAATACGACTATGCAAGGAAACTTTTCTTATCACAACCCTACCAAACTTTATTTTGGTAAAGACTCATTGAATTTCCTTAAGGAAGAGTTAAAGAACTATGGCAACAAGGTGTTGCTGAACTATGGCAGCGGCAGCGTGAAGCGCAACGGCATATACGACCAGGTGGTGGCTATACTGCGCGAGGCCGGCAAGACAATAGTAGAGAATCCCGGTGTAATGACAAACCCTACGCTGGAGAAACTGAACGAGGGCGTGAAGATGGCACGTGAGAACGACGTTGACCTGATACTTGCCCTGGGTGGCGGCAGCGTATGCGATTACTCCAAAGCTGTGGCGGCATCGGTATTCTGCGATGGTGACTACTGGGATATGTTCTGGCTGAAGCAGCAAAATCCTGAAGAAGGACAGAAGCTGCTGCCTGTGGGCTGCATACTGACGATGGCTGGCACCGGTTCGGAGATGAATGCCGGTACGGTGATAACCGATGCAGAGCACACATTCAAAGTCGGCCATGTGTTTGATGACAGACTGATGCCCAAGTTCTCGATACTGAACCCTGAGTTTACCATGACTGTGCCTGAGAACCAGATGAAGGCAGGCATATATGACATCATGAACCATATCATGGAACAGTATTTCTCAGACTTCGACGACAACACCAGCGACTACCTCGCAGAGGGACTGATGCGCTCGGTTATCAACAGCAGCCGCGTAGCAGTGAAGAACCCAAAGGACTATGAGGCTCGCTCTAACATTATGTGGACTGCCACATGGGCGCTGAACACCCTCATAGGTATGGGTAAGCAGCAGGACTGGATGGTACACATGATAGGTCACAGCGTAGGTGCATGGACACACGCTCCTCATGGCTATGCCCTGGCGTCAGTGTCAATGGCATACTACCGTCGTGCCATGAAGAACGGACTGCCTAAGTTCGTACGCTTTGCCAAGAACGTATGGAACGTAAACGGCGACGACAGGACCGACGAGCAGATAGCAGAGGCAGGACTGCAGGCTTTGAAGGAATGGATGACGGAGATTGGACTGCCGCTGACCATCAGCGAGGTGGGTGCCACTGCCGACATGATACCGGGAATAACTGAGACTACTGTGGTTTATCCGGCAGGCTACCTTAACCTGTCAAAGGATGACGTGGCAGAGATACTGAAGGAAAGCCTGTAGATAATTCATCTATCAAAAGGAGGAGACACTATGAGACAGATAATTATTCTTCTGGCAGCAATACTGCTTTGCAGTTGTTCTGCAGAAAGTGAGACTAAGGCACAGACTACTATGAATAAGATATATGTTACCATAGGCGGGCAGACACAGAGCATGACACTTGCCGACACTCAGGCTGCACAGGAACTCGCGGCACGATTGCAAAACGGATCACTCACCATATCGCTGAACACTAATGATGATTTCGAGATATGGGGACCGCTGGGCTTCTCGCTGACCACAAGCAACAGGCAGATGACCGCACAGGCAGGTGACGTGGTGCTGTATAGCGGCAGTAACATCTGTCTCTTTGCTGATGCAAACTCTTGGAGCTACACCCCATTGGGACATTTTGACAGCATTACGGGAAATGACCTGCGCACTTTCCTGAAGATAGGACAGAACAACATTCCCGTCACCCTGTCGCTGACATCAGGAGCAACAGCCGTCAGTAAGGTCACAGGTGCGGCGGCAGCAGACGATGGTGCCTGCTATTCTCTAAACGGACAACGAGTAGATAACCCAACGAAGGGAATGTATATAAAGAATGGTAAAAAAATAATATTATGAAAAAGGTTATAGTTATTTCCACAAGCCTGCGCCGTGGTTCAAACAGCGACATGCTCGCTGATAATTTTGCAGAGGGAGCCAAGGCTGCCGGAAACGAAGTGGAGAAGATTTCACTGGCTGGCAAGGAGATACAGTTCTGCAAAGGCTGCTTCGGTTGTCAGAAGTTAGGACGCTGTGTCATCAACGATGATGTGAACGCTATAATGGCAAAGGTGCTGCAGGCTGATGTGGTATGCTGGGCAACTCCCATATACTATTATGAGATGAGTGGTCAGATGAAGACCCTCATAGACCGCATGAATGCCATGTACTCTCAGGACTATATGTTCCGTGACGTATATCTGCTGACAACGGCTGCCGAAGACGAAGAACAGACTCCGAAGCGTGCAGAAATTGGTCTGACAGGCTGGATAGACTGCTATCCCAAGAGCCGCTTGGCAGGCACCCTTTTCTGTGGCGGCGTGAACGAAGCACGTGACATCGAAGGCAATGCAAAGTTGCAGGAAGCGTTTGAAATGGGAAAAACATTGTGATATTATGAGGAATATACTTATAGCCGTGGCACTGTTGGGCGGAATACTAACAGGCTGCGATACTAAAAAAGCGAAGGAGGAGAATATGAATACACTGACATTGACACAGGAGTGGGACAAGGTGTTCCCACTGAGCGAGAAGGTGAACCACAAGAAGGTGACGTTTGAGACACAGTACGGGCTGACGCTGGCGGCAGACCTCTATACGCCTGCGGCGAGTGAAAAGTTAAAAGTGAAAAGTGAAAAGTTGCCTGCCATTGCGGTCTCTGGTCCGTTTGGCGCTACTAAGGAGCAGTCGAGTGGTCTCTATGCCATGAAGATGGCAGAGCGCGGCTTCGTGGCACTTGCCTTCGACCCTTCATATACAGGCGAGAGCAGCGGCGAACCACGTCGTACGGCATCACCCGACATCAACACCGAAGACTTTATGGCTGCCGTGGATTTCCTCTCTAAACAAGATAATGTAGATGCAGAGAAGATAGGCATCATCGGTATCTGCGGTTGGGGCGGCATAGCACTGAACGCTGCCGCTGCCGACACCCGCATCAAGGCCACCGTAGCATCTACCATGTATGACATGACACGAGTGAGTGGCAACGGTTACTTTGACAGCGAGGACAAGGAAGAGTCACGCCATGCTGCACGTGAGGCAATGGCAAAGCAACGTCTGACAGATACGAAGGCGATGGCAGGCGGTGTTATAGACCCTCTGCCAGACGACGTGCCGCAGTTTGTGAAGGATTACTATGACTACTACAAGACAGAGCGCGGCTACCATAAGCGTTCCGGCAACTCTAACGACGGATGGCGCGTGATTGGTACGCAGGCGTATGCCAACAGCCGTTTCCTGTATTATATCAACGAGATACGCTCTGCCGTACTCGTGATGCACGGCGAAAAGGCCCACTCACGCTATTTCGGTGAGGCAGCATACAAATACATGGTGGAAGGCAAGGCTGAAGGCTATAACTTCATAGGCAAGCCTAACCCTAATCCGGATAACAAGCAGTTGCTAATAATACCTGGCGCTACGCATTGCGACCTCTATGACGGCGGCTACAAGGAACTGAAAGGCAAGGGTGAGGCCAAGAACCTTATACCATGGGACAAGCTGGCAGTTTTCTTCAAGGAGAACCTTAAGTAAAGACAATAATCAGAAACTAAGAAACATGATTTATAAATTCTGCATTATGTCAATAATGTTTGCCACCACAGCATTTGCGCAGCGTGTGACAGATGTGCACAGCCATATCATCACTCCTGACTTTATAGAGTCTCTGGAGAAAGAGGGACGACTGATGGAGGAGGGCTTCCCTATACCAAGATATGACATTGGGAAACATCTGAACTGGATGGACGAGGCTGGCATAGGCACCTCCGTGCTGACGCTGGCTGCGCCGCAACCCTCTTCTGCCGATGTGGTAAGGAAGGCTAATGAGGCTGCGGCACGCATAAAGACGGAGCACCCCGGCAGGTTCCTGTTTTGCGCCGCCCTGCCCTTGCCTGATGTGGACGCTGCCATACGCGAGGCAAGGTATGCACTCGACACCTTGGGTGCCGACGGCATCAAGTTGGCTACCAACGTCAATGGGCAGTACCTTGGTGCACCAGAGTTAGACACACTCTTTGCCTTCCTCAATGAGCGCCGTGCAGTAATCATACTGCATCCTCATCGTCCTGAGCCAGTAAACCACGCTGTGATGGCGCAGACACCTTTGGCTATGCAGGAATACCTATCTGAGACCACCCGTGCCGTGACCAACATGATAAGCCGCAACGTGCTGGCACGCTATCCCGGTGTCAAGGTGGTGGTACCTCACTGTGGTGCATACCTGCCGCTGGCTATACCCCGCATGAAGTCATTGGGACCTGTGATGCAGGCAAACAAGCTGGTGGGCGAGATTGACTGGGAGGCTAACCTCAGCGCCCTGTACTATGACCTTGCCGGCGCCCACTCGCCTGAGACTATCCGCATGATGCTCACCATCACCACGCCTGACCATCTGCTTTACGGCTCAGACTATCCATACGCCGCACCGCAGGTGCTTACGCAGAGTCTGGCAAGGATGAAGCAATACCTGCAGACTGAGACAGACCTCGCACCGTTCAAGGACATGATATTGTGGAAGAATGCCCAGTGGTTGTTTGGAAAGACAAAGGAGAAACCATCAGCGACAATGCCTGACGCGACATCTATGATAGTGCGCATTGCCGAGATAGAGGTGTGGCCGCAGTATCTCAATGAATATCTCAGTATAGCCAACGAGGTGGACCGCCTCAGCATGGAACGCGAGCCGGGCGTCATCTGCCTGTTCCCTATGCAGAGCGCAGAGGACTCAACGCAGATACGCATACTTGAGATTTATGCATCAGAGGAGGCTTATCAAGAGCATCTGAAGACAGAGCACTTCCTGAAGTACAAGACCGGCACACTACACATGGTGAAGAGTCTGAAACTGCCAACGATGAAACCGCTTGACACAGAGACGATGGACAAGATATTCAAGAAGATGAAGACATACAAATGAAAAGAATCGTTTTACTAATAACAGTTGTATTGACCATGACAACAGCAAACAGTCAGGCGCTGACAGAGCGCCAAAAAGGATTGGCGGCATGTGCCTGCCTCATGGCGCAGGGCGACCTCACAAGACTTGAGCCTGCCGTAAGAACGGCTCTCGATAACGGTGTTACCATTAACGAACTGAAGGAGGCTTTATCACAGCTCTATGCCTATACAGGCTTTCCACGCTCGCTGAACGCGCTGGGGGTATTAGGCAAAGTGTTAGAGAACAAGCAGCCAAACTGGCAGGAGGGCAAGCCATGGAAGCGCCCTGCTGAGTGGGATGACGCCAAGAAGGCTTACGAACTGGGCAAGAAGAACCAGACACAACTCTCTGGCCGTCCGTTCAACTATGACTTCTGTCCACAGGATGACTACTACCTGAAGGCGCATCTCTTCGGCGACATCTTTGCCGGCGACCAGCTCACTGCTGCCGACCGTGAGATAGTTACCGTAGCGGCACTGAGTGGCATGGAGGGTGTGGCTCCGCAGCTTGCAGCCCACAAGCAGGGCGCAGTGAACATGGGTAACACACAGCAATTGGTTGACGAGCTCTGCGCTTGGCTCTGCAACGAGGGCTACACGCTGAGCAGCAAATGGCCCAAGGGCGAGAAGAACCCATACGGCAAATACTTTATCGGACAGAGCTATCTGGCTGATGTAGGTGGCGGTGTGATAAACGTCACCTTCGAGCCTCGCTGCCGCAACAACTGGCATGTTCACCACAAACAGGTGCAGGTACTCATCTGCGTGGCAGGCAGAGGCTGGTATCAAGAATGGGGCAAGGAGGCAGTGGAGATGGTTCCCGGCACTGTCATCGCCATACCTGCCGAGGTGAAGCACTGGCACGGAGCTCAAAAAGACTCATGGTTCCAGCATCTCACGTATCATAAGGACGTACAGGAGGATGCCTCCAACGAGTGGCTGGAGGCAGTGACGGACGAGATTTACAACAAACTACAATAGATATTATATTCTCTTTGCCGTCCAAAAAAGAAAGAGGGATGGCAAAGAGTTTGCCAAACCGCAGAACGGTTTAGTTTATTCCCATATAAAATATCCATAACCTAAACTAAACTTTTTATTTCGGCGAATAATATCGTCACAAGATAGAAGGGACAGATTACACCTCAACAGTATCCCCGAGGGACAGACATTATAAATGGCATTTCATGGCAATAAAAGAACCGTGTTTTACGTTATAATATAAACATCTGCAAAGAACTGAAAAAACATTAAATACCAACATTACATCAGATTATGAAAAAGATTTTATTTAGTATGGTCCTTATGCTGATAGCAGCAAATGGCTTCGCACAAGACATTTTGGGTATATGGCTGACAGAGGCCGGGGATGCAAAAGTAGAAATCTACAAGAATGGCAACACAGTAAACGGCAAGATAGTATGGCTTGCAAAAGGTCCTGAGACAAAAGACATACACAATTCGGATAAGAAACTTCGCAGCCGCAAACTGATGGGCGTTAACATCCTTAGCGGCCTTACCAAGAATAAGGACAAATGGGAAGGTGGAAAAATCTACAATCCCAAGAATGGCAAGAACTACAAATGCTCCATCTGGATTGAAGGCAAAAACCTGAAGGTCAGAGGCTACATCGGTTTCTTGTATGAAACGCAAACATGGAAACGTAAATAAGGCAATTATATAGGGTCTGACCCTAAATTTTAATTACTTGGGTCAAGCATCCGAAAGGAGGCTTTATTTTTAGATGTGACAATGTGGTGTGGCTGGAGCATTATAAAGCAAGATTTGCACAATCTATGCTACGGGAGGAAGTAGTTCTTCCCAATGGTCATAAATTGGTTCGCCCTGATAATTGGAGATAGCTTGGACATTATGACCGACGCCAACCTGATAGTGAATATATTCTTGGGAACAGGGAACTGAAATCTACATACGAAACTTAAAATAAAAACAGCAAAAATGATAATAGTCACTACGGTTATGACTATTATCATTTTTGCTATATTTAGTTTTTTTATGACAAAAGAGATGAGTAATATCACAGAAAAAATGTAACTTTGTAATCATAAAATATAAAATTAGCTGCCAAATGGATTTAAAGACTCTGATAGCTGAATGTACAGCATACGATTTCAAGGTGATGCTTGAAGAAAAGAAACCTAAGAGTTGGTTGAAGAGTGTAAGTGCTTTCGCCAATGGCTTAGGCGGTTCCCTTTTCTTCGGCATGGATAACAATGGCGTTGTCAAGGGACTTGATGATGTGCAGCGCATTTGCGAAGTAATCAGTGGAAAGATTCGTGACTATATGGATCCGCTACCAGAGGTGGAAATGATTCCGCATGATGTAGATGGTTTACACGTATTACAGCTAAAAGTAAATTCAGGTCATTATACTCCGTATTATTACGTTGGGGATGGTCAAAGAGTGGCGTTTATCCGTGTGGGTGATGAGAGCATACCAGCTACCGACGAAGACATGAAGCGTCTTGTACTTAAAGGCACTAACAGATCATATGACTCGTTAAAGTCAGAGAGCTTGACTGAGAAAAGTACATTTGTCATCTTAGCAAACACCTTTGAAGAGAGAACGGAACAGAAGTTTCAAAAGAAATTCCTCAAGTCTTTTGGACTTATAACAGATGAAGGTTGGCTGACTAATGCTGGCGCATTGTTTTCTGACAACTGCCGCTTGAGTCAGTCAAGATTATATTGTACTCGTTGGAATGGCCTTGAGAAGGACGATGCCATAAACGATGCGGAGTTTAGTGGTAATATTCTGTTATTGCTACGTGAAGCAATGAATTTCGTAAAGTCCAACACACGAAAAGGTTGGGAGAAGTTGCCGGATGGAAGAAAGAATATGCCCGAATATGCAGAACGTGCTGTGTTAGAGGCATTGGTAAACCATTTCATTCATCGCGACTATACTGTTATGGGAGGTGAAGTACACCTTGATATCTATGATGACAGGATTGCCATAACTACACCTGGAGGTATGTATAGCGGTCAACTTGTGCAAGATTTGCAACTTGATGACATTTCTTCGGAGAGAAGAAACCCTATTCTTGCTGATGTGATGGCACAATTGGACTATATGGAAAAACGTGGTAGTGGATTGAAGAAAATTTGCAATGAAACCAAGAAATTAATTACATACAAAGAGGAACGCAAGCCTGTTTTCAAATCTACGGCTACTCAGTTTATGACAATCATCTACTCAATGGAGTATGAGCCAACAAATCAACGGGGTGAACGACATAGGACTAAGCAGGGCCTAAGCTGGGATCAAGTTGGGACTAAGATTGGCCTAAGCTGGGATGAAGTTAAGAAATTATTCATAGCCCTTCAAGAGTCCAAATCACTGGGCGAACTCAAAGATTTGTATGGGTGGTCGAACACCACAAAATTCAAAGTTAAATTTGTAAGTCCTCTGATAGAAGAGCAATTTGTAGGTATGACTTTCCCTGATAAACCAACCAGCCCTAAACAAAGATACTTTCTTACGGACAGTGGTAAAGCATTGCTTGCCAATATGACTTGTGACCCTAATACAAATGATTTAGTAGATAAGGTTAATCACATAATTGGAAATCTAAGCGAGGATGAGAAGCGTCTCGCATTGGATTTATTACAAAAAGGATAGCAAAGGCTAATAAGGAAATGATGCAAAATAGTTACTTCCCCTTCCTGAAGTCTCTGGGGTTCATGCCCTTCATCCTGTTGAAGAAGCGGGCGAAGGTGGTGACTTCGGCGAAGTGGAGCTGGTCGGAGATTTGGGTGATGCTCAGCGAGGTCTGGCGCAGGAGGAAGGTGGCTTCCATCAGCAACAACTGGTTGATGTAATCAACGACGGTGCGGCCGCCCGACACTTGACGGACGATGCGCGAGAGATAGGTGGTGGTGATGCAGAGACGGTCAGCATAGAAGCCGATGTCGTGGTGCTCGGCAAAGTGCTGGGGCAACAATCCAAGGAAGCCGAGGAATATTTCTTCGACGCGCTTGGGGAAGCGGTGCTCGCGGATGCTGTGCTGCTGGACGGTGGCGAGGTCGGTGAGGAAGAGGTTGTAGAGCATACGCAGGCTGTCGTTGGCCAGCGGGAGCCCCATCTGCTGGTAGTGAATCATCATCTGCATCAGTTCGCGCAGGCGGCGAAAGTCATCGGCTTTCAATGGCAGCACGGGCGAGGTGAGTTCCACCACCGTGAAGTAGGCGGTGCGGATGGCGTCGCGCACCGTGGGCTGACTGAGTGTGAAGCGCTCGTCGCCCAACAGACAGATGCCGCTGTAGTCGTTGGAAGACGAGAGGACGGTGACCTCGAAGCCAGGCGAATAGGTATAGAGGTCGCCCACGTGTAACGTCAGTTCGCGGTCATTATATAATATGGTGACCCATCCGCGAGTGACAATCGTAAAGGTGTAGCACGACAGGAACCCGCGTGTCTCGTTAGTGCCGAATGTCCACTCCACGTTGGTCTCTATGCAGATGACGTTCCCGTCCCACTCACCCTCGGGTACGGGCAGGTTTCTCAGTTGCCAAAATTCCTTTAAACTGTACATCTCAGTAATTCACGATTTGACTATTTATTATTTTCCATTTATGCTTTCGCGCTACAAAGGTACAATAAAAAATTTGAATCTGTTTCGTTTTGGTCGGTTTTTATTTCGTTTGGGCTTGCAATTTATTGTATAAACAGTCGTAACTTTGTACCCAGATAACATATAATAATAGTATTAACCTAAAAAAAACAGATTATGGACAAGCAGAAATCTATTGAAACATTACAGTTTTTCGTAACAGGACTGTCAGAAGGCGCATTCGTACACAAGGTACAGGGACAGATTTTCAAGGCTCAGGGCTTCACTAAGCTGGGCGAGAAGTACATCGGCCACTACACGGAGGAGATGGAATGGGTGGAGAAGTTCATCGACCGCATCCTCGACCTCGGCGGTGAGGTGAAGGTGGAGAAGCACGAAGCTCGCGCACTGTGCTACGACCCTGTGGAGTACATCAAGGAAGACCTGAAGATTCAAGAGCCGGGCGTGGAGTTGTTGCGCAAGTGCATGGGTTCGGTATGCGAGGACTATCTGACCTTCGACATTCTGAAAGACTATCTTGCCGACGAGGAGGAGGATCTCTACTGGAGTCAGGGCGCGCTGGAGATGATTGAGAAGATTGGCGCACAGAACTGGCTGATAAAGCAAATGTAAAAAGTTATAAGGTCGTAAGGTTATGAGGTTGCAGGTTATAAGAACCTCAGAACCCCAAGACCTAAAAACCTCAAAAACCTAAGAATTATGAAAGAGAAGGTATTACAAGCCATGCGTGAGTTCGGAGCGCCCGTGAACGCTGGCAAGATTGCGGAGATTACAGGCATCGACCGCAAGGAAGTTGACAAGGCTTTTGCCGAGTTGAAGAAAGAAGGTGCCATCGTATCGCCCGTCCGCTGCAAGTGGCAACCCGCCTGATTATCTTTCAGGGCATCGACAGGTGCATCCGCACCGCTACGCAGATTATTTTTTGTTCAACAGGCGGCAAGCAAGGTGACTGAGCCTTTGGCTGGAAGACACCGACACTTGCCGCCCTTTCTAATCTAAAAACCAAACAAACAGCATTATGGAAATCAAAGCAGTAAAATTCCGTAAAGACGGATTCTATACCCAGCCCTTCGTGTTCGGAGGCGAGGAAGGACAGGACAAGTTTGATAAGAACATCCGCTATCGCGGCAGTCTGCAGAACTATCTGATTGACACGGGCAGCGAGGTGATTCTGGTGGACACAGGCCTTCCTGCCGGGACTCCTGAAGAAGTGCCAGACGAGAATTCACCCATCTTCACCGGCAAGGACATCTGCAGCTATATGGACGCATTCAAAGCCCTTGGCTACAAACCTGAGCAGGTCACGAAAATACTTGTCACCCATCGCCACGCCGACCACACGGGTGAACTGAAAAGATTCCCCAACGCCAAGATTTATGTAAACCAGGAGGAGATGGATGCCGCCGAATTGCAGGGACTGACAAACCTCGTTCCCGTCAGCTATACCGACGGTGCCTACTACAACTTCCCTGAGGCTCAGAAAATTCAGGACGGCATCTACCTCATCAAGGCCAAGGGCCATACCAAGGGCAACAGTATCATCGTGGTAGAGATGGACAGTCTGTACTATATGATACACGGCGACATCACCTATGTGGACGAGGCTCTCTACGAAGACAAGTTGTCAGTAGTCTTTGATGATCTGGCAGCTGCCCGCGAAACGCAGAATCGCATCCGCGAGTTCATCCGCAACCACCCCACCATCTATTGCGGCACCCACACGCCACAAGGCTATGAGAATCTTGAGGCCAAGCGCGTGATGGACCTTGGCAATCCCGTACCGACCGTTTTGGCCGAAGTCGACTTCTCCAGTCAGCAGGCATCCGGAAAATACGTCTGCTCCGTCTGCGGCTATGTCTATGACCCCGCAGAGCACGACGGCGTTGCCTTCGAAGACCTGCCAGACGACTGGCGCTGCCCTCGTTGCAAACAGCCGAAGGGAAAATTCAATAAAGCGTAATAAAGGAGGGCTTCGGCTCTCCTTTTGCATTTCATTTGCATTGCAATTCCTCCTTGCAGGGCATAGTTCAAGCGAGCTTGACTCTGCTCCTGCTTCGTTCGTCATTTCATCAGATTTGAGTATTGCATAATTCCATAAATAATTATACCTTTGCACACAATGACGACGACATTGATTATAGGACTGCTGATTCCGCTGCTGGGCACTATGCTCGGCTCGGCTTTCGTATTCTTCATGAAGGACGAAATGTCTGCTCGTTACCGGCAGTCACCAACATCCATTCCCCTCCGATGAGGTTGAACGGATTAAACTTCATGTCTTTGTAGTTAATTTCTTTCGTCATTCTTGTGCTTTGTTATTGCAAAGTTACAAAAAATCGGGCGCAGAACAAAATAAACCTGTTTGTTTTTTTCTCACTTGCAGGAGTTTCATGTTTTTTCTTAGCAAACTCACAAAATATACAGAAATGTTTATCTGTTTTTCCCATGTTTATGAAACTTCTCACATATTATATTAATGTATGAAGTTGATTTGATTGCTTTTTCAAAAAAAAATATTACCTTTGCATAGGAAAAGGTAATAGAAACAGAGATAACAGTAATTGATAGGATATTAGCAACACTATAGCAACACCGTGAATAAAGTTTTTTTATCTATACTCATTATGATGACGGCACTCATGCCCGCCTTGGCTCAAAACGAAACGCCTAACGCAAAGCAGGCACGCCACATCATGGATATCGCATACAACCAGGTTTTCGGCAATGAAGGTTCTTCGTTTTCATACAACGTTAACATTGTAGGCATCTACAAGACACGCGGACACATCACCATGAAGGAGAAGAAGCAATATTTCTCTGATGAGCGCGCAGACGGATGGAACGACGGCAAGACGCTATACATGGCATATCGCAAGAAGAAGACCGTGGAGATGCGTAATGCAAACAAGAAGGATAAGCACAGCAGTAAGTTCAGGTTCTCTCTCGACGACTTCACATACAGCGTGGCAAAGCAGGCGGACGGACTGATGCTTACCTTGAAACAGAAAAAGAACGCTAAGGGCACCATAAAGGAGGTGCAGGCACTGGTTGCCTACAAGACCTATGCGCCAATACGACTGCGCATAAAGGTGGCGTTTTTCTGGACTACGATACATATAAGCAACTTCAAGGTTGGCAACATAAGCAACGACATTTTCGTCTTTCCAAGAGACAGATACAAGGGATGGAAGTTCGTGGACAAACGACGGGACTAATATGTTTTATTTTTTATAACGTAAGGAATGGCGGATGCACGTGTATGGCATGCATAATAAAAACTGTTGCAAATTTACAGATTTACTCTTAATTCTGCAAATTTGCAACAGTCTTTCCATAAAAATACGAAAATAAAAAATGTTAACACCATTCCTTATGTTCACAATTTTTCGTAACTTTGTATGCAATTATAACGTAAACGATAACAAATGAAGAAGATTTTTCTTATTGCGTTGCTGATGGCATCATCGTTGTCGGCAATGGCGCAGAATACTGCCGACCCAAACATGGCAAGGGCAGAGAAGATGTTTGGCTTTCTGTTGGAAAACAAGGCTGACAGTCTTTATGATAACCTGTCACCACAGGTGAAGCCTATGGTTCAGAAAACACAGTTTGAAGGATTGCTGAAGAATATGGAACCGCAGATAGGTGTTTATCAGAAGCATGGCGGTTGGGAAACGCAGCAAGTAATGGGACAGAAATGCTACGTGTCTGTGGCTCAGTTTGAAAAGGCTGAGTTAGGCGCTGTCGTTGTGTTCGACGCAGATGGTAAAATGCTCGGCATACAGTTGGTGCCAGCCAGTATGATAAAAAAAATGTAGCCCCTGTTGATAATGTGCTTTCAACAGGGGCGGCATTTAAGGAAATAGCTGATACGGTGATAACTGGCGACGTGCGTCTGCCTGCCATTGTCACATTGCCTAAGGAGCAGGATGCTCCAATAGTGGTAATGGTGCATGGCTCTGGCGCAACAGATCGCGATGAAACGGTGTATGAAAACAAGCCTTTTCGCGACATAGCAACGAAACTGGCCGACTGCGGCATTGCCACGTTACGTTATGACAAGCGTACTTTCATATACAGACAAAAGGTAAGTTCGATGGATGATGAAACTATACTGGATGCTTTATCAGCCATACGTCTTGCGATGAAATACGGCAAGCGCATATTCATCTTGGGACATAGTCTTGGTGCCATGCTGGCACCAATAATAGCCAGTCGTGCAGAAGAAAAGCCTGAGGGAATAATAATGATGGCAGCTCCGGCAAGAAATCTGGAGGAGGTTGTGCGCGAACAGTTTGATTACCTGTTGCCTTCAGGCACAAGTGACAGTTACAAGGAGAAACAGCTAGAGAAACTTCGCAGTGCTGCGCCACATTACTTGCAGCCACAAGGACAGATAGCCGTTGCACAAAAACTTGACATACCTATGCTTATTCTGCAGGGTGAACGCGACTATCAGGTAACGATGCAGGATTTCCACCTGTGGCAACAGTCGTTGAAGGGGAAAGAAAAGGCTGTATTCCACAGTTACCCATCACTGAATCATCTGTTTATGCATGGCGAGGGTAAGTCTACTCCTATGGAATATCAGTTGCAAGGCCATGTTTCAGACAAAGTAACAAACGACATTGCGGAATTTATAAAAAAGATGTTCTGATAATCTTATATCTATATGTAAGGGAAGAATGTGATTATCAGTGCGAGTTTCCTTGAAATATGGTCTGGGGTATTATAAGTCTATATGCTCCACGTTGATGTCTTCGTGTAAGAAGATGCGGGCACATTCCTTGAAACGCTCTGGCGATTCGGTGGTATAGTAACGCATGGTGGCGCCACGGCTGCAGCGGCTGTCCATCTCAGGATGACGGTGCAGGTAGCCAACTAATGAGTTGGCTACATACTCTCCCTGTGGCACTATTCTTATTCCATCGGGCACCGCCTTTATATCCGTACCGCGAAAGGAGGGCATCGGCTCTCCTTTTGCATTTCAATTGCATTGCAATTCCTCCTTGCAGGGCATAATTCAAGCGAGCTTGACTCTGCTCCTGCTTCGTTCGTCATTTCATCAGATTTGAGTATTGCATAATTCCATAAATAATTATAACTTTGCACACAATGACGACAACATTGATTATAGGACTGCTGATTCCGCTGCTGGGCACTATGCTCGGCTCGGCTTTCGTGTTCTTCATGAAGGACGAAATGTCTGTTCGATTGCAAAAGTCGTTGCTTGGCTTTGCATCGGGCGTGATGGTCGCTGCATCGGTATGGTCGCTGCTGATTCCTGCAATGGAGATTGCTTCAATGCATAATTCACAATGCATAATGCATAATGAGGCTAACGCATGGTCTGTGTTCCCTGCGGCTGTTGGTTTCCTGTTTGGAATGGGATTCCTGTTGCTCATCGACGAACTGACACCACACCTGCATATTGGTGCCGACGCCCCCGAGGGAATGCGCTCTCATCTCTCGAAGACGGCGATGCTTGCCCTTGCCGTCACCATCCACAACCTGCCAGAAGGCATGGCCGTCGGTGTGGTCTTTGCAGGAGCAGACAGCGGAGCGACGAACATTTCCCTCGCCAATGCCATAGCAGTCGCTGTGGGTATCGCTATCCAGAATGTTCCAGAAGGAGCCATCATCTCCATGCCTATGCGGGCAGCAGGAAACAGTCGCTGGCGTTCATTTATCATCGGCTCACTAAGCGGAGCCGTGGAGCCGGCTGGAGCAATCGCAGTCCTACTGCTTGCCTCGCTACTCATGCCCGTCCTCCCTTATATGCTTGCCTTCGCCGCAGGAGCCATGTTCTATGTCGTGGTCGAGGAACTCATCCCTGAAGCCTCCAGCGGCCAACACTCTAATCTCAGCACCATCGGCTTTGCCGTCGGCTTCGTCCTGATGATGGTACTCGATGTGGTAATGGGGTAAACAGCAGATTGACTGGTGAGCTATTTTCACGACAAAAGAATCAAATTTTATGTGTGTAGCAAGCAAAAACAAGCTTGTTGTGAAGCTCTCTACGACATGGAGGGAATTAAAAAGGGTGTTTGTGCAAGAACCGTGCAGATGGACATCCAGATTATGAGGTCTGACAAATTGGGTTACTATGCACCCATTGAAGTTTACGACAGAATATATATCTAAATAATGTCAGTTCGATGAATTTTGATATCCATGGAATATTTATGACAATTGACTTCGTCGAACTTACGTTAAAGTTAAAAAAAGCGGCATTTTGCTTACACTTTGATTTTTCCAACCGCCATTTCCTTGCGATACAGGTCAGCAACTTGCCAGTTGGTTGCGTACAGCGAAAATTTCAGACAGCCGTAACCTATTGATAATCAACAAAACGATTTATGAGTGGCTTCACCGCCCCTCCTAATCAGTACCTGATTGCACTATAATCGGGGCCTAATTAGGGTGTAATCAGCACCCGATTACATTGTAATCAAGTGCTGATTACAATGCAAAAGCATACATATTACGATGCAGGGGTGCCACAGCACCGTTTTTGATGACATTTCATCATGATATAACGCTCTATTTTCGCACCCAAGACGGAACTTTCTAAAAAGACAAAGTGTAAGCAAACTGCGGGATTTGCTTACACTTTGATTTGTCAATGCCTTGTTTTTTTGTAATAATATAAACCACTGACAAAGTTACGAACACTTTTTTGCTTACGCAAATATTTCCCTGCTTTATTTGGCAGTTTCGGAAAAAATTAGTACCTTTGCACGTTAATAGAGGATAACGAGAGAAAAACATATCTATCTCATTGACAATGAAAAAACAAGAAAACAACTAATACATAACACAAATGGCAAAAATTACGAAAGAGGCCGCTCTGCTGTATCATGAGAACGGCCGACCAGGAAAAATCGAGGTAATGCCAACCAAGCCTTACCGCACTCAAACAGACCTTTCGCTGGCTTATTCACCAGGCGTAGCTTATCCCTGCCTGGAGATTCAGGAAACACCAGACGCAGCCTACAAGTACACCGACAAGGGTAACCTCGTGGCTGTTATCTCAAACGGCACCGCTGTGCTCGGACTGGGCGACATAGGCGCCATGTCAGGCAAGCCGGTTATGGAGGGTAAGGGACTGCTCTTCAAAATCTACGGTGGTGTTGACGTGTTCGACATCGAAATCGACGAGAAAGACCCAGAGAAGTTCTGCGAGGCAGTGGAGAAGATTGCCCCAACATTCGGTGGCATCAACCTTGAGGACATCAAGGCTCCAGAGTGCTTCTACATTGAGGACCGCCTGAAGAAGTCGCTCGACATCCCTGTGATGCACGACGACCAGCACGGCACAGCCATCATATCGTCTGCCGGACTGCTCAACGCACTTGAGGTGGCTGGCAAGAAAATTGAGGACGTGAAGATTGTTGTCAGCGGAGCAGGTGCTGCCGCTATCATGTGTACGAAGCTGTATGTAGCTCTCGGCGCACGTCGTGAGAACATCCTCATGCTCGACTCAAAGGGTGTTATCACCTCTGACCGTGAGAACCTGACAGAGCAGAAGAAATTCTTCGCTACAGACCGTCGCGACGTTCACACACTGGAGGAGGCAATGAAGGGCGCTGACGTGTTCCTCGGATTGTCAAAGGGCAACGTGGTTTCACAGGATATGATCCGTTCAATGGCAAGCAACCCAATCGTGTTTGCATGTGCTAACCCTGTACCAGAGATTTCATACGAGGATGCTATGGCTGCACGTCCAGACGTGCTGATGTCAACAGGACGTTCTGACTATCCAAACCAGATAAACAACGTAATCGGTTTCCCATACATCTTCCGCGGTGCGCTCGACGTTCACGCCAAGGCCATCAACGAGGAGATGAAGATTGCTGCCGTTCACGCCATCGCCGACCTGGCAAAGCAGCCAGTGCCTGAGGTAGTGAACAAGGTTTATAACGTAAACAACCTGTCATTCGGTCCTGACTACTTCATACCAAAACCAGTTGACCCACGCCTCATCACGGAGGTGAGTGCTGCCGTAGCAAAGGCTGCCATGGACTCAGGCGTGGCTCGCAAGCAGATTACCGACTGGGACGCTTACAAGCGCGACCTGCGCCTGCGCATGGGACAGGAGACAAGCGTTACACAGAACCTCTACGAAACAGCACGCAAGCACCCACAGCGCGTAGTATTTGCCGAGGGCTTGCACCCAACAATGATCAAGGCTGCCGTTCAGGCTAAGGAGGAAGGTCTCTGCGCACCAATACTGCTCGGTAACACTGAGATGATTCAGAAGAAGGCTGCAGAGCTTGACCTTAATCTTGAGGGTGTGGAGATCGTGAACCTGCGTCACGACAACGAGTGTGAGCGTCGTGAGCGTTATGCACGCGTGCTGGCAGATAAGCGTAAGCGTGAGGGCTACAACTTCGAGGAGGCTAACGACAAGATGTTTGACCGCAACTACTTCGGTATGATGATGGTAGAGACAGGCGAGGCTGACGCCCTCATCACCGGCGTATATACCAAGTTTGCCACAACACTGCAGGCTGCAAAGGAAATCGTGGGCATACGTGCACCATACAAGCATTTTGGCACAATGCACATACTGAACTCTAAGCGCGGTACTTATTATATCGCTGACACGTTGGTAAACCGTCACCCAGACAAGGAGACTATCAAGGACGTGGCACGACTGACCGCAGAGGCTATACGTTTCTTCAACGACGAGCCTCGCATTGCAATGATTTCATACACCAACTTCGGTACTGACAGCGTTGGCAGTCCTAAGATGGTAAGCGATGCCGTACGTGAACTTCAGGAGGAGTATCCAGACTTGAAGATTGATGGTGAGATGAGCGTTGACTTGGCTCTCGACCATGAGCGTCGCGACGAGAAGTACCCATTCCTGCGTCTGCACAACGAGGTAGTGAACTCTATGGTATTCCCTAACCTGTCATCAGCAAGTTCTGCCTACAAACTTATCAAGCAGTTCTCACCAGAGACTGAGGTTATCGGTCCGTTGCAGATGGGTCTGAACAAGCCTATCCACTTCACTGACTTCGATTCAAGCGTTCGCGACATCGTGAACATCACTGCCGTAGCCGTGATTGACGCATACGTGGACAAACTGAAGAAGAACAAATAAACACAATGCATATAAGCAATACAAAAAACGCAGCGCGGCGATTTGCGATAATCGCCGCGCTGCTGATTATTCAAGTTGTGCTGTCGCCACTGACGCTTGCGGCACAGCAGGAACTGACCGTCGAAAGCACAGTAACCGACACTGCCTGTCTTGACACAATACCATGGCCGCAGTCCATGCAGATGAGGCTTGACAGCATTATCGGCAACGCTGGTATGCTGAACACCTCGCAGATGGGCTTTATGGTTTATGACCTAACCGCCGACTCGGTGCTTTACACACGTGACCACCGACAGACGCTGCGCCCTGCATCGACCATGAAACTCATAACCGCCATCACAGCCCTTGACAAGCTCGGCAGTTCATACGAATACTCCACACGGCTCTGCTATACAGGCGAGGTCGTCCCATCCACGAACTACGAGTGCGACAGCACCAGTCTTCTTACCGGCGACGTGTACTGCATAGGAGGAATGGACCCGATGATTTCACGCGACGACCTTGCCGCCTTTGCACGCAGTCTCAGGGAGATGGGCATCGACACCATCTGCGGTTCTATATATGCCGACCGTTCCATGAAAGAAGAAGACCCGTATGGCGAGGGATGGTGCTGGGATGACGACAACGCAATCTTGTCGCCGCTGGTTTACGAGCGCAAGGACAACATGCTGCAGAACTTAGTTAAGGCCCTGGCTGCAGAAGGTATATGCGTAAACGGCTCTGTAGGCGAAGCCAAAGCTTGTCCGCGCGGTGCACGCACAGTCAGCGAACTGAAACGGCCGCTAAAGGAAGTCTTGCTGCCTATGCTCAAGAACAGCAACAACCTGTATGCAGAAAGCATGTTCTACCAGATAGGACTGACCGGAGGCCGTCCCGCTACTGCCAAGAAAGCAAAAGCAGTAGAGGAAGCCGTGCTGAAGAAAGCTGGCCTGGGCGATGCAATACACCGCTTTGCCGATGGTTCCGGCCTGTCATTATATAATTATGTGTCGGCAGAAATAGAGGTGGCATTCCTGCGCTACGCCTACAGCAACAACAGTATTTTTGAAGCACTCTACCCTGCCCTGCCAATCGCTGCAGTTGACGGCACAATATCAAAACGCATGGCTGACACGCCGGCGGCAGGCAACGTGCATGCCAAAACCGGCACGCTGTCAGGAGTAAGCAGTCTGGCCGGCTATCTCACCGCACCCAATGGCCACCTGCTGTGTTTTGCCATCATCAACACTGGAGTGATGAAAGGCATCTACGCCAAGAACCTGCAAGACAGTCTTTGCGCTGCCATGTGCAAGTAATACATAATGCATTATATATTCTGCGTAGCACGTTCGAGCCATTGCTTGTCTGCATCATCGGTAAGCAGCGGCATCAATGCTTCGCGAACATGTGCATGGTAATCGTTGAGCCACTGACGCTCCTCTGCGGTCATCTGTGAGAGGTCAAGCGGCGCAGTGTCTATAGGACAGAGGGTTAGAGGAGAAAGTTTAAGCATTGTGCATTGTGCATTATGCATTGTGCATTGCGAAACCATCATCATGTTCTCTGTCCTCACTCCGAACTTTCCTTCTATATATACGCCAGGCTCGTTGGTTACAGTCATGCCGGGGCGCAACGGTGTGGGACACCAGTTCTGTCGGATGCCCTGCGGTCCTTCATGCACACACAGCCTCCAGCCTACGCCATGACCGGTACCGTGCATATAGTGCAGTCCACCGCGCCACATCACGGAGCGTGCCACACTGTCGAGCTGTGTACCGTTGGTGCCTTCGGGAAACGGTGTTGTCGAAAGTGCGATGTGTGCCTTCAGCACATAAGTGTAGGCATGGCGCATCTCATCGGTGACCGGCCCGAGGGCTATGGTGCGTGTGATGTCGGTGGTGCCGCAGGTGTATTGTGCTCCGCTGTCAACGAGAAGCAATCCTTCAGGCTTCAGCATGGCGTTGCTCTCTGGCGATGCGGTGTAGTGCACTATCGCTCCGTGCTCATTGTAGCCACT
The DNA here is from genome assembly GCA_017413085.1 of Prevotella sp. GTDB lineage: Bacteria > Bacteroidota > Bacteroidia > Bacteroidales > Bacteroidaceae > Prevotella. Next base: position 36,589 of record JAFPVC010000059.1, read on the forward strand.
GATGGTGGAGAACGAAAGGTCGCGAAACTCCTTCGCTTCGCGGCGCAGTTGCTCCAGTTTGTCGCTGACGCTTATTTCTGTCTGACCTCCAGCCTCAACGGCAGGCTTCAGCCACCTGAGCCACTTTACCATTGCCACGCCGTCGAGAAGCATGGACTGGCGGAAGCCTTCCGTCTCGCCTTCATCCTTCACGGCCTTCATCTCAAGTATCGGCGAAGGCACGTTAACGGCGTGCTTAATGTTCTGATATATGGTGTAACTGGTGGTCTGACTGTCGCACAGCGTGCGTACATCCTGTTGTTTTATATATGGAAGAAACTCATTGTAACGTCTTACTGTAACGCCCTTGCCCTGCATGGCCTTCTGTGCTTCGTTGGTCAGTGTGCCGTTGCAAAACAGTATGGCCTCGTCAGCTGTAATATACAAGAATGAAACGAACACTGGCGTCATCGGTATGTCATTACCGCGTAGGTTCAGTGTCCATGCAATGCTCATCAAGTCTGTTACCACGTAAGCCTCGGCAAGATGCTCGTGCATTGCCTTGCGTATGCGCTGCAGTTTCGTCGGCGTGTCTGTAATCCCATTGTTTGTTACAGGGTATATCTCTGATGCAGGCAGCGACGGTCTGTCTGGCCATATCATGCGCATGGCATCGTAGTTGGTGCGCATGGTCACTCCTATGCGACTGAGTTCCTGCTGCATCTCTGTCACCTTGTCGTATGGCATTACCATGCCGTCCACAGCCACGCATGTGCCACCGGCGACCGACATTTTCCTCAACAGCCATTCGGTGATGCTTGGCGTGTCCTCCAGTCCCTCTTTCATCAATTGGTATTCCGTGCCGCAGAGTTCCCTCTCTGCCTGCAGGAAGTATCGTGAGTCAGTCCACAGTGCTGCCTCGTTCTGTGTTATCACTGCGGTGCCAGCCGAGCCAGTGAACCCACTGACATATCGTCGTGTCTGCCAGTGTCCTGCCACATATTCGCTGCCGTGTGGGTCGCTTGTAGGAAAGATAATTGCATTAATGCCCTCTGCGTTCATCTCATGGCGCAGGCGGCAAAGTATATCTTCAATCATAGTATTGTTCATTCTAATATTTTGTTCTTCCGAATTATACTTGACATTACATTGCAAAATTACGAACTTTTTCCAATCCGACAAAACTTTTATGAAATAAAAACAACGGATTAAGAATGCTTGTGCTGAATTATCATTATTCACGCAGCCATCCTTAATCCGTTGTTCTACCCTATTCTTTCTTGATCCGTTGTTCTTCTCTGACCTTTACTTTATGCTGTTCTACCCTGACTTGTTTGCAGGTTACCTCATATCCGACTGTGGCTATTTTGCCATGTCATAGGCATGGTGCGGATAGTCAGTGGTGAAGTGCAGACCGCGACATTCCTTACGCTCTATTGCCCAGCGTGTGATTAGGTAAGCCACATTAATCATATTACGCAGTTCGCATATATCCTTCGTAGGCGTAACGCGTTTGAAAAGAGCCTCTGTCTCCTCATACAGCGTATCAAGACGCACCCAAGCACGCTTCAGGCGCAGATCGCTACGCACGATTCCCACGTAATTGGACATTACAGAACCAACCTCATGCACGCTCTGTGTTATAAGCACCTTCTCCTCGTTGGTCATGGTACCCTCGTCGTTCCACTCGGGAATCATAGTATTGAAGTCGTACTCGTCGATATGGTCGAGCGAATGTTTCGATGCCGTCTCGGCATATACCACGGCCTCGATAAGTGAGTTGGATGCAAGGCGATTGCCTCCGTGCAATCCGGTACAAGAACATTCGCCTATGGCATACAGGCGCTTGATGCTTGAACAACCGTTGAGGTCTACCTTGATGCCGCCGCACATGTAGTGGGCAGCAGGACGCACCGGAATATACTCTTTGGTAATGTCAATGCCGATGGACAAGCACTTCTGGTATATATTGGGGAAATGATGCTTAGTTTCCTCCGGATTTTTGTGCGTTACGTCAAGACATACGTGGTCTATTCCATGAATTTTCATTTCCTTGTCAATGGCACGCGCCACGATGTCGCGCGGTGCGAGCGAGAGGCGTTCGTCATATTTCTCCATGAACGTCTCTCCCGTAGGCAGTCGCAGGATGCCGCCGTAACCACGCATGGCCTCGGTTATGAGGTATGCCGGATGCGTCTCACCTGGATGATACAGCGACGTCGGATGGAACTGCACGAACTCCATGTCGGCCACCGTAGCCTTGGCACGGTATGCCATGGCCTCTCCATCGCCCGTGGCAATGATAGGGTTGGTGGTAGTAAGATATACAGCACCGCAGCCGCCCGTACACATCACCGTGACCTTACTCAGATATGTATCTACTTTCTGTGTCTCTGGGTTCAATACATATGCACCGTAGCACTCTATGTCGTGCGACTGTCGCGTCACCTCAATACCCAGATGGTGTTGCGTGATGACCTCTACAGCAAAGTGGTTCTCCTTAATTTCTATGTCAGGACAGGCACGCACGGCAGCCATCAGTCCACGCTGTATCTCCGCACCGGTGTCATCAGCATGGTGCAGGATACGAAACTCAGAGTGTCCGCCCTCGCGGTGCAGGTCGAAGAGCCCGTCCTCAGTCTTGTCGAAGTTGACACCCCAGTTCACGAGTTCCTTGATTTGTGACGGTCCCATACGCACCACCTGATCCACGGCAGCCGGGTCAGAGATGTAGTCACCGGCAATCATGGTGTCCTGTATGTGCTTTTCAAAGTCATCCACAATGACATTAGTAACTGATGCCACGCCGCCCTGTGCACGGGTGGTGTTAGCCTCATCGAGAGTGGTTTTGCATATTAGGCAAATCTTGCCTTTCTTAGCCCTCGCAACCTTGAGGGCATAGCTCATACCGGCAACTCCTGCGCCGATGATGAGAAAGTCATATTTATGTACCATAAATCAAATTATGAATTATGTATGTTACGGCAAACTATGAATTATGTGTGTTACAGTAAATTATGATTTATACACGGTATAATAGCATAGGGCATAGTCATGGACAAAGCCCCGTGCTCTATCTTGTCAGCGAGAACTTCATGCCGAGACCAAAGTCCTGCGTCACTGTCGGATAAGAACCAGCTGACAGCAACGGTGTATTGCTCTGACGGTCATAATAGAAACTCATTGAGAGCAGCTTCGACAGGCTGTAGTCTGCTGAGAAAGCCAGTTTGAAAGCATTGTTACCCGATGTGGCAGACGAACCGACGCTGGCAATGTCGCGCGTTATCGCAGCCTGCCGACGGTAACTCACGTCAAGACGCAGGTTAAGGTCATGGGCAAAGCCGCTCGACCTTGTGCTTGAGCCAGACCTTGCGCTTGAAGCCGAACTGTCCTCATCCCCTGCCTTCTTCTTGTTCTTCAGCGTCAGCGGTGAGCGGCGGTTGAACAACTTGAAGTCATTAATCTTATATCCCATGCCTATCACCCAGTCTTTTGACAGAGCCTCGTTTATCTGCACACTTGTCATCGAGAGGGTCAACACGCGAGTGGTCTTATACTCTACCTTGAACGTCATGTTGTTAGGCAGGGTGAAATCAATGCCGAGCAGAGGTGCGAACGCCTCGTTGATGCTGACCGTAGAGACATTATACATCGAGTTAGGTATCATTCTGCTACCATCAGTGGCATCGGATATAAAACCTATGCGCTCGCCCATATAAGCCATATAAGTGGAGTAGGAACTGTATGAGCCGACGGCATACACGCTTTTGTAAGAGTGGTTGATGTTGAAACTCTTGAAATGCTCCTTAAACCACTGTATCTGTGTCAGTCCGCTGAATCGCAGCGTCCAGTTAGGCAGCATACTCGTTATGGCCGGGAATATACTCAGGCCCTTGTAGCCGGTATAGGCATTGAGGAAAGCCGGCACCATTACATCGGCACTGTAACGGCTCACCTCGCCATTGTCAGGATTGAAACGCTGGCCTGCCAACTGCGAACCTGCCGGATAGCGTGTTCCGCAATACTGGTTCTGCACACGCTGACGATACACGTCAAGCAACGAGCAGAAGTTTTCAAACGATGCCGAGCGAAAACCGTTATTGGCATCACCTATGCCATCGAACGCCGACTTGATGCTGATGGTAGTCATATTGAACGTACCACTTTCCGTGGTTGGACTGCCTGCATACATATACTGTATCGACTTGTTGCGTGTAAGCGTATGAGCCATGTTGAGGTCTATCTTCAAATTGTTGATTGGCTCAAGCGTCATCATCACCTGCAAGTCCTGAGAACGGTTTATCGTGGCCGGCGTAGCCACACTGTCGACGTGTAGGAGCCAGTTGTTCTCACGTGCCTTTTCAATGTAGTCGTCGCCCATAAAGCCGAAGGCGAAATCAAGACCCGGTGCCCACACGCTGCCCCGACGCTGACCAAAGGCACTGCCTATGGTAGGCATGAATCCCGGCAGAGCCATTGAATACTGGTTGCGGTAGGATATATTGATATTACGCACCGACATTGCCACCCTGGCCACATTCTGCAGCACCTTGTACCACGTCAGGTTCTCAAGCGGTTCAAGCGCGACGACTGAGAGTTTCATCTTCACGGCAGTATCAGCCTTGTTGATAATCTTAATCTTGTTGTCGTCCACCTTCTTGTATTTCACTGCTATCGGCTTACCCTTGGCATCCTTGGCAGTTACGAGCAGGCGGTTTGACTTCTTGCCATGCGTAATGACTATAGCCGTATCGGCTTCTATTGTCAGTTCTCGCGTGTAGGTATTGCGCTTCAACTTTGCTGCCTTGGCCTTCTCAGCCGCAGCAGCCTGCTCTTTCTTTGCTTTCTCCTTGTCTTCTTCCGTCTGTTCACCCGTCTCCCCCTCATTCTTTTTCTTATCTTCCTTGGCCTTAGCCTGCTGTTGTTTCTTCTTTGCGGCTGCAGAGTTATTCTTCTTTGGCTTGCCAATAGTCTCATTCACTTTCTTCAGGAACGGCACCTGATTATACAGTTTCACCATGTCAAGCGTAGAGTTTATCGTTATGTTACGCGATGTCGTTATGGTGTTTCCGTATTTCACGACACCGTCTTCCTCAGCACCACGCGCCCAATGATATGTCGAGGCATACGAGCCGTCAGCCTTGAGCCAGTCGAATATAGGTATAAGGTTGAGCGGCAGCTGATATGATACGTTGAACGACTGGTTATAGTCGAGTGGTGTTCCGAAATGCCTTATGCTGTTCCATACCGAGTCCTTCCATGCTGCATAGCCGTCAGGGTTAAGGTCTTTGTTAATCTGCGTATATGGTTCCTCCACCTCTGCACGCGTAGCACTCTGGAAACTCATGCGCAAGTTACGGGTAAGATCCCAGCGCATGGAGAAGGAACGGTTCCACAAGAACTGCGAACTGAACGTAGCCGGCAGACTCGACTCACTGCCAAGGTCTTCCAGGTCACGTGTCTGCATCTCCGTATACGTGCGCGTCATGTCGGTAGCCGCCGTGATATTCTGCGGCAGCCAGTTGAGGGCAAACTTCTTGACGATGTCAAGATACTTGGACTTCGACTTCAAAGTCTTGAATGGCTCAAACGACTTGTAAACAGGAGTCCACGAATAGTTAATCGAGCCGCGCCAGTTGTCTTCATTCTCATACACCGTTGTCTCGCCGTCGGTATGGCGGTGTGAATGACTGTAGGTGAAAGAGAAGTTTGCCGGGTCGTAAGGCATTGGATGACGCTTGGTTGCTATACCTACGCGCATACCTGAAATGGAGAAGTTCTTGCTGATGACATTTGTCACTGCAATGTTCTCCACTGAGTCACGCTCGTGCTGATCTGAAGCACTCTCAAGTGCATCCTCAAGCAGCATGTCGGTGTCGAGAGGATTATACTTTGGCGACGTGCGCTCGCGCGTAACGCTATAATATAAAGGTATTGTGACTTTCGCCTTCTCAGGGAAGAACTTACCGAGTTCAAGGTTCGTCGTAACTGAATACGTGCCATATTTCTCCATGCGGCGCTCCAGCACCTTCTGCTCCAGTCCGCCAAAGCCATCACTGATGTATTTGCCGGTTGCCTGCACTGAGCCAAGGTCTGACAACTGCACGTCGAGGTTGGCCGATGCAGCCCATCCGCCTTCACTCTCCGGCTCAAGCAGACGCAGTTCGTTGACCCACACCTCACCGTCTTTTACGTCGGCAGAGAGGTTGCGCACACCTATCATCATGGTGCGCACCTCGCCCAGCGACGGATTACCCACGATAGACATCTTATTGTTTTGGTTGTCGCTGTCATACGCTGTATACACGGCATTTATCGAGGCTTTGCCCTGCGCCTTCATAATGTTGCGTTGTTTCTTCAGGGCACTTAGTTTCTTCAGGTCGATGTCGAGCATGTTCTCCTGCGGCCACACCATTGCGCAGTCGGCGTTTGAATAAGTGCTGTACACGCCCGGTGCAGTCAGTTTCAGCGGAATCTCATACTCATAGTAGTTATTGTTATAGTCTGAGCCGAGGCGGAAGAAGAGAGCCAGCTGCGAGTTCTGCAGGTTGGTGGTGTTCTGCTCCAGTGCATTGGCATGGACGAACATCTGCAGACGCTTGTAGTAGCGCAGGTCGTAGTTGGTGTTCTTGTATACAGCCACTGCATCTCCCTTCGACATATTGGTAACGTCAAGGCGCAGTGCCTGCTCGTTATTCTCCGTCAACTGCGGCTGCGAAGGGTCTACCACACGGCTTATGCCCGGCGGAAGCACGTAATTGACTGGTGTCTTGTCGTTATTCTCCTCTATGCTGATGGCCGAAGCCATGAACTGTGCCGTAGGATTTGCCGACGCACCCTTGAGTTGCTGGTCATAGATGCGCCAGTCGCCACGCATGAGGTCAAGACTGGCAAAGCGCAGTATGGTAGGCTCCTCAAATCCCTGCATATACATACGCATAAAGCGAATGGAAGAGAAGTCACTGATGGAACCTATCTTGCGACCGGAATTCAATGGTATGCGGAACTGATACCACGTCACCGTCTCACGCTTTCCGTTGCGCAACGTGACGGTAGCCTCGCGCTTGTCTACGATATAGTCGTTAGTGCTCACGTCCATGTGGTCGGGGTCTATGCGCACGGTGTAGTCGTAGTAGTTCTCATACTCGTTGAGCGTATAGTCCTGGTTGATGTCCTCCACGTCGGGAGACGTCTTGTACGATGTGTCGTATGACTCCATGCGCGAGTCTGAGTCAGGCGAGTTGCCCTGCGGACTGTTGATATACTTATAGCGTTTCAGGATGTCTGCCTGCTGCTGATCCCAGTCCGAGCCACGATAATAATGATAGTTGTCGCCTGCCGGGTCATTCAGTATAGCCGCACGCACGCTGTCGTTCACCACATTTGTGCGCACCGCATTCAGGAAGTTCTGATATGGCTCCCACTGCTGTTCCTGCTCGTCGGTAAGTCCGTTATAGCCCACGTCCTGCTTTGCACGCGACCCACTTGACGTGGCGAAAGCATAGTTTATCGTGTTCTGCACAGGTATATAGCCCCACTGCGTAGAGTCGAGGCGCGTGGCTTCGCCATCTGCCACGGGCATACCACTCTCATAGAATTTCTTTCCGTCATAGAGTATGTCCTCCGAGAGTTCGCCAAGGTTGATGTGCAGCTCTCCTGAATGACGGGAGGCCGTGCCCTCGGCTCGGGTGTAGACAAACGGGTCGAGCAGCCAGAACTCCACATACTCTATGTTAGCCTCTTCGAAGTCGTTTGTGTCGAGCTTGCGCATCATACCGCCCCACGACTGCCTCGGATCCGGCAGGAGTCCCTGCGACGTCAGTCCCGGATTGAAGTTGTACGGGCCACGCTCCGAAGGGTAATAGGCCAGATTAAGCATCTGTATGGTCTGCGTAGCACCATTGTATGTATTCTGGTCGCGGTTAGGATACAGCTCATTGACATACACCTCCCTGACATAGTGGTTTGACAGTTGGTCAAGGTCGTTCTTTATATGACTTGGCGCCAGTGTCGACGAGCGTCGTGTAAACAACTGGTCGATGGTGTACCACGCCAGGCGCGCACGGTTGTAGCCAGACTCCAGCGTGTTCTTGCTGTATTTGCTCTTTCCGTCCGTTGGCACGCTGGCCAGTGTCCATGCCGTAGGGCGGCTCACGTCTATTCCGTTGGTGGCACTCTCAAAGTCATCAAGGTATGAGGCGTTGTCCTGCGTTCCGCTCGCCATCCTGCTGAAGAGCTTTGCAAACTCCATGTTGAACTGTATGTTCGACGGTTGCGTCACATGCAGGAACGGTATGTAGTTGAGCATTGACGTGAGCCACTGGCTCTCTTTCTTCCAACTGAGGTTGAAGCCTATGAGGGAGTTGTTGACAGGTTCACTGCCCATAGACACTTTCGATGTCAGGCTCTGCTCGCGAAGATGCCGGAGCGTACCGCTCATCATGAAGTCTTTCGAGAAGTCATACTCCCAATTCAGGCCGAACATGGTCTTTCTCTGCATACCATAATCGGCATTGCTCTCCAGTGACACATTGACCGCCGTACCGGCATCTATGATGCTCTGGTTGAGGATTGTCACCTCTCCTGCTGAATAGTCAACGGAATAGTCTGAACCTTCCTGCAACTCCACGCCGCCTGCCGTCACCTTGACCGAACCCTGCGGCACGTTATATGCGCCAAGGCTGATTACATTTGCCGACGAACCCTTGAATTGTCCGACAAGCATATACTTATTCTTCTCTGCCGTCTGCTTGGCAACGGTCTTTGTCGTATCATACAGTTCTTGATAACGGTAGCGCTCGGCTGTTGCCTCATCAAGGCCACGGCGGCGCAGGGCATTATACATACCCGTACCGAAGGGCTCTGCCATAGGGAAGAACACGCGGCCGTTGCTCACGGTGTATCCCTCAACAAAGTCGAAGAATCCATTGGAGTGTGCCTTGTTGTTGTTGTCAAGGCGGTCTGCACCCATCAGGCGTATCAATGGCTCGCGCTTCACCTGTGCCTCCGGCAGGTAGGTGACATACACTCCTGCCGAATCACTCTGGAACTTCACGTCGAGCTTGAATTTCTCCTTCTGAACCGACGAAGCGAGGTAGTAGACATTGCGCATCATCAAGCGCCAGTTTTGCTGCGACGGTGTGTTCGACGTGTTCTTCAGCGACTTCACTATAAGCGCCTGCGTCACGTCGGTATTGTCGGCAGAGAACTCGCCCACCTGATACGTCACGCCGCCATACGTATACTCGTAAGCCACTGCCAGCACCTGGTCGCTCTGCAGCGTTGTCTTCAGCGACAGGTAGCCCATCGCACTGTTTATGCTGTATTCTGAAGAGGTGAGCAAGCGGGCTTTCTCTATCTTTTCATACGTGACGCCGCCGCTCATCACCTGGCCTCCCACGGTGCTGCCGTCGAGCACGTCGCTCATCTGGCTCACGTCTCGCACTCCTCGCGCCGTCAAGGCATTCAGGTCGGCATAGGCCGAGTTGGCATTGTTTGCCGGAACTCCGTCAGCCGATTCACCAAGGTTTGGCAGTGCTATGATGTTGCGCGTATTGCTCGTAGAACCGCTCTTGTTCGTCACCCACACTTCCACACGGCCTATGGTTACGCCTGTGGCTGGCGTTGGCAGCATGCTCATCCAGCCGTCATAACGGTTGCGGAAATACATGCCGAGGAAGAAGTGGCGGTTCTCCTCATAGTTCGACACGTCAAACTCAAACGGCGTCAGCTGCACCCCACCCTTGCTCGACACGCTTGACGACGTAGACTTTTTCTGCGACAATACCGTCTGCAGTTTCAGCTTGCCAAACTGCATGTCGGTCCTGATACCGAACAGCGATGAAGCGCCCTGCACGAGCGACGAGTTGCCGGGGAAGCTGACGTTACCGGCCTCCACGAGCTTGATTATCTCGTCTTCCTTGCCGTCATACCTCAGCTTCATGTTCTGTGCGTCATAGTCAAATGTTGCATCTGTGTTGTAGTTGAGGTTCATGTTCATCTTGTCGCCCACCTTACCAGTGACGTTGACATTTATCTTTTCGTCAAAGTCAATGGTGGTAGTGTTACGGTTGCGCACGGGCAGCGACGGGTTGTCGATGCTCTTCATCGTAGCACCGAGCTTGAGTTCGGCCGAGCCTTGCGTCTTCACGCGTATGCCACCCGGACCGAATATCTTCTCAGCCGGGCCAAGGTCGAAGTGCATGTCAGTGAAGTCAAACTTCTCCTTGCCCTTCTGCTGGAATATCTCGTCGTTCTTCTTTCTGAAGTAGTCGCTGAACATGTTGCGCTCCGTCCACTTCATGTATTCCGGCACCTCCATCATCACCGGCGAACCAAGCCACGAACGGCCAAAGCGCGTACCGAGTATGTAGCGGTTTATGGTGTCGTTATACTCTACGGTCTGCTTCAGGTTTTCAGGCCGTGCAAGGTCTGCCGGCCCTTGTTTCAGGTCGTCGTATGTAATGGGCGACGTGCGCTGTATCTTCCATCGCGGATGCAGCAGGCTGTCGGGTATCGTGTCCTCCTGCAGGCGCAGCTTTGCCTGCTGCTCACGATACTTGTCAAGCACGCTCTTGCTCTTCTCCTCCTCTTCCTTCTTGCGACGCTCCGCCGCTGCCTGGCGGCGGCGTTCTGCCGCACTCATCGGTTTCTTTTCCTCTTGCCTTTCCTGCCTCTCTTCCTGCCTTGCCTCCTGCTTAGTCTCTTGTTTCTCCTGTTTATCCTCTTGCTTTACCTCCTGCTTCGTCTCCTTTTTCTCTGCTTTTACATCCTCTTTCTTCTCTGCTTTTACATCCTCTTTCTTCTCCGCTTTTACATCCTCTTTCTTCTCCGCTTTTATGTCCTCTTTCTTCTCCGCTTTTATGTCCTCTTTCTTCTCCGCTTTTATGTCCTCTTTCTTCTCTGCTTTCAATTGCCTTTCCTGCTTTTCTTCTTTCTCCTTACGCTCTTCCTTCAATGCCTCCTCAAACTCATCCCACTCGTCGTCAGGAGCCACGAAGCCTCGGATCATCGCCGAAGAGACAATGACCGAAAGTATGAGCGTAAATATTATGAAAAGCCGTCTTTGCAAACCTATAAGATTCTTTCCTGTATTATGAATTATGCATTGAGGACTACTTAATCAGCTTCAGGGCCTGCTTGATTACCTGCTCCACAGGCATGTCGGGCTGCGCCTGCAGTATCTCCGTCACCACCTTTGCACTTGGTGCTGGCGAGAAACCGAGCATGGTGAGTGCTCCCACTGCCTCGTCACGCACTTCCGTGTTGACGGCAGCGGCACCCTGACCGTTTGCCATGGTCGTGATGTCCTGTATCATGCCGTTTGAGGCCATCTTGTCCCTCAAGTCTACTATTATGCGCTGGGCTGTCTTCAGTCCTATGCCTTTCACGCCTTTAAGGGCTTTCTCGTTTCCCGTAGAGATTATATTCACCAGTTCGGCGGGACTCGTGGCACTCAGTATCATGCGCGCCGTGTTGCTGCCCACGCCGCTTACGGTTACGAGCATGCGGTATATCTCACGCTCCTGCTTGGTGGCGAAGCCGTAGAACGAAAACGAATCGTCTCGTCCGCCCGTCATAAGCACCTCATGCACATAGAGTTTCACCTCTTTCTTGTCCTGAACAGCAGTATACGTGTTCAGCGAGATATTAAGCAGATAGGCCACGCCACTGGCTGTCTCAACGACCGCCTGGGCTGGAGTAATCTCTGCCAATGCACCTTTTATATATTCTATCATTTGTTCGTTTGCTGTATATAAAAAAAACAGTCCGTCAAATAAAAAAACGCACGCCGCCCCCCGTTTATTGTACGAACGCATCATTTTGCTTCATCTTACCTTCTACAAGTTCATTGCGACACGTTTTCATACACTTTGTCATGTTTTCCGTTGTTTTGCTTACACTTTGATTTCCGCGACCCTCATTTCCTTGCGATACAGGTCAGCAACCTGCCAGTTGGTTGCGTACAGCGTAAATTTCAGACAGCCGTAACCCACTGATAATCAGCAAAACGATTTTTTGGGGGCTTCACCATCCCTCCTAATCAGTACTTGATTGCACTCTAATCGGGGCCTAATTAGGGTGTAATCAGCACCCGATTACATTGTAATCAAGTGCTGATTACAATGCAAAAGCATACATATTACGATGCAGGGGTGCCTCAGCACCGTTTTTGATGACATTTCATCATGATATAACGCTCTATTTCCGCACCCAAGACGGAACTTTCTAAAAAGACAAAGTGTAAGCAAACCTTGCAGTTTACTTACACTTTGTAATTCTTCTTTCAATTCTTCACGCCCCCTCCCTACTGGGGAGGGCCGGGGTGGGGCTTTTTTACGGCAGGACTGGACGCACACTGTGCCCACCGGCACGGCCGCTCTCGACGACGTCCACGTAGTCCGAGTAGAAGAAGCGTATGTGCCACACATCGGCCTGGCCAATCTCGTAGAGCGAAGCCGACCAGTAGCGGCCGAGTAAGCCTGCGCTTTCGAGGCCTCTGTCATAATAACCAGTAGCGGGAAGGAAGATGTGGGTATCGCTGAGCGAATACGCAGCTTCTGTCGTTATGCTGCTACCTTTGCCTTTTTTCTTACCCATGTCTTTATTCGATTTGACCTTATAGACTATGTAGCCTGACACTCCTTTTTCGTTATAGTTCGTTGTCCACTCCCAATAGCAACTGTCCCTCAGTGCCTCCTGCTCTTCATACGTCGGAATGCGCCATGCACCATGCCAGTTGGCAGTGGCAGCATCGTCGTCGGGGTCAAGCGTTTTCTTGTTGTCATCAGCATTATATTTGGTTAGAGTATTATATGAACCATTGCACCATTTGTAGGTTGACCAACTGTAATTACTTTTCGGTTCCGTCTCACCCCATGCAAAATAGTCACCATAATCCCAAGGATTATCAGCACCAACGTTGCAGGTTGCCCACTTTACAGATATGCCAAGGTCAACGTATTCATGGCCGTTGGCAGGGTCACCAGTATTGCCACTCAGGAACATGTTTACAATCATGTTGGCATCCGACATCGTGATTGTGCCGTCGTTGTTCACGTCGCCAGCTGCCTTGTTGAAGTCACTCGGTTTGGTGGTGGCGAGGTAATAGTTCACCACCATGTTGGCATCTGACATTGTTATGTCACCGTCACCGTTCACGTCACCCACTACTACCGTTGTTGCATTAGCTACAGTTCCCACCATCAGAAAAGAGATGACGAGACAAAAAGTCTTGATTAGTTTGCTTACAGTTTTCATCTTTTTATTGTGTTGTTTGGAATCTTAGTTCTTATGATTAATTACATGGAAATTAGTTGTACATCACAACAACCAAGAAGCACACAGCCTACGCACTTTCTCCAAGTTAGACAATGTTGCAGGTTCCTGACGAGCCACACTCATATTGTAACGGTTCTGCATGGCAACAAGCATCTCCGGGTTCAAACCAAGAGCGGCTTCCACTATCAATGCAATGCCGCTTGTCACTGGCCTTTTGCCATTAAGAATCTCATTGAGTGTGGAATAAGGTATTCCTGTGTTCAGAGAAAATTGTTTCTGTGAGATTCCCCTTACCTCCAACTCTTCTTTCAATACATCACCAGGATGTGTGGGTATTCTGTTCACTTTCATATATTCTTACTTATAATGATTTGACAATTCCTGCAACAGACACACTGTCACTACAGGCTTCGAGCCCTCTTCACGGAGTTCAAACTCCAATCTGTATTGTATATCTACTCTGACAGAGAACATGCCTTCCTTGTCGCCATGCAATGCTTCAAAAGCCAAGGAGCGTAATGGGAACAAGTCTTCTTTACATGTAGCTGCAATAAGAGTATCCACTCGTTTTTGGTATTTCTGTATCACCTGCGGCTGAAATCTATGTTTCTTCCCACTGCATCGGCCTTCCCTATACAGTTCCTCAAGATATGTCTGTCCGAATTCAATTATCATGTCTCTGATTTACGAGCGCAATGCATTTTACAAGTGCAAAGTTACATATTTTTAATGAAACGGCAAAATATAATTAAAAAATTGAAGGATTGAAAAGTAGAAGTTCCTGTCAGCATGTAAAACTTCAATTTTTCAACTCTTCAATTTTTAAATCTTAATTCTTAATTCTTAATTTCCAGATTCCTCGTTCATCATTCGCTTCAGCAGCGGCGTGAGGCAGAAGAGCAGCACCGATGCCACGCCAGCCATCACGGCGAAGAGCAGGAAGAAGTCTGTCAGTGTCTCTATCCTAACCCCGCAGAAAGATGCCGCAGGCTTGCCCGGCGCGGGAAGCAGAGTGGCGAGTTCGCCAGCCAGGATGTTGCTCGTGGCATTGCTCATGAACCACACGCCCATCAGCAGCGACGCCATGCGCGCCGGCGAGAGTTTGGTAACCAGCGACAGTCCGATAGGCGACAGTGACAACTCGCCGATGGTATGAATGAAATACAGTGCGAAGAGCCACCACATACTAATCTTTGCCGACTGACTCATACCCTGAGTGCCAAAGGCTATCACCACATAGCCCAGGGCAAGCAGCATCAGTCCCAGTGCCTGCTTGTATATGGAGTGAACGCGTATGCCGCGCTTCATCAGCCACTCCCACATCATAGCCATAAGAGGTGCGAATGTCACCACTACGACGGGGTTGATAGACTGGAACCATGTCGTAGGCATCTCCCACTGTCCGATGTGGCGGTCGGTCTGCTGGTCGGCAATGATGGTAAGCGACGAGCCTGCCTGCTCGAAGGCACTCCAGAAGAATATCACAAACACAGCGATGACGTAGATGACGCCTATGCGCATACGCTCCACCCGTGTCAGCGACTTGTCGGTGATGATAAACACCGGCAGTACTATCGAGGTGGCATATATCGCGGCAGAGATGTAATCATTGAAATTTGCCGCACCATAAGACAGAAGCGCGAACAGCACGACAGCAGTGACGGCAAACAGCAACGGACGCAGGAATGAACTGCGCGCGGGCTTCTTCTCTTCGCTTACTGTCACTACTTTCTCGCCTGCGACACCGATTGCCTTTCCCTCCGGCGTCACGAGGTATTTGTCTTTCAGTAACCAGAACACTACGACCGACATCACCATGGCGCAGCCTGCGGCAAAGAAGCCCCAGCGGAAGCGCTGCGGGTCAGCCCAGTTGCCTTCGCCCAGCGTGCCGCAAACGAACGGAGCGATGAACGCACCGAGGTTGATGCCCATATAGAAGATGGTAAAGGCGGAGTCCTTGCGGTGGTCCTGCGGTTCGTAGAGGTCGCCCACCATCGTAGAGATGTTGGGCTTGAAGAAACCGTTGCCGATGATGAGCGCCGCCAATCCGGCAAACATCAGCCACAACGACAGCGTATTGTCCACCGATGCACTGACAGCACCGTCTTTCACGAAGATGCTCTGCTTCACAATGCACGCCGAAGCAAACATCAGAAACTGTCCTGCGGCCATGATGATACCGCCGGCGATGATGCTGCGCCGGTTGCCCCAGTAGCGATCGGCAATATATCCGCCGAGCAGCGGGGTGAGATATACCAGTCCGGTGTAAGAGCCGTAAATCTGGCTTGCCTCGTCGTTAGTAAAGAAAGCCGCCACGAGGTAAAGCACGAACAGTGCCCTCATGCCATAGTAAGAAAAGCGCTCCGCCATCTCTGTGACGAAGAGCAGGTAAAGTCCTTTTGGATGTTGCATAGGTATTTTATGGTTTGACATGCATTTCGCGCGCAAAGTTACACTTTTTCTTTCACACAAGCAAGAAATACCACTGAAATGTTTGGAGGAATGGATAAAATTGAGTAACTTTGCAGTTGGGATTATACGACGAAAACATCAATCGCTCAAATAAATAAACAGACAAATATATGAAAGAACTTGCACTGAAGTATGGCTGCAACCCAAACCAGAAGCCATCACGCATCTTTATGACCGAAGGCGAACTGCCTATCGAAGTACTTAACGGCCGCCCGGGCTACATCAACTTCCTCGACGCGCTGAACTCTTGGCAGTTGGTGAAGGAACTGAAGGCTGCAACTGGACTGCCTGCCGCTGCCAGCTTCAAGCACGTAAGCCCTGCCGGCGCTGCTGTAGGCCTTCCACTGAGCGACACTCTGAAAAAAATCTATTTCGTTGACGACGTGAAGCTGCCGCTCACACCGATAGCATGTGCGTATGCCCGTGCACGCGGTGCCGACCGTATGTCAAGCTACGGTGACTTTATCGCCCTCTCTGACGAATGCGACGCAGCAACAGCAACGCTCATCAAGCGCGAGGTCAGCGACGGTGTGATAGCACCATCATTCAGCGACGAGGCTCTCGAAATACTCCGCGACAAGCGCAAGGGCACATACAACGTAATCAAAATTGACCCTGCATACGTACCGGCTCCGGTTGAGACAAAGCAGTGCTTCGGCATCACCTTTGAGCAGGGCCGCAACGAGATAAACCTTGCTGACGACGCTCTCTTCCAGAACATTCCTACACAGTCGAAGAGCTTCACCGCAGAGGCAAAGCGCGACCTGATGATTGCGCTCATTACACTGAAATACACTCAGTCAAACTCAGTTTGCTACGTGAAGGACGGCCAGGCCATCGGCATCGGTGCCGGACAGCAGAGCCGTATACACTGCACACGTCTGGCTGGCAACAAGGCTGACATCTGGTGGCTGCGCCAGTGTCCGAAGGTGATGAACCTGCCGTTCAAGGAAGGCATACGCCGCGCCGACCGCGACAACACCATCGACGTGTATATCTCTGACGACTACGAGGACGTACTGGCAGAAGGCACATGGCAGAATTTCTTCACCGAGAAACCAGAGCCATTGACACGCGAGGAGAAGAAGGCATGGATAGCACAAAACACGAAGGTGTCACTGGGTTCCGACGCATTCTTCCCATTCGGCGACAACATAGAGCGCGCCCACAAGTCTGGCGTGGAGTTCATTGCACAGGCCGGCGGTTCTGTACGCGACGACAATGTCATCGAGACCTGCGACAAGTACGGCATCACCATGGCATTCACAGGAGTTCGTTTGTTCCACCACTAATAAAAAATTGAGAGTTGAGAATTTTTCAATTCTCAACTCTCAATTTTCATTCTCAAAACCATGAGTGATTTTGACGATATCTTAATGAACGGTATTAACTTCGGACGCGGCGGCGACAGGCCTAAGCAGGACGACAAGGTTAAGACCAAGGCTAAGAAAAAGAAATACGTCACCGGCGCACACGGCTCTGGTTCTGCACGTCAGAAAGCCAAATACCGTGAGCAACGTGCCAACAGACACAAATAGCAATCCCCTATAATGATGGGATGATTAGCGCACATAGTCCACAAATGCATATTTGTGGACATGTTTTTCATCTACATCATGTTCCTCACGCCATTCCTCGTGCCAGCCATCGTATGACGGGAAGAAAGCATCTGCCGCAGCAGGCGTGTCATCTATCTCTGTCAGGCAGAGGCGGTCAGCCAATGGCAGAGCCTGCTCGTATACCGATGCGCCGCCGATGACATACACGTCTTCGTTGGCACTGCAATTACTTAATGCAGCATCAAGCGACGGATAGACATCGCAACCCGGCAATTCGGTCAACGTATGCGATACAACGACATTGCGACGATTGGGCAAGGCTCCCTTGGGCAGCGACTCAAATGTGCGTCTGCCCATTATTATTGTGTGTCCCGTGGTCAACTGCTTAAAACGCTTGAGATCATTGGGCAACCAGTATAACAGTTTGTTGTCTTTCCCTATAGCGCGGTTTCGTGCCACCGCAGCAATAATGTTTACTCGCATATTTTTCTGTTCTTTATTTAGTAAATAGGAGATAGAAGGGGATAGAGGAAGATAGAAGGAGATAGAGGAAGATAGAAGGAGATAGAGGAAGATAGAAGGAGATAGAGGAAGATAGAAGGAGATAGAGGACATCAGTTGAAGTCAAACACCTCAGTTTCCTCCTCAGTCTTTACATTATCATCCAAGATTAAATCTATCTCGCCCTCGACTTCACCCTCGTTCTTTCCGTCATCAAGTATAAAACCGTTTTCATCAGTGTTTACGTCATCTTCCACACGTGGCTTGCGTTTAACAGGCTGCTGTTTCAGATTGCCGTTCTCGTCAAACATATTGTAGGTGGTGCGCAACACCGAGAACTCCGTACGACGGTTAAGAGCATTGGCAGTCTCCTGCTCGTCTTTCTTCAGGTTCTGTATAAACTCCTCTGTCAGCACGTCACCTTCTTTCAGCCATGAGTAACGCTCAGCCACACGCCGACGTATGCGCTTCGGCTTCTCCTTGCCATAGCCCACAGGAGTCAGACGGTCGGCAGCAATACCTTTTTTAATAAGATATTTCACCACCTCCTCAGCTCTAAGCTGCGAGAGGTGTTTGTTGTATTCAGCCGAACCCTTGTAGTCAGTGTGTGCTCCCAGCTCTATCGTTATGTTTGGATTCTCATTGAGCAGCATCACGAGCGAGTCAAGTGCCTGCGTGCTCGACGGCAGCAGCGTAGCTTTGTTGAACTCATAGAAAATGTTGTCTATAAGAACCGGTGCATTGATATTTGCCAATGCAAACTGCAGCGTATACGTCTCGCTCTCCTTCACCGTGGGTATGGTCAGTTCTTCCTTATGATTCAGATAGCCGGCACAGCTGCCCAACACGATGTATTCCACACCAGGGTGCACCACTATTTCAAACGAGCCGTCACTCTTCACACCTAAACGTTCGTTGGTGCCGTCGGTGCCGACAATGCGCGCCTCGCCAGCCAAAAGCTCATAGCCATCCTGTTCATATATCCAACCCTTAATGGTCTGTACCACTTCTGGGTTTTCAAACCAGAATATATGGTCATAGCCACGTGCATCGCCACGGCTCGACGAAAAGTAGCCGCGGTTATGGTTTCCCTCGAATGTCAAACCGAAGTCGTCACCCATCGAATTGAGCGGATAGCCCGGGTGGCTGATATGATACTGCATATCGTCGCCTATGCGTGCAATAAACACATCAAGTCCGCCCATACCGGGATGACCGTCTGACGAGAAATACAAGTCGCCGTTGGGACGGAAAGTCGGAAACATCTCATTGCCCGGAGTATTTATTGGCTCGCCGAGATTCTCCACGCCCATCGGCTTGCCACCCATGATGCGGGTGCGCCAGATGTCGAGTCCGCCCTTGCCGCCTGGCATGTCGCTGACAAAATACATCCACTCGCCGTCGGGCGACATTGCAGGATGAGCGAAGCACGACAACGTGTCTTTGGTCAATTCAAAGTCAGAAGCCTTGCCCCACAAGGCATCCGCGCGGTTAGACACTACCACCTTGGCATAGCGTGGTCCGGCTGCATCATACGTGCATTGCGTGAGATACATCTGTTGTCCGTCAGGTGACAGGCAGCATGCGCCTTCATCATACTCCGTATTCAGTCCGGTGCCGATGGCTTCCGGCCTGCTCCACTTGCCTTTATCGTCTTTCTCAGAATAGAATATGTCAGCCGATTTTGTGCCTGTTACCCCATTCAGTTCATCGCCCAGCGCATCGTTGCGTGTGGATGTAAAGAAGAGTTTATCGTAGTCGTCACCGCCGAGACATGGTGAGTAGTCGTCACGACGCGAATTAAACAAGTCCATCTTCTTCACCTTAT
Source organism: Prevotella sp. (assembly GCA_017413085.1). GTDB lineage: Bacteria > Bacteroidota > Bacteroidia > Bacteroidales > Bacteroidaceae > Prevotella. Next base: position 56,209 of record JAFPVC010000059.1, read on the forward strand.
ACTGCGACCCTTCTTTCTTCCACTCAGGAGCCATGCGCGCTGATTCTATGCCGTTCTTGACAAGTATATTGTCTGGCAGCGAATCTTGCACTGCCTCGAAGATGGAGAGTGCCATCTTATAGTCTCCGTTTTTCAGCAACAAGCGTGCATAGTGCAGACTGTCGTCAATGGATGCAACATGATAGCGTGCCGCATTTCGGTAGCCGCCAAGTGCCTTGGCAGTATTGTTGATATGCTCATAGCAGCGTGCCATCTTCAGCGCACGCTCACCACGCTTCGTGCGCTCTGCCGTCGGTGTCTTAGCATAAGCCCGACGATAGTAGTCTGCTGCCAGGAAGTATTCTCCCAAAGCCTCTGCCTTGTCGCCTTTTTTCACCAGCGACTCGGCATTGCATGAAAACAGCATTGCCGTGATGACAGTTGAAAGAAATATGTAGATTAAGGAATTGTACTTTATCATTTTTCTCTTATCTTGAGAAGAATATCCGCTCTGCAGTCTCCGTGGTCACGCGCGACACCTCGTCAGCCGTCATGCCATAGGCCTCAGCCATGCGCTCTATTATATAAGGTATAAAGCTGCTTTCGTTTCTCTCGCCCCTGTGCGGCACGGGTGTCATGTACGGCGCATCGGTCTCAAGCACTATGCGGTTTAGCGGCACGACTGCGGGCAAGGTCTGCGGCAGGTTGCTCTTCTTAAATGTAAGGACACCTCCTATGCCAAGCGCGAAGCCATCAAACTGTAGCAGTTCCTCTGCCTCATGCTCATTGCCGGTGAAGCAGTGGAACACTCCTCCATGCAGCTTGCCTTCGTAGCGGCGCATTATCTTCACCATCTCATTTTGTGCCTTGCGGCAGTGTATCATCAGCGGCAGTCCTGTCTCCGCCGACCATGCTACCTGACGCTCGAAAGCATCCAGTTGTTCCTTCTCAAACTCGCGCGACCAATAGAAGTCGAGACCCACCTCGCCTATAGCGATAAGTCGTTTAGGAGGCAGGGCGCATGACAGGTTTGAGTCAATCTCTGTCCTTATCTTATCCAACACCTGCACGTAATCCTCCTTCACATCCTCGGGGTGCAGCCCAAGCATACCGTAACAGAAACCAGGATAGCGTTCACAAACACTGCGAACCGTGTCAATCGATTCAAGGTTGATGCCCGGCACAAGCAGTTTCAACGCACCACTGTCCTTGGCACGCTGTATCACCTGGCCAAGGTCGTCCTTAAATTCCTCACCGTCAATATGTGTATGGGTGTCGATATAATTCATAATTCACAGTACACAATGCACAATGCATAATGCATAATTCACAATGCACGTCTTTCAATTCTTCAATTCTTCAATTCTTCAATTCTTCAACCCTTCAATTCTTCAATTCTTCTACTTGTTCCTCTTCATCATTTTTGCGGCATAGTCGCGCAGTGGCTGCTTGCGGTCGTCGCTTACGCAGACCTTGTCAAGGGCGGCGAGGGCAATCTGATAGTATTCCTCCATCTTTGCTTTCGCCATACGGTCTATGCCGAGTTTGTTGTATATAGCAGTCACCGCACCTACTTTCTCACTGCGGTCAGGGTTCTCTGCCGCAATCCATCGCTGCAGCTCCGCCTTGTCGTCGCCTTCGGCCTTGGCAAGGGCATTGATGAGCATGTATGTCTTCTTGTTGCACATGATGTCGCCGCCTATTTCCTTGCCGAACACCTTCGGGTCTCCATACACGTCGAGGAAGTCATCCTGCAGTTGGAAAGCCAGCCCCATGGCCTCGCCGAAGCGATACAGATTTTCCGTGTCCTCGTCTGTTGCCCCTGCCATGACGGCACCTATTTTCACGGCGCAGCCCAGCAGCACGCTGGTCTTCAGGCGAATCATCTCTATGTATTCCTCCTCCGTCACATCGTCACGTGTCTCAAAGTCCACGTCATACTGTTGTCCGTGGTTTATCTCAATGGCTGTCTGGGTGAACGTGCTCAACACCTTGCTGCAAACCTGCGGTTCACTGTTCATCTCCTGCATCCACTTAAAAGCCAACACGAGCATGTTGTCGCCTGAGAGGATTGCCGTGTTCTCATTCCACTTGCGGTGTACCGTAGGCTTGCCCCTGCGCACATCGGCCTTGTCCATCACGTCGTCGTGCAGCAGTGTGAAGTTGTGGTATGTCTCCAGTGCCACGGCCTGCGGCAACACGTCTTCGCCGTTCTCCCGCCACAGTTCGTAAGCCATCATCATTAATTGTGGCCTGATGCGCTTGCCGCCGAGCGACAGCACATAGCGTATTGGTTCATACAGTCCTTTCGGCTCCACCTCAAGCGGCAAATTGTCTATGTATGCATTGATTTTATCCAGCATCTGGGTCATTATGTCTTAATCTGATTTTTTGGGTCATAAATACTATACTTATTATATATAACGCTGCTATGTACTATTTATTGCACGATTTTTTTACTTACTTTTGCAGTAGTAAGAATGATTGAAAATCCAAAGTAGTACTTGCGATTTTGATTGAAAATCACAAGTAAGCATACATGTAATGCTTATAGGAAAAATACAGAGCGCATCAAAAATTAACTCTTGATGCGCTCTTGTTCATTTACTCGTCGATGCATTGAAACATGCAGACAAAATATTTTACGTTATCTATCTTCTCCCCCTGCTTCCTGTGGAATTAGTAGTCGTTCCTGTCTGGGAAGTACTGTTCTGCTGCGTCTGACTACCGATGTTGTTTCCCCAATTTGATGAGACGGGTGTTATACTACCATTGGAGGTGCCAGTTGTATTGTTGGTTGAATCCGAAACCCTCTTGTACTTCCATATGTGTTCTACGCCACCAGCATACATGCTGTCGGGATGGTCAAGATATAAGTACATTATGAGAGAACCTGAATTTAATGACATTATCCCAAATACATTCATATACTCAGATTCAGACGAACATACCACAAGATAACACCCCTCTCGTTTTTTTCCTACAAGGGAATTGTCAAACGATGTGGATTTAAATGATGTGGGTTTAGTTGAAGATATATAATACTTACATGTCTCATCTATTTCTTTATTTATTCGGGGAAATGTCTCTCTGGTTTTTACTGTATTATTAGTAAATTCTATAGTATAATCGTGACTTCCCGTGTTTTGTAATTTCCATTTGGTGTTAACCAACTGGTCTGTGTTAATATTTTGAAGATCATGTATTTCTTGAGCGTTACACGCTATAAAAGCAACGCTCATGAGAATTATAAAAATATAGTTTTTCATTATCGTTAGTATTTTACATAAATATAATTAGGATACGCTTCAAAATCTGCCTTACATCGCATTTCATATACTCCTCCTTTCGGAGTCGGATTTATACACTGATAGCCTTCTATATTATCATTAGAATCTGTAAAATATCCGACAATGGCAACCATGTGCTTACCCGCATCATTATTAATTACAGCGGCAATAACAATTATTCACATTGTGCAAAAAAAAAACAGACTTTAACACTTTTATATAAAGTATTAATATCTGTTTGATAAATAACGTCAACAAACGTATTGTCCGCAGACTACAACTCTACGGCGGCGTTAATCATCAGACTTGATGAGTTGACATGGTACTTGCCGTATGAAAGGTTGAGCTTGAAGCGGTCAAGCAACAGGCCGGCACCTATGGACAGGCCGGCACCGTGGGCACTCTTTGAACCATCGGTCAGGTTGGTGGTCTTCATTGAGTATGAACGGCGGGCATTGTAGCCACCGGCTATATAGAACTGCTCCGTGAGCATGACATCAACACCGATGCAGGCGTGGCGCAACAGTGCATAGTCCCAGTGGTTGAGGTCGGCAAACGTGAGCGACACCCTAAGCGGTGAGTTCCGGAAATGGTATGACGCACCGATAAGCACATCGAGCGGCAGCGACTCAAAGTCGTCGTTGTAGGCAGAAAGCTGTCCGCCCAGGTTCTTCACGGCAAAGGATGCCGAGAAATCATTTGTGGGGTCGTAATAGTTCAGTCCGAGGTCGATTGCCGCCGCCGTACTGGTATAGCTGCCTATTTTCGAGTAGACAAACTTGGCTCCTATACCTCCCACGAGTTTCTTTGCCAGAGTATATGAAAGCAGACCTTCGAAGGCAATGTCTGACGAAGAGAACGTGCCAGACTGCACGTCGTTCTCGTCCACCTCGATTAATTTGCCGTAGTTTACGTAGTGTATGGCACCGCCGGCGGTCGCCTTGTCGTTAATGATGTCGGTGTAGTTTGCCGTATACATACCCACACCGTCCATGTAGTTCATATAGCCCACGGTGACAGTCCTGCCGCCAACCGACGACAGCAAAGCAGGATTTGACAATGCCAGCGTGGCATCGTCTTCTATGATAGATATGTTGTCGCCGCCGAGGGCTGCTGCGTGTGCACTCTCAGGCAGGCGCAGGAAATTGAAAGCCGTCTGGCTCTCCTGCGCCCTCGCAGTGGTTGCCAGCGTGGCGAGCACGGAAAAAATGATAAGCTTATTCATTATTAGAATAACGCTTGCACCGCTGGTTTATTGTGCGGAAAAAATCCATTCTTCAGAAGTAAAGCGTAACCTTCTGGTATCCTTTCTCGGGTTCAGTCACCACGGGCGTAGGAAACTTGAATTTGCCTATCTCATCGAACACCCACAGCAGTTCTTCATTGCTGTAGACGTCAAACAGGCATTTCTTCGACACGATATTGGTGCAATACACGTCGCCGTTGTCGTTAATCAGCACGTCGAACTCCATGATGAACTGATGCGGATAGTTGCTGTTGTCGTTGCGGGCGAGGCACTGCAGCGTGTGAATCTTAATGTCGTCGAAGATGCCATACACCTTTTCCTTAGCAGCCCACAACGGTTTCTTGGTTGCAATCTCAAACTCCGTCTTCGTCTGCTCTATCCTGCCGGCCTTCTCAGATATGTCGCCTATGCTGTAGTAATAGAACTTATATCTGGGGTGGAAACGTTCCTTTATCGTGCGACCATTATATGTCTCCGTCCTGGTGTTTCCCTGTGCGCATATTGGTGAGGCAGGATATATTGACAGCAATAACAACAACAATGGTAATATGAAGATGTGTTTTTTCATCATAACATTTAAAGTTTTAGTTAATCGTTTGTGCAAAGATAGAAAAAAAAAGCGTATGAGAATACTTTTTAATTGCTTTTAACATATTTTTAACATCCATGAATATCTGGAAACTATTTCCTGCCGAGATATTCAGCACGTACGTGCCGTCGGTGATGCCTGGGGTGATGCTGATGAAGTCGAGAACGGATTCGGCGCAGCCGTCACGCGACCGCATGGACTGATTACACAATGACACTTTTTTGCCCGTTTTGCTTACACAATGACTTTTTGAAACAGTCGTCCGCGCCGTGCAATCTGGAGATTTCAGCACAGCGAAAACACAGTTTAAACATGAAAAAAACGAAAAACCGCAGCAAGTTTTGTGGACTTATTGCGGTTTTTCGTTGTAATCAGTATGCTTTTACATCGCAATCAGGCCCCAATTACACTGTAATTAGGTTGCGATTACATGGTAATTAGGCCTCGATTACAGTGTAATTAGGCCCCAATTACAGTGCCTAAAAAACGTCCTAAAACCTAACTACTTATCAAACAACACGTTGACAAACCCCTCCATATTTCCGCTGTACGAAACCGTGGGAAAGTTTTTTTCAAATACGCGAGTATTCAGGCGGTTGAGAAAATCACAGTGTCACGATAACTGCCGTTTCTGTGACACTGTGATATGTGTGGCACTTATGTCCTCGGTTTTGGCATTACCACCATCTCACCTTTCCGTTTTCGAAGTTGAAGATGCGCTCCTCGCGGCCGCCGGTGTAAGGAGAAGATGGAGTATATCGGCATCGGCGCACTTATCGGCATACGCATCGTAAAGCTTTTCCCCGAAAAAGCCTTTCGCAGGTTCATACAGATTGTCACCATACTGTCTGTCGCCATGATGCTGGTACAGTAGCACAAAAACCTATCACACCTGTGAGTATTTCTCTCTATATTGCAATGGTGACACCTTGGTATGCCGCTTGAATACATTATTGAAATATGCCATGTCATCATAACCCAAAGACAGAGCAATCTGCTTGACAGACAATGAAGTAGTAACCAATAGCAATTCCGCACGCTCTATCTTCTTTGCCGTAACATACGCATTAGGGGTATGCGACACTTCCCTCTTAAACATCCTGATAAAATGGTCTTTCGACATACAAGCCACCTTTGCAAGCTCATCCATATTGACACGCCTGCCTATGTTTTCCCTTATATATGTCAGCGACCGCTCTATACGCTCATCTTTTACACGCTTCTCCGCAGTGGCATGGCGCAGGAAACGAGAGAGCAGAAGAAGGATAATGCCTGTTGACTCCACCTTGTCGCAAACAGAGCGTTGCTGATTGTTCTGTATGTTACTGATTAAAGTAGTGCGGTTATCATAGCTCTCCGGGTCCGACTGGTTCAGTTTCATTCCCGGATTGACCTCACACAACCGCTTCATAAGATTCTGGTCATCATTAGCAGCTTCCACCTCCACGGGAAACTTCCAGTCATCCCAAAAGCTGCCACCATAAGAGGGGTCTTCATATAAATGCAGGTAATAGTGAGAGAAACTGCCTTTACATATATTACTATGCATAGTATATGGCGGAACAAGATACAGATGATGCGGCAGGAGGGACACTATGCCGTCAGGCAGCTCGACCTGAGCGTCACCGTCCACCACGTAATAGAGCCTGGCAAACGGACTACGCACATTCCTCCAATTCCAGTCGCCGCAATGTCTTGCGAACCCCACATTGAGCATCAGCAGGGGGAAATTATATAAGGGGCCTTCATTCATAACAGGTGCAAAGATACTACTTTATTTTTATATATATCGTTTTTTTACAATAAAATATCTTTATTTTCCACTATTTATATCGATTTTATCATTACCTTTGCACCTGACACAAGAATATGCAATTATAATGAAGAAAAAATTCCTAATATAAGGTGGGGTCTAATAATTCCCACTGTCAGATTTTTGAATTTATTTTGAGGGCAAAATGTTAGCTGATAAGGAAGCATAGCGGGCTATGTGACCGCAGAAGCTAGCAGTTTGCACCAAAAGAAAACAAAAATATGACATAATGATATTCATATAATTGACTAATTTAACTCGTGGGAATTTTTAGAACCCACCATAATAAAAAGCATCAAACCGAATCAACAGCAATGAAAAAACTAATCCTTTTTGTTTCAACAACCTTCATAGCACTTTCAATGAGTGCACAGACAATCGTAAATGGAGGACAATTCAAAGATCGCATCCTTCCGATGCAAGGCTCTGTCACCAAGTCTGCAGAACAAACCATCTGGGGACAGGAAGGTGTGCAAGGCAGATTTCTTGACAATGGTGCGGAACCAGCCTCTACCACTGACGGCAAACCGACATTGTCATATTGGGGAGGAAATATCATGAAGGATGCAAACGGCATTTACCATATGTATCTCGCAGGATGGGATGCTACTCAAAGAGCACACAGTTACTGGTCAAAATCAGATATCTATCATCTCACCTCAACAAGTCCTCAGGGACCTTTCAATCTAACAGAGAACTATAACATCGGTGTTGGACACAATCCAACAGTGTTTCAAGCAGCAGACGGGACTTATGTGCTTTATGCTCTGATAAACAACACAACAGCTTATAGATACACATCTAAAACATTTGGTGACTCGTGGGGCGCTAAGGAACTGATGCCCACCAACCTTCGTGATAGGGCACTATCAACGGGAACCGCCCAGTCATATTCAAACTGGACCTTCTCACAGCGTCCTGATGGTTCTATTTACTGTATGGATCGTGGTGGTGCTATGTGGATAAGCGAGACGGGACTTTCAGATTTTGAAGAGGTTAGCGACAAGTCTGCATACCCTGGTGGATACCAACGTTACTATGAGGATCCTGTAGTGTGGAAGGATGAGTTCCAATACCACATGATTGTAAACCATTGGAACAACAAGATTGCATACTACAGCCGTTCAAAGGATGGATTCCACTGGATTAGTGAGACTGGTACAGCATACGATCCCACCGTTGCTATTCACGAGGATGGGACACAGGAGAAATGGGATAAATTTGAGCGTCCACGTGTATATCAGGATCAGTATGGACGTGCCACACATCTCAATATGGCTGTAATCGACTCTGACAAGGGACAAGACCTTGCTGGGGACATTCATAGTTCAAAGAATATCGTGATGCCTCTCAATCCGGGCATGAGAATGGAGGTTCTTAATGAGGAGAAGATCACCACAGCAACGTTGGCTATACGCGTGAAAATATATAAGGAAGATGGCTTTGAACCTGCCTCTGCTCTCAACATTGGGTCACTCCGTTTTGGTTCTCATGGCACAGTGAACGCTGGTGGCGGAGCATCAGTCACCTCACACGAGACAGATGACAATGCCAATCTCATTCTAACATTTAATGGCGCATCTTCAGGACTCACAGCCGATGAATTTGCTCCAAAGATTATCGGTCAATACACAGACGGCAAGATGTGCTATGGCTATGCACGCCTCTCATACATTGACTACGAACCTGCATACCTGTCACCTATTCTTCCTACTATTAACAACGAGAGTAAGCCAACGAGTATAAAGGTTAAAAACTATGGACTAAAAACATCACGTGAAGGTGCTGTAATAAAGGTTCTCACAAACAATGGTGTGATTATTGCTACAGGCACAGTGCCTGCCACTGACAAATACGCCACAGTTGATGTTTCTCTTACAGCGGTTTCGAGGATTCCTGCAGGTAGCACTGCACTTAAAGTGACAGTTTGCGAGGACGGTGTCGTCACCGACACCCATACCCTTCAGCTCACCGATGCCGTAGCAGCACAGCAGAAACTCCAAATGGTGATATCAGAAGCCGAAGCTCTCTATGGCAATGCCAACTACAAGGAAGGCGGGGAAGACCTAATGTCAGCTATAAAAAACGCAAAGTCACACCTTAACAGTTTCTGCATACCAGAACTGACAGAGGCTAATAGTACACTTACCGCAGCTGTTAACACATTCAAGTTCTCCAATGCAACAATCCTTAATCCAGTCAGCATCACTATTGTGAATGCAGACATGAGTAGCCTTGAGGGTTGGGAGATACTTAATGTAGAGAGTAAAGGCTTTCATATCAACTCTTCAAATAATCACGACTACAATGCTCTCGGGCGCAATCCGTTCATGGAGGCATACAATGGCGGTGGCGTAACAAATCCCAACTACGCTCAGCAAACATTCAAGGACATGCCCGCAGGCAAGTACGTCTTCTCGGCTGATGTCATTGCACAGAGGGGTACTGGCGGATGCACGGGCATTGTCATCTTTGCGAACAACAACACAACAGATTGCTCTTCAACTCAGAAAAATCATTCAGAGAACTATATTGTAGAATTTACTCTTGCAGAGAAAGCAGACATAACAGTCGGTCTTAAAATTCTCGCAGGAAGCAATGCCACATGGGTAGGTTTCGACAATGCGGAATTAAAGTATTATGGTGATACACAGAATCCGACTTCCATTAAGAATATCGATACAGAACAAGCAAAGACAAACAGTTGTATATTCTCAATCCATGGCCAGAGGCTTCGTACTCTTCAGAAAGGAATAAACATTGTCAATCGAAGAAAGATATTAGTTTACTAAGTTTATGCATTTCATAATAAGAAAGACTATTGCTTACATTATAGCAGCACTTTTTTCCCTGACTTTGCAAGCAGAGAATGTCAAAGTGCTCTTTATAGGTGACTCTGTCACTGATGGAGGATGGGGAAACAGCGCAGGACACTCCACGCCTTCTGACCAACGCAACCAATGGGACCAGAACCATATCTTTGGTCATAGCTACATGATGCTGTGTGCTGCACATTTTCAGAGTTCTCTGCCTGAATATGAGTACGAATTCCTGAATCGCGGTATCAGCGGTGATGACCTCACAAGGCTTGAGGCACGATGGACGGAGGATGTCATCAAAATGAATCCTGACGTCCTGTCTGTGTTGATAGGAACGAATGACGTACATTATTATTTAGAGAACAAGGATTCAGACTTTGACTTTGCCGACTGGGAACAGCGCTATCGTAACCTGCTTGACCAAGCTCGCAGATCAAATCCGAAGATAAGATTTGTACTGGGAACACCTTTCGTTGCCAAGGTAGGAAAAATAGGAACGGATGAAGACTATGCCCTGCGTGACAGCCTTATCCACCAGTTGTCGGGCATTGTTGCCACAATAGCCAAAGACAATGATGCCGTGCTCCTGCGCTATGACGAACTGTTTGCAGCACAAAAGAAGGAGCACCCGCTTGTATCAATGAAGCAATGGATATGGGACGGCATACATCCTACTGCAGCAGGTCACAGGCTGATGGCTGATCTTTGGATTAAGCAATGCACCCGCTTGATACGTACTGACAACCGTAAGACTATCAGCGTTACACCAGAAGAACTTGAGAAGTGTCCGGACGGACCCTATCAGGCTAACTGGCAGTCGGTGGCTGAGCATTACCAAACTCCTCAGTGGTTCAAGGATGCCAAGTTCGGCATATTCATTCATTGGGGAGTGTATAGCGTTCCTGCCGCAGGTAGTGAGTGGTACCCCAAGCACATGTATAACGGTCTCAGTGCCGCACATCGGGAGAAATGGGGCGACCAGAAGACCTTTGGCTACAAGGACTTCATTCCTATGTTCAAGGCTGAGAAGTTCGACCCGCAGCAATGGGCAGAACTCTTTCAGGCGGCAGGCGCACGCTATGTAATCCCTACAGCCGAGCATCATGACGGCTTCGCAATGTATTACAGCAAGCTTACACGCTGGAATGCCAAGGAGATGGGGCCGCATCGCGACATCATCGGCGAACTGGCAGAGGCAGTGCGCGGCAAGGGAATGAAGTTCGGCGTGAGCAATCATCGCATAGAGAACTGGGACTTCATGTATCCACTCAACATGCCTCTTGACGATACCGACCTTATGAACCCTGAGTATGCAGACCTGTACGGACCTCCACAGAAACCTATCCTGCAAAGTGGCATGGGTCCCAAGGCCTTGGCTGCCCCTGCTACTGGTGGTGCTACGGAAGCTGTAATAAACGAAGCGGCAGAAGAGGGGCGGCATCCTCAGAGCAACGCCTTCCTCAACGAATGGGAGATGCGTGTACACGAGATAATAGACCGCTATCAACCCGACCTGTTGTATTTTGACAACGGTATCAATTACCGCTCACTCGACCCTTGGAAACTGCGTATAGCACGATACTATTATAACAGCGCATGGCAATGGCATAAGGAGGTAAGCATACAATCAAAGTCACAGGCA